>NZ_LMER01000019.1:105839-190324 GCF_001426435.1 Angustibacter sp. Root456 | reverse complement strand
GAGTGGTGGAGAGGGAGTGGCGGGAGGGGTCAGGCGGTGAGCTCGGGCGGGACGCTCGCGAGTGCCGCGCCGATGGCGGCGGCAAGCGCCCGCGCCGACTCGGCCGTCAGCTCGACGGCGACTCGCGCGCCCGGCCCGCGTTCGGGCGCGAGGAAGTCGATGTTGAGCGTGTGCTCGTGCTGGGCGTGCACCGGGTGGTCGAAGTAGACCGACGCGGTGCGCACCGGGAACCAGCCCGCGGCGCCCTTGCCGCTGCCCTCGACGGTGATGGACTCGGTGGCGTACGTGCACATGGCAGGGCCTCTCTGGACGCTCTCAGGACAGGTGGCGGCCGAAGAAGTCGCCGATGAGCGACCAGCCCTCGCTCGCCGCCGCAGGCCGGTACCCGGGACGGTCGACGGCGAAGAAGCCGTGACCTGCTCCCTCGAAGGTGTGGAACTCGTGCTCCTTGCCGGCGTCGCGCAGTGCGGCGTCGAGCTCCTCGACCTGCGCGGGCGAGGGGTACTGGTCGTCGGCGCCGAAGAGCCCGAGCAGCGGGCAGCGCAGGTCGGGCGCGCGGTCGACGAGGGGACGCACCTGCAGCGGGTGCCCCTCGGGTGGCGTCCCGACGACGAACGCGCCGTAGCAGTCGACCGCCGCGTCGACGGGCAGGCTGACGCCCGCGAGGAACGCCTGGCGTCCCCCGCTGCAGTAGCCGATCACGCCGACCTTGCCGTTGGAGGAGTCCAGCGAGCGCAGGTAGTCGGCCGCGCCACCGACGTCGCCGACGAGCGGGTCGTCAGGGACGCCACCGAGCGCGCGGGCCGTGGCCGCGGCGTCGTCGGGGTCGGCGCCCGGCGCCTCGCGGGAGTAGAGGTTCGGGCACACGGCGTCGTACCCGAGCGTGGCGAAGCGGCGGGTGATCTCCTTCGTCGCCGTGTCGTAGCCGGGCATGTGGTGGATGACCACCACTCCCCCGCGCGGCCCGGGACGCTGCGGCCGCGCGACGTACGCCTCGATGGGATCCGTCTGGTGGCCGGTGATGGTGGCGCTGCCGGCGATGATCGTGTCGTCCACGTCCTGGCACGTTACCTGCGCGCCGAGGATCGGCCACCGTGGCGCGATTGGTTACGCCGCGCCTTGGCTGCGCCAGTAGGAGTTCAGCGCGCCGTTGGTCTTGACGAACCACACGATGCCGCCGACGAACGGGAGGAAGATCCACAGGCCGGTCACGCCGCTCACCGGGCGCGCGTATCCGCGGCGCTCGTAGAGCTCGCCGACCTCCTGCGAGCTGAGGAACGGCATGACGAAGCCGATGAACAGCCCGAGCACGAGCGCCAGGCCACCGCCGAGCCCGGAACCCTTGTGCCGCTTCATCTCGTCGTGCACGGCGAAGTACCAGTAGAGCCCGTAGATGCCGAAGGTGATGACGTACAGCAGCATCGCCACCGCGGTGCCGCGCACCCGGCCCAGCGCGCGACTACTCGACGTCACGGCGCCGCATACCGACGAAGGCTGCCGCGGTGAGCGCCATAGCGACGGCCGTCAGCCAGCCCAGCGGCGTCCAGAGCACCTCGCCGCCAGGCAGCCGCGGGACGTGCGTGTACGGCGACAGGTCGAGCAGGCGCGACGGCAGCCGCAGCGCGGCCCCGAGCTCGCCCAGCAGGACGCAGAGCACGAGCGCGACCCAGCCGCCGACAGCCGCACGCGGAACGAGGCCGACGAATGCCAGCGCGAGCGCGGTCAGCACCCACACCGCGGGCAGCTGCACCAGCGCCGCTGCGACGAGGCGGCCGACGACGGACCCGACCGCCTGGCCGCCCGGCCGGTGGGTGAGCCCCGCCGCTGCACCGGCGACGACGACGAGGGCCGACGAGCCGGCCAGCGCGACGAGCGCGTGGCTGGCGGTCCAGCGCATCCGCGTCACGGCCGCCGCTAGCACCGGATCGGCCCGCTGGGCGACCTCCTCGGCCCGCAGCCGCAGCGCCGTCTGGATGCCGTACGCCGACGCGAACACGGCCACGAAGCCGAGCTCGGCGGCCAGGAACGCGTCGGTGAGCGAGCCGGCGCCGCCCATCCGCACGATGAGGTCGCGGGCCTGCGGGCTGTCGAGCAGCGAGCCGACGTCGGACGCGATGCTGCCGAGCACGCCACCAAGCACCGCGAAGGCGACCAGCCAGCCCAGCAGCGCCGCCCGGTTGAGTCGCCACGCGAGGGCCAGCGGGCTGCGCAGCGACGGGGCTGCCGTCACGGGGCCGAGCCGCGGACGCAGCAGCCCGGCTCCGACGTCCCTGCGCGCCACCAGCAGGATCGCGAGCGCGGCCAGGACGGCCGCGAAACCCAACGGCAGCAACGCGACCCACCAGCGGTCGCCGCCGAACGGCCGGATCTGCTGCGCCCACCCGACCGGAGACAGCCAGCTCAGCCACGTGACCGTGCCCGGCCGCGCCGAGTCGCCCACCGCCCGCAGCAGGAACGCGGCGCCGAGGAAGCCGACGCTCAGACCCGTTGCGGCACGGGCACTCTCGGTCAGCTGAGCCGCGACCGCGGCGACGGCGGCGAACTCGATGCCGGCCACGGCCCACGTCAGGCCGAACGCAAGCGAGCCCTCACCGGGCAGCCCGGCCGCCATGACGCCCAGAGCGCTGAGAGCCCCCAAGGCCAGGCTGGCGGTGAGGGCCAGCCCGAGCGCCGCCACGAGCGGGCTGGGCCGGGACACGACGCCGGCGGCGACGACGTCCAGCCGGCCCGTCTCCTCCTCGCCGCGGGTGTGCCGGACCACGAGCACGATCATCAGCACGGCCACCAGCAAGGCGCCGAGCGTCGTGAGCTTGAGCATGCCGATCCCGCCGAGGCTGGTCTCGTCGTAGACCTTGCCGTAGAAGGCGACCAGCGCGGGTGTGGCGTTCGCCGCGCGAGCGGCCCGGACCCGGTCGGCCAGCGTCGGGTACAGCCCCTCGGTCGCGGACGCCGAGCTCGCGGCCACCGCGACGAACACGGCCACCCACACCGGCACCAGCACTCGGTCGCGGCGCAGGGCGAGCCGCGTCAGCGCACCCAGACCCGCGAGGCGGCTCACCGAGGTTCCTCGGCACGAGCTTCGCCGTCGACGGCATAGTGGCGGACGAAGAGCTCCTCGAGCGTCGGCGGCTGGCAGGTGAGCGACCGCACGCCCAGCGCGGTGAGCCGACCGAGCAGCGGGTCGAGCCGGGCGGTGTCGACCAGGCAACGCACGCGATGGTTCGTCACCTCGACGTCGTGGACGCCGGGCAGGTCGGCGAGGCCCTCCGGCGCGCGCACGACCTCGGCGTCGACCGACGTCCGGGTGAGGTGCCGCAGCTCGGCGAGCGTGCCCGTCTCGACGGTGCGCCCGAGCCGGACGATGCTCACGCGGTCGCAGAGCGCCTCGACCTCCGAGAGGATGTGGCTCGAGAGCAGCACGGTGCGTCCCTCCCTGGCGCGTTCGACCACGACCTCGCGAAAAGTGTTCTCCATCAAGGGATCCAGCCCGGACGTCGGCTCGTCCAGCACCAGCAGCTCGACGTCGGCGGCGAGCGCGGCCACCAGCGCGACCTTCTGCCGGTTGCCCTTGGAGTAGGCGCGTCCCTTCTTGCGCGGGTCGAGGTCGAAGCGCTCGACCAGCGCGTCCCGCCGGGCGGGGTCGACCCCGCCGCGCAGCCGCCCGATGAGGTCGATCGCCTCGCCCCCGGACAGGTTGGGCCACAGCGACACGTCGCCTGGCACGTAGGCGAGGCGGCGGTGGAGCGTCGCGGCGTCGCGCCAGGGGTTCCCGCCGAGCAGCCGCACGCTGCCGGAGTCCTTGCGCAGCAGGCCGAGCAGGATGCGGATGGTCGTCGACTTGCCCGCCCCGTTGGGGCCGAGGAAGCCGTGCACCTCGCCGGGTCGCACGGTGAGGTCGAGCCCGTCGAGGGCGTGGGTGCGGCCGAAGGACTTGTGCAGTCCGGCGATCTCGATCGCGGCGTCCATGCCGCGACGCTACTGCGGTCAGCGGGCGGTCCGCCCGCGTTCGCTACGGCGCTTCGTTGGCTCCCACGCTGCACACGACTCGTGCCGCCAGGGCGTGGCCGGCCTCGCACGCGGCCACCACGTCGCCGCGATCGCGCAGGTAGGCCGTGAGGAAGCCCGCGTTGAAGGCGTCGCCGGCACCCGTCAGGTCGCGGACCCCCTCGACCGGCGGCACCGGCACCGTCGCGAGCAGCTGGCCTGCGCGGATGACCCGGGTGGCCAGGGCGCCGTGGCGGGCCAGCACGGTGCACCCCGAGAAGCGGTGGGACGACGGCCCGGGTGCGCCGTCGTCGAACAGGCCGAGCAGCCGGCCTTCCTCCTCGTTGGCCGAGAGCAGGTCCGGGCGGCAGCGCTCGATCAGGTCGAGGAAGGCGTCCACGCCGTAGTGGGCGATGAGGCCGGCCGAGGAGACGTCGAGCGACACCAGCCCACCGCGCGCCCGGTGGGCCTCGACCGCCTCGAGCACCGAGCCGGCCGTCGTCCCGGACTGGAACGAGTAGCCGGTGACGTGCAACAGCTCGAGGTCGTCGAGCCAGGACGGGTCGATGGGGCCGATGAGGCAGTTCGCCCCGCGCGAGGGGTACATCGTGCGCTCACCCCGCTCGTCGAGCATGATCACGATCATGCCGGTGGGCGCACCGTCGACGACCTGCACGCGGTGCTCGACGCCGCGCGCCGCGAGGTCGGCGAGCAGCACCTGCCCGGTGAGGTCGGCGCCGACGGCTCCGATGAACCGCGTGGGGTACCGCGGCGCCGCGAAGGCCGCCACGTTCGCCGCCGAGCCGCCGCGCGTCGTCACGATCTCGGACGCGGTGTCGGTGGCCTCGCGCGGTGGCTCGAGCAGGCTGACGACGACGTCCTGCACGACGTCGCCGATGACCCCGAGCACTACGAGCGCCGGGCGACCAGTGCGGCCGCCACCTCGCTGGCCAGCCGGATGTTGTTGCGGTACAAGGCGACGTTGGCCTTGAGGCTGCGCCCGTCGGTGGCCCGGCGGATGTAGTCGAGCAGGTAGGGGGTCGACGCCTGGCCGCTGACGCCGTCGCGGTCGGCTGCGGCCCAGGCGGCCTCGATGACGCCGTCGAGCTCGGCCGGGTCCAGCTGCTCGTCCTCCGGCACGGGGTTAGCGACGAGCACGCCGCTGCCGAGGCCGAGCGCGCGGGCGGCGAGCAGCACGGTGGCGACGTCGTCCGGCGACTCGACGCGCGAGCTCACCGCGTGACCGGAGTCGACGACGTAGAAGCCGGGGTAGCGGTTCGTGCGGTAGCCGACGACGGGGACGCTCAGGGTCTCGAAGCGCTCGAGGGTGGCGGGGATGTCGAGGATCGCCTTGGCGCCGGAGCTGATGAGCACGATCGACGTGCGGGCCATGGCGATGAGGTCGGCCGACTCGTCGAACGTCTTGTCGGCGCCGTGGTGCACGCCGCCGAGACCGCCGGTGGCGAACACGTCGATGCCTGCGCTGCGGGCCAGGAAGGCAGTGGCGGCGATCGTCGTCCCGGCGTTCTTCTGCGTGATCGCGGCGAGCGGAAGCTCTCGGATCGAGGCCTTGTCGGCGGTGTCGTCGTAGCCGAGCTCGTGGATCTGCTCGCGGCTGAGCCCGACGACAGGCGTGCCCCGGTGGACGCCGATGGTGGCCGGGACGGCGCCGGCCGACCGGATCAGCTCCTCGCCCTCGAGCGCGACCTCGATGTTGGACGGGCGGGGCAACCCATGGGTGAAGATCGTGGACTCCAGCGCCACAACGGGGGTTCCGGACGACAGCGCGTCGCGTACTTCGTCGCTGACGTGGATCGGGGCGGTGGTCGGCACGGTGGTGTCCTCGCTTCGGTCGTGGGAAGGCGTCGTCCTGACGCTAGCCGTCGGCACCATTCCGGTCGAGAATCATCTTGGCATGAGTTGATACCGTTCTGGAATGGACGTCACGCTGCGCCAGCTCGCGGTGTTCCGGGCGCTCGCGCGCGAGCTGCACTTCGCGCGGGCGGCCGCGAGCACGGGGCTGTCGCAGCCGACGGTGAGCAAGGAGGTCGCCCGACTCGAGCGCACGCTCGGGGTGAAGCTGTTCCACCGCTCCAGCGGAGGGACCAGCCTCACGGCCGAAGGCGCCTCACTGGTGGACGCGGCCGAGCGCGTCCTCGCTGCCCTCGACGACCTCGACCGCGCCGCGGGCCTCGCCCGGCGGCGCAGCACCCGCGAGGTGCGAGTCGCCGCGTCGCCGAGCGTCGTCAACCACCTCATGCCGCTGTTGCTGAGTCACCTGGAACGCACCGACCCGCCGGTGGACGTCACCGCCGTGGAGGTCGAGACCGGACGCGTGAGCGCCGCTCTGGACCAGGGGACGGCGGACCTCGGCCTCGGCCACCACGTCGCGGCCCCTGCGCACGGCAGGGTCCGCACGATCGGGCAGGACGAGCTGTTCGTGATCGCCGCCTCGAGCGTGCTCGGCGCGAGCGACGCAGCGGTGGACCTGAGCCGGCTCACCGACGTCCCGTTGCTGTTGTGGCCCCGCGAGCAGAGCCCCGTCTACCACGACGCGCTGCTCGAGATCTGCCGCTCGCGCGGCTTGGATCCCCTGCTGCTGACCGGCACCTCGCGACTGGGCGGCTCGCGCTCCTACCTGCTGCGCGAGGGGCGCGCCTTCGCCCTCGGCCCGCGTGACTTCGCCGTCTCCGAAGGTCTCGGGGTGCGTGCGGCGCCCCTGGACCCGCCCGCCTTCGTGCCGCTCGACCTCGCGTGGGTCGAGCCGTTGCCACCGGCAGCGGAGGTGGTCGTCCGGCAGGTCCGCGCGCTGACTGATCCACCGATCCCGACGCCGTTGTAGGTCAAGGAAGGGTGCGCGGATGCCGACAACACTGTGGCGACAGCACGTGTGAGGTGCGGTCGCCCATAGAGCCCCACCGTCGACCAAGCCCAGCTTGGTCCAAGCTGAGGAACACAGCATGGACGCAGGAGCGTTGATGTCCGTTTCCGCAGCGGCCACGCAGGTGGGCTCACTGCTGACCGACCAGGCCAGGACCGTGTTGGAGACCACCTCCGACGGCGTGTTCATCCTCGATCGGGACTGGCGGTTCACCTACCTCAACGCCGCGGCCGAGCGGTTCTTGGGCCGGGGCCCGGGCGAGCTGCCCGGGCTCAACATCTGGGACGAGTTCCCCCTCGCGGTCGAGCAGAAGTTCGGCAGCGAGTACCACCGCGCCGTGCGCACTGGCGTCGCGGTCACGTTCGACGAGTCCTACGCCCCGCTGGACACGACGTTCGAGGTGCGGGCCTTCCCCGACCACAACGGTCTGGTCGTCTTCTTCCGAGACGTGAACGACGACCGGCGGCTGCGCAGGCAGCAGGAGGCTCACGCCCAGCTGACCCGAGCCATCCTGGACTCCTTGCCCGCACACACCGCCGTCCTGGACTCAGGCGGCACGATCACGAGCACCAACATGCCGTGGGACGCGTTCGGCGCTGCGGCCGGCCTGGATGCTGCGTCGTGGAGCACTGGCGTCAACTACCTCCAGGTGTGCCAGCGCGCGGCCGACGCCGGCGACCGCGATGCGGCCGCGGTGATCATGGGGCTGAAGGAGGTGGCCGGCGGAGCCCGGGCATCGTTCTCCTACGACTACGAGTGCTCCACCCCAGACGCCGAGCGGTGGTTCGCCGTGCACGCTGTGCCGCTGCTGGACCACGAGGGCGTGATCGTCAGCCACACCGACATCACCTCTCGAGTGCTCTCCGAACGCCGATTGCGCCACCAGGCACACCACGACGACCTGACCGGTCTGCCCAACCGCCGCCGGCTGCTCCAGATCCTCGCCGAGGCGATGACCGGGCAGGACGACGCCACGGGGGTAGCCGTGCTGCTGGTCGACCTGGACGGGTTCAAGAACGTCAACGACAGCCTCGGACACGACGTCGGCGATGCCTTGCTGCGTGACGTCGCAACCCGCCTGTCCGCAGTGGCGTGCGAGTCCGACGTCGTCGCCCGAGTGGGCGGCGACGAATTCGTCCTCGTCGCGCCGGACTGCGACGGCGACGCAGCAACCGCGCTCGCAGACCGCATCCGCGCATCCCTGGCCAAACCGTTCGACATCGCCAGCATGCACCTACCGACGGCCGCCAGCATCGGCATCGCCCTGTCCCGCGTCACGGGCGGGCGACCCGAAGACCTGCTTCGCGACGCCGACGTCGCGATGTACACAGCCAAAGCCCGTGGCCGCGACCGTAGCCAGGTGTTCTCACCCGCCCTCGGTGAGTCCGCCCACGACCGGCTCGCACTGGCCGCCGGCCTGCGGATGGCCGTGACCCGCGGAGAGCTGTTCCTGCACTACCAGCCCATCATCTGCCTCGACAGCGGGGCGGTGTGCGAGGTCGAGGCGCTGATGCGGTGGAACCACCCCGAACGCGGACTGCTGTTCCCCGGGTCGTTCATCGAGCTGGCCGAGGAGACCGGCGTCATCGTGCCCATCAGTCGCTGGCTGCTGGCCGAGGCGCTGCGCCAGGTGGCGCAGTGGTCTCGCCAGGGACTCGAGGTGGCGGTCGCGGTGAACATCGCCGCGCAGCACCTCAGCCTGGGCACCCTGTTCGACGACGTCAGCGAGGCCCTCGGCGTGGCCCAGGTCCGCCCGGAGCAGCTCATCATCGAGCTCACCGAGACCGACGTCGCCCGAGACCCCGAGCGCAGCGCAGCGCAGCTCTGCGCCCTCCGAGAGCTCGGCGTCCGCGTCGCCATGGACGACTTCGGCTCCGGCTACTCCTCACTCGGACAGCTGGCCAGCCTCCCCGTCGACGTGATCAAGATCGATCGGTCGCTGGTCAAGGACCTCGGCACCATCAGCGCCGCCACCGACGTCGCGCGAACCATCATCTCGGCCGTGACCCAGATCGCCGACTCGCTCGGGATGGCCACCGTCGCCGAAGGTATCGAGACCGCCGAGCAGCGCGCGGCCGTGACCGAGCTGGGGTGCACCAACGCCCAAGGCTTCCTGTTCGCCCGCCCCATGACCGCACACGACCTGGTCACCTCGCTGCCCCTGACCGGCACGTCGCCGAGTGCTCACGCAGCAGGTGGACCGTCCTGCTGAACACCGACCTCGGCAGTCTCAGCCGCCTGGATACGTCGGCGCCTGCGCGGCAGGCGGCGATACCAGCCGTGGGTGGCGTGGACAATCCGGAACGACTCGCTGCGGTGGCCCGTACCGAGATGCACGGCCACCTCGGAGACCCCGAGCTGGATGCGGTCGTCGCCACGCTGCGGATCGCGTGCTCGGTGCCGATCGCCGTCGTTGACCTGGTCACGCAGAACACTCAGACCTACCCGGCCGAAGTCGGTGTTGGCGCACCCTGCACCACCGTCCCCGACGCGTTGTCCTTCTGCGCTGAGGTGGTCAACACGCGTTCGCCACTTCAGATCACCGACGCGCGCGCGCACCCGGTCTACGCCGAGAATCCTCTGGTCGTGGACGGCATGGTCGGCGCCTACGCGGGCGTACCGCTGGTCGACGACGGGTTCGTCCTCGGAACGGTGTCCATCTTCGACGACCATCCGAGGCAGTTCACCGCCCAGGAGATGGAGCTCCTTCTCTATCAAGCGCAGCTGACGTCGTCCGTCTTGCGGCTGCGCCGCACAGCGCGCACCGACGTCCTGACTGGTCTGCCCAACCGAACGCTGTTCCTGGACCGGCTGGGTCACTCCCTGAGACGGCTCGAAGGTCAGCCCGGGCTCGTCGCCGTCATGTTCCTCGACGTCGACGGCTTCAAGGCGCTCAACGACTCGATGGGACACGAGGCCGGCGACCGGGCCCTCCAGGGCCTCGCCCTCCGCCTGACGAGCGCCTTCCGGTCGACCGACACGATCGCCCGACTCGGCGGTGACGAGTTTGCCGCCGTGTGTGACAACCTGGCCACTCCTGAGTGCGCCGACGCGATCGCGGAACGCGTCGTGGCCATCGTCGACGAACCGTGGATACTCAACGGGACCGCCGTCGACCTCGGGGCGAGTATCGGCATCACCGTCACCGACAACGCCGATGACGCCCCCACGGACCTCATGCGTGCGGCGGACGCGGCGATGTACCGCGCCAAGCGAATCGCCGGTTCAGCATGGGTGCGCGGGGCCGGCCCGGTGCCGAATCTGACCGGACCGGTGGTCAGGCAGTCGCAGGCGAACTGACTGCGGCGGCCGCGGCTGGTGGGGCCATCTCGGCCATCGGGTCCAAGGCCGTGGCTGGCAGCCGGAACGTGAAGGTCGATCCGTCCCCCAACGTGGACTGCACCGTCAGCGCGCCGCCCATCGCCTCGGCCAGGTGCCGAGCGATGTAGAGCCCGAGCCCGGTGCCGCCCGTCGACATCACCATGGGGTCCTCGACCCGGTGGAACTTGTCGAAGACGCGCTCCAGCTCCGACTGCGGGATGCCGAGCCCGTGGTCGGTCACGCGGATGCACCCGCCGCCGGTCAGCGTCTCGACGCTGACCGTGACGCGAGCATCCGCCGGTGAGTACTTCAAGGCGTTGGAGATGAGGTTCGCTGTCACCTGGATGACGCGCGCGGGGTCGCACGAGACCTGCAGCTGCTCGCTGTCGGTCTCGAAGGTCAACCGGTCACGTGAGGCCGCGAAGTCCTCGAGAGCCCGGGAAGCTAGTCCCACCAGGTCCGCCTCACCTTGCACCACCGCGCGCTGCGGCTCGTTCCGCGCGGTGATGTCCGAGGCCAACAGCAGGTCTTCCATCAGCCGGCCCAGGTGGTCGGCTCGGTCGATGATGACGTCGAGAGCGCGCGTGCGCTTCTCCTGGGGGATCGCGTCACCCTTGCGACGCAACAGTTCTGCGTACCCCTTGATCGGAGTCAGCGGCGTGCGCAGCTCGTGGGTAACCGTCGCCACGAAGTCACCCTTCATCCGCTCGATCCGCCACTCGGTGGTGAGGTCGCGGGCGATGATGACGTCCCGGACCAACCCTGCGTCGTCGAACACCGCGGCGTGGGAGAGTCGCAGGGTCCTGCGCTCCCCGTCGCTTCGCACCAGGTGGACGTCGACCAGCGTGCCGGGAGTCGCCGGCGTCAACCTGTCCAATGCATCCGAGAACGGGCGCACCGGGGCGCCGTCGCCGTCCTCCCCGGCCAGCACCGCGTCGAGCAGACGGCCCAAAGCCTCGTGCTGTGCGATCCCCGTGGCCTGGGCCATCGCCGGGCTCCACAGCTGCACGACGCCGGCGCCGTCGACGACCACGATCCCGTCACCGGACTGCTCGACCACCGCCCGCAGCTTGCTGGTCTCGGTCTCGAGCTGCTCCATCTGCTCGGCGTTGCGTAGCGCCACCGCCAAGGAACCGGCCAGCGGACTCAAGGCGGTGACGTCGCGGTCCTTCAAGGCAGCGCGCTGACGAGCCCCCAGGGTGACCCGACCGAGGTGCCGCCCCTCCGCGATCAGCGGTGCGTCCAGAGCCGAGCCCCAGCCGAGCGGGAGCGCCGATCGGCGCAACCCCGTTGATCCGGCAGGCTGCTGGAGCCAGGACGGCAGCTGACGCGCCGGCATCTGCTGGACCTCGCCGTCCCCGGCGTTGAGATGGAACGCCGTCCCGTCGTGGAGAACCACTGCGGCCCAGTCGGTCTGGAACTCCTCGCTGACCAGCCGCAGGAACGCCCCGGCAGCCAGCCCGCGCGTCGGCCCGGAGGCGAGCACCTGGGAGAACTCCAGAACCCGAGCGGACCGGCGATGTTCTTCATGCCGCTCGGCCGAGGCCCGGTAGGAGTACGTCAGGGCGAGGGCCGGCAGTACGGCACACGGCAACAGCACCGGGGTCGAGGCGGCCATGGCCAGCACGGTGAGGGTCAGGGCCACCGTGCCAAGCATCGTCAGGGCCGAGAGCTGGGCGTCCTCGCGCAGCACGCGCAGTGGCGCGGTCCCACTGATCACGGACAGCAGCCACGCGATGTGGACGAGGTTGACCGCAACGAACCCGGTGGCTCCGGCAGCAACCGCGACGAGCAGGGTCACGCCGAAGTCGCCTGAGCCCGCGGCGAACACGTGGATGGTGACCGCGGTGACGGAACAGGCTGAGGCGTAGGTACCCAGGTTGAACAGCACCTTGATCGGCGCGCGGCGCCGCAGCAGGTACGCGGCGAGCAGCCCGGCCAGCGTCGTGTACACCGCGACCGTCGCCGGCAGCAGCAGCACGTTCAGGAGCACGACCGCATCGAGCAGTGTCAGCTCCTCGACGGCATCGTCGTGGCGAAGCCGAACGGCGATCAGCTCCGACGCCGTGGTCAAGACCAGCAGCACGGCCGCGAGCCACGGCGAAGACAGCCACGACAAGGCGTATGGCGCATCGTGCCAGGCCGGCGCCCGCATCGTCAGCCAGTGCAGGACGCCCGTGCTCGCCACGCCGCCGGTGACCGCGAGCATCACGACGCGATTCAGCGGCGTGAACACCGTCGACCCCCTCGTCTGCCATCGGCCCCGCCTCCCAGGGGCCGAGCGCGGCTGCGCTTGGCCCCTGGGAGGATCCATTACCGCCACGGTGATTCCCCCTGGCTCCCGAGTCTGACCTCAGCGCCAGGTGGCGGCCCAGGAACGGGCCGCCCAGTCGTCGGCAGCCCAGGACCGCGCGGCCCAGTCGTCCCCGGCCCACGATCGCGCGGCCCAGTCGTCCCCGGCCCACGATCGTGCGGCCCAGGAGCGAGCCGTCCAGTCCTCACCGGCCCACGATCGCGCGGCCCACGAACGTGCGGCCCACTCGCTGCTCTGCGCATCGGCACCCGCCCAGGAACGGGCGGCCCACGAACGTGCCGCCCACGAGCGGGCCACGGGGTCGAGGTTCGCCCACGAACGAGCGGCCCACGAGCGAGCAGCTGGCGACAGATCGTCCCACGCCGCGGCAGCGGCATCGCGGTCTCCCCGGGCGAACGCCGCCGAGACCGCGGCCCACAGCTTGGGATCGCCAGGTGCCGGTGAGGTCGAGGGACGTTGGGAACCCGCCGCAGAGCCGAGACCCCGCTCTGCCAGTGCACCAGCCAGGTCGAGGCCGCCGGCGCCAGCGCCCCGCTCAGCGGTCAGGGCCGCGGCCTGGTAGGCCGTCGAGATCAGCAGTCCCTTCACCTGCGCTGGCGTCAGGTTGGTTCGGCGGGACAGGAGGTTCGCCACTGCGCCGGAGGCGACGGCGGCCGCCATCGACGTGCCGGACCCTCGGAAGTAGCGGTCGCCGACACGCGACTGCGGGTGGGCGGCGTCGATGACGCTCCCCTCAGATCGCAGGCCCACGAGGTGCGCACCGGGGGCGGCCAGGTCCGGCTTGGCCAGACCCTGGCTGGTCGGGCCCCGCCCGGACCAGGACGCGATGCTGTCGTCGGCGTGTGCCGCCGTGCCGTTCTCGTCCACTCCCCCCACGGTGATCAACGTGGGGTCGTTGCCAGGAGCGTCGATGGTGCCAGGTTGCGGGCCGTCGTTGCCGGCAGCGACGACCACGGTGATGCCCTGGTGCCACAGCACCCGAAGTGCCTGGTCCAGCGGGTCGACCTGGTACGGCAACGGACTGCCGGAGGCCAGCGACAGGTTGACCACCTTGATCGGCTCGGTGCGGCTGCGCTTGGCGACCTCCTGGAGGCCGCGAAGCACCAGACTCAGGCTCGTCGTGCCGTCGGCGGCTGCCACCTTCACGTCCAGGACGCGAGCGGCTGGCGCCACGCCCTGGTAGCGGCCTCCCGAAGCGGCACCTGAACCGGCGAGCAGACCAGCCAGGAAGGTGCCGTGCCCGTACCCGTCGCCAACGCCGGTTCCAGTCAGGTCGACGTGCTCGAGCCGACCGGCCAAGTCAGGGACGTCCGCGACGCCCGTGTCGACCAGCGCGACGGTGACGCCCGCGCCCTCCTGGCCGGTCGTGTCGAGTCCCAGCGTCTGACGGACGGTGCTGGTTGGCCCGTCGTCACCGCCTGAGGCGGAGGTGAACCGCGCCGGGCGGTCGGCGGTCACGAGGAGTCCGGCCGGCGCGACGAACGCCCTCGGCACCTCGGCCACGACCCCGCTGACGATCGGAAGGGCCACGCTGACGCGTCCACCTGCATCACGGACCTCGCGGGCGACCAGGTCGGTGCTCGGCCCAGTGACGACGACACGCGTCCACCCACCCGCACGCGCAACCGCAGCGGTGGAGGTCGTCGCGGTGCCCGTGCTGACGCCGGCTGCGGCCAGCGCGAGCAACGCGCCGGCAGCGACGGCTCTTCTGCGCCGGGGACGGTCTGACCCCGTGAGCTGTCTGCGCATCATGAGTCCGCTCCCTTGGTTCGGGCCGCGAGCCGGCTGCTCACGACGATGGGTCCGCTGACACCGCTGTGTCTGACGTGGTTGCGCAGGCGCTGCAACAACGCCTCGGTGACGGTGCTGCCTCGGCCGAGCAGCACGACGCCGCTTCCGCTCAGCACGTCCTCGACCAGGACCATGCCTGGTTCCAGCTGGTCGAAGTCGACCGTGATGGGTACGCACTCGGGGGCGTCGCTGCTCTGTTCGTGGGTGCGCTCCCAGACCCCGAGCAGGCGCGGGTCGTAGGCACCAGCGTCCTTGCGCATGCGGTCCAGGGCCGCAGCGGCGGGAAGGCGCTGCGTGCGCATGGTGTCGACGTCGACGACGAACCTCAGCAGCCGCGCGGCGAACGGGATGGCCTCACCGACCGGCTCCCCTACCGGCGTGCCACGGCCGTCGTAGCGCAGCCGCTGCTGACCGAGGGCTGCGGCGAGACGTTCCAGTCGGGGGATCGATGCGATGAGGTTCTGGCTCATCCCTGGGATGGCGTCGACCATCTTCTGCTCGTCGACGTTGAGCAGCAGACCCGAGTCGATCTTCTCGAGCACCGGCAGCGGGACCGTGACGGCGCCGAGCTGGCCGAGCAGCCCACTGACCTGGAGCTCCCAGTCGACCGGGATCTCCATGAGCTCGCACAGGTGGCCCACCAGATGCGATACGCGCACGGCGCGGCTGAAGGCGTCCGGGTTGGCCAGCGCCAACACGTCGACGAGCGACTGGACGGCGCTGCGCAAGGTGCGCTCCAGCACGTCCTTCTCTGCGGTGATCTGCTGGTGCAGGGCCGAACCGTCGTTCAGTGCGGTGGTCAGGGCATCGGTGGGGCATGGCTTGGACAGGAACCGGTAGATCTGCCCGTCGTTGATAGCCGCGATGGCCGACTGCATGTCGGCCTGGCCGGTCAGCAGCATGCGCACGGTGTCGGGGTACTGCTCGCGGACCCGGGCCAAGAACGTCGCGCCGTCCATCCCGGGCATCCGCATGTCCGACAGCACGACTGCGAACGGGTCGCTGTCGGCGAGGATCTCCAGAGCGGCGGCTCCGCTCGTCGCGGTGGTGACGTCGAACTGGCGACGCAGCTGACGACGGAGTGCGTCGACGATGGCGATCTCGTCGTCCACGAGGAGGACCCGTGGCAGCTGAGGAAGCTCATAGGTCTTGGCGTGGGCCTCAGCAGTCTGGATCATGACGCGCTCCCCAGTTCGTCGGATGGTGGCTCGATCGGCAGATGGATGGTGATGGTCGTACCGGCGCCCACGCGCGAGCGGACGGTGATCGACCCCCCGTGCTGGTCGTGGACGACAGCTCTGGCCAGGGCCAGGCCCTGGCCGGTTCCGCGACCGACGTCCTTGGTGGTGAAGAAGGGCTCGAAGATCTTGAGCTGCAGCGGTTCTGGGATTCCGGCCCCGGTGTCACTCACGGAGACGGCCACCTGGCCGTCCTGCAGGCAGCTCGTGATCGTGATGGCTCCGCGTTCCCCGGTCTCCTCGATGGCGTCGGCCGCGTTGATGACCATGTTGAGGAACACCTGGTTCAGGTCTGCGATGTTGCAGACCACCAGGGGGATGTCGCCGAGGTCCAGCACCTCGTCGGCGATGTACTTGACCTGGTTGCGCGCAACGGTCATCGTCGCGCGCAGGGCCTCGTTGAGGTCCGCCGGCGCCTTCTCCGTGGTTCCCGGGTGGCTGAACGTCTTCATGGCGCGAACCAGCGAGGCCACCCGCTCGACCCCCTCCAGGCTCTGCTCGACGGCAGCCGGCACCTCCTCAGCGAGGTAGTCGACGTCGGCCTCCCGCTCGGCCTGTTGGATGAGCTCCTGCCGTTCCCACCACGGGATGGCACCGGACTCCACATCCAGCACCTTGCGGTAGGTCAGCAGCAGCTTGAGCATCGTCTGGTAGGACTCCGCGAGGAACCTCGCGTTGTCACCGACGAACTGGATCGGTGTGTTGATCTCGTGCGCCAGCCCGGCCGAGAGGCGCCCGAGCGCCTCCAGCTTCTGAAGGTGCTGGGCCTCCACCTCCCGGGCTTGGCGTTCGGTGATGTCGGCGATGACGCCGACCAACCCGAGGTGTCGGCCGCCTTCGTCGACCAGGCCGCGCGCCACGATCTCGACCGGCACGTCGGCGCCACCGAGACGGAGCAGTCGGCACAGCACCACAGGCGGCGTCTGACCGCTCTGGCCGGCACCGAGCTGTTCGGTGAACCGGTCACGGTCGTCCTCGTGCACGAAGTCACTCAGTGCGCGCCCGAGCGAGCGGACCACGCCGAAGCCAGTGAGCTTGGCCCAGGTCGGGGTGACGGACACGAGCCGGCCCTGCTCGTCGATGTGGAAGACGACGTTGCCGACGCCGTCAACGACCGTGTGGTACGACAGCAGCGTCCGGCGCAGCTCGAGCAGGTGCACGACCTGTCGGGCCAGGGCTGCGAGGCTCACGCGCGCCGCAATCGACAGCTGCTTGGGCTGCGGGTCGGCGACGACGAGGCAACCCAAGGTGTATCCGTCGCTCGTGACACACGGCACGCTGACGAACGTCCCGGACTCGACCGCCTCGAACCACCGGATGGTGAGGGGATCGCTGACGCGCACGTCGCGGGGGCACTCCTGTGCATCGAGACCGACCGCGGCTTTGAACCACACGCGCGCCGCGTCGTAGAAGCCGATGGCCGCCACCTGGCAGCCGGTGAGCTGCACCGCCACGCCCACGAGGTCGTCGAAGGTCGCGTCACGTGGCGTGTCGAGGATCGCGTACCGGGCCAGCGCCCGCAGCCGGCGCGTCTCGTCGTCGGTGTCCCCCAGCGACCACGGGAGGCTGGCGCGACCGGGCAGCCTCGTAGCTTCCGGGGGCGCCGTCGCCAGGTCACTCATGATCGGCATCTGCCAGGTAGGCGAGCACCTGCAGCAGCTGCTCGGAGTCGAACGGCTTGCCCAGCACGTAGTCAGCCCCGGCGCTCCAGCCCTGCCAGGTCTGAGCCTCGTCGGCGAGGGCGGTCAGGATCACGACGGGCAGATCCGCACCGCCATCAGCGAGCCGCAGCTCGGCGAGCACCTCGTGCCCGCTCATGCCCGGCATCATCACGTCCAGCAGCACGCAGTCCGGACGCTGCGCACGCACGGAGGCCAGGGCTTCGCGACCATCAGCGGCGAACCGGACCTCATGACCTTCAAGGTCCAGCAGGTCGCCCACGAACTCCCGGACGGCTGGGTCGTCGTCCACTACAAGAACTGCAGCCACGCCGTACTCCCTGTTCGGTAGCCCGGCTGACCGCGAGGGTCCCGTGGCTTTGCGTCCCCGCCTCACGACGGGTTTGCCTTTGTCGTCGAGCACTGCGCTCGCGTCGATGACGATATCGGAGCCCGACGGCGGCATCTGAGCAGTCCGCAGCCAATACCCCCGATTGGCGGCTCGGTGTCCTTCGTCAAAGCAGACGACGCTTGGCGCGTGGAGCTGGGCCACGAGCTCGCGGGACGGTGTCGACCAGGCACGGCACGCGGTGGTTCGTCACCTCGACGTCGTGGACGCCGCGCAGGTCGGGCCGGCGTCCACGCGCGGCGACGCTACTCGCACACCACGGACCTCTGGCCCTACCGCTCGCACCCGGCGCGGGTGGACTCTCGCCCAGTCAGCTCGTTCGTCTTCTCCGAGGTGATCACCATGGGACGTGCACGCGTGTTCGTGCGTCTGCTGTTGTCTGCGGCGCTGGTCGCGCCAGCCGCCCTCGCCGGCACCGGGACGGCGACCGCCGCCGCTCCACGGATCCCCACCCTCGTCGGGATCCGAGCCGCGCACCACCCGACCTACGACCGGGTCGTCTTCGACTTCACCGGTGGCGTCCCGTCACGCCACTGGGTGCGCTACGTCAGCTCCCTGCGGGCCGACCCGTCGGACAAGGTCGTGCCCGTCGCCGGACGAGCCGTCCTCGCAGTCACGATGTCCCCGACCAACGCGCACACGGCTGCGGGCGTCTCCACGGCACCGGCCAGGGTCGCCTTCGCCCTGCCCAACGTCATGACCGTCGTGCGCGCGGGAGACTTCGAGGCGGTGACGACGTACGGGATCGGCCTGGCCAAGAAGGACTCGTTCCACGTCTTCACGCTCCGCCACCCCGACCGCCTGGTGATCGACGTCCGGTCGACCTTGCGCACCGTCTGGAAGAAGGTCTGGTTCTTCAACCAGCGCCGATACCTCGCCAACACCGAGCCCTTCTTCACGCCGGTGCTGCGACCGGTGCGGCCGTGGACGCCGGCGACCGGTGTCATGGACCGCACCTTCGCCGGACCCACCGCGCACGAGTACGCGCTCGGCCTGCGGCGGCTGACGTCCAAGGCCACCGGCTTCACCAGGCTGCGGATCAGCGACGGCATCGCGCGCGTGCAGCTCACCGGCGGGTGCAGCAGCGGCGGGTCGACGGTGACCATCGCCGGCGAGATCATGCCGTCCCTGCGGCAGTTCACGACGGTCGACCACGTCAAGATCTACGACCCGCGGGGCCGCACCGAGCGGCCCTGGGGCCACACCGACTCCATCCCGGAGTGCTTGGAGCCCTGACAGCGTCGGCTGATCCGGACCGCGTGGTGGCTGCGCATCGCCTGCGATGCGCAGCCACCACGATGCCGCCGTGTCACGGACGCTGACGCCGAACACCAGGCGCTGGCGCGGTTGCTCTCGGGCCGGGCGGTGCAGCGTGGTTCGGTTCATGCTGTGACGTGCGGCAACCTCTGGCCGGGCTCAGCCGTCACACACCGGGAGGGCGACGCTGCCCCCGCGAGCGGAGGAGACCCGTGACCCCGACTGCCCTCGGTGAGCTGTACGCCGGCCATGCCCGGCAGTCCCGCGATCTCGCGTACCTGCTGACCGGCGACCGCGCGGTGGCCGAGGACCTGGTGCAGGACTGCTTCGCGACGCTGGCCGCGCGGTTGCGTCCGGTCGACAACCCCCCGGCGTTCCTGCGCCGGATGATCGTCAACGCCTCGCACAGCCACCACCGCCGGCTGCGGGTCCGGCGGGAGCGGTCCCGGGACGAGGCCGCGACCGTCGGTGCCGACACCGACCGGCAGCCCGACGACGTCGACGCCCGCATCGAGCGGCTCCGACTGCTCGAGGCGCTGGCCGCCCTTCCGACCCGTCAGCGCGAGGCGGTCGTCCTGCGGCACTGGCTGGATCTGTCCGAGGCCCAGTGCGCCGAGGAGCTCGGCTGCTCCGTCGGCACCGTCAAGTCCCTCGCCTCCCGCGGCCGCGCCGCGCTGCGCACGAGTCTGGAGAACGCATGAGCGACTACCGGCACGACGACCTGCACGATGCGCTCCACGACCTGCTCGCACCCCTGCCGCCGCCGCCCGCACTCGACCCCGCGGTGCTGCACCGGGGAGCCCGGCGCCGACAGGCCAAGCAGACCGCCGTCGGCGCAGGGGGCGCTCTCGCGCTCGTGGCCGTGGTCGCAGCCGTCGCGCTGGGGCACGACGGTGGCGGCCCCCGGCTCCCGGTCACCGCGACGCCCACGGCGACGTCGTCCGCAGCTCCGACGACGTCACCCGACCCGACCTCGACGGCGTCCCCCTCGATGTCCCCCTCGATGTCCCCCTCCATGTCCCCCTCGTCGTCCCCGTCGACGTCCTCGCCGACGGCCCCGACGATGCAGGTGCCCGTGGTGCTCGAGCCGGACGGCCTGGGGTACGTCAGCGGCGCGTCGTCCATCCGGCACGAGCCGTTCGCGACGACCTCGTCCACCACCATCGCCCAGGTCGTGTCCTCGCTGTTCGGCGTGGCGGGAGCCCGCAACGCCCTGCCGGACTGCGGTCCCTCGATCGAGGTGCTGGCCTTCCCGACGGCCGCCGAGGTGCTCTCGCTCTACCTCGACGGCGACCGCTTCGTCGGGTGGACCGTCACCAGCCGGGTGCCAGCGCAGCCCAGCACCCAGCGCCTCACGACGGCGGACGGTATCGGGCTCGGTAGCACGCTGGCCGACCTGCGCAGCGCCTTCGCGAAGGTCCACGTCACCACGGGCACGGTGGGACCGGAGTGGTCGGTCGCCGGCGGTCTCGCGGGCGGGTTGGACGGCACCGGTCCCTCCAACGTCGTCACCCGGATCGGTGCGGGGCAGACGTGCGTCTTCCGCTGACGCGGCGGCTCAGGCGGGGAGGACGCGATCGATCCGGCACTGGTTGGACACGGCTGCACACTGGCGGCTCTCAGCCGCCGGGGATGACCTTGCTCTTCACCAGGGCCCGCAGCCAGTGCCGGAACGACAGCTCGGTGTCGCATGTGCGGGTGAAGCCCGCCTGCATCGCCTTCACCACGCTGACGAACGCCGGTGGTGGTGCCTGCTCGGCGCCCGCAGCGAAGCAGAAGTCGGCGTAGAAGTGCGACTCTCCCAACAGCTCAGCCAGCCGGAGCGGCCGCAGCCCGTGCCTGCGGACCGCCGCGTCCCACTCGGCCTCGTGCTCGGGCAGGAACTGAGCCAACCGCCGCGGCTCGTCCGGACCGGTCTCGACCCCGAGCTCCTCAGCCAGCGCGGGCCACAGGTCGCGCCAGCCGAACACCTCGCCGTTGGTCAGGTTGAAGTGCTCGCCCCAGGCCTGCGGCGCGGTGGCGGCCCACACGGCGGCGTCCGCGACGATCCGGACGTCGACCGCCTCGGTCACGTACGCCGCACCCCCCGGGAAGGCGAACGGCACGCCGAGCTCGCGGCACACCGCGGCATACGCACCGATGACGGGCGGCAGGTTCATGGCCACGCCGTGGGTCGGCCCGACGACGAGCTGCGGGCGCAGGATCGTCCACCGCAGTCCGGTCTCCTCGGCCTTGCGGCGCAGGTGGTCCTCGTGCAGCCAGTAGAAGTTCGGGTGCTCGTCGCGCGGGTGCCGCTCGCGGGCGGGCACCCGGATCGGGTGCAGGTGCACCCCGTAGGCCTTGGTGCCCTGCAGGAGGGTCACGTGCTCGAGCCGGCCGTTGTCGCACAACGGGTCCAGCAGGTTCTGCAGCATGATGAGGTTCGTCCGCATCTGGTCCTCGTCGCGCCAGCCACGCACCAGCCCCGGCTTCTCGTGCACCGCGGTGTAGACCACGTGGGTCACGCCGCGCAGCTCGGGTGAGATCACGGCGGCGCGCGTCGCCGCGGCGTCCCGCAGGTCCACTGCCACGTGCCGGAACCGCGTGCCCGGCTCCACCTCGGGCCGACGGCGCGACATCGCGATCACGTCCCACCCGTTGCGGGAGAACGCCTCGACGCTCGCAGCACCCACCAGACCGCTCGCCCCGACGACGAGCACGGTGCCCTGCTGCGTCGCGCTCACCGGCCGGCCATCCAGGTGTCACCGTGCACCGGGCGCAGCGAGCCCTCCTGCACCACCGTGACCACGAGGCGGCCCTCGGCGTCCACGAGTCGGCCAGCGGCCGTGCCTCGACCGCCCCCCAGGGCGACCGCGCGCTGGTCGAGTCGCAGCCACCCGTCCGCGCGCGGCGGCTGGTGGAACCACAGCCCGTGGTCCAGGCTGGCGCCCTCGAACGCGCCGTCCGCCCAGACGACCCCCTGCGGCAGGACCGCCGTCTCCAGCAGCGAGGCGTCGGTGGCGTAGACCAGCAGGCAGGCGTGCATCAGCTCGTCGTCCGGTAGCGGACCGTCGGCGCGCACGTAGACGCGCTGCGCGCAGCGTGATCCCGGCGCGAGATCGTCGTCCAGGGGTGGTGGCGTCCCGACGTAGCGCAGGTCCATGGGGCGCGACCGCCGCCACAGCGGGCTGAGCCGGTCCAGCCGGCCCGCGAACTGCTCCTCCCACCGGGGAAGAGCGTCCACGTCGTCGACGTCGGCAGGGGCCGTGCCGTCCCAGTCGGCGGCCGCGCCCTGCGACCACTCCGGCCCCGGCTCGTCCACGTGGAACGAGGCCGTGGCGGTGAGCACCAGCGCGTCCTGCTGCGTCACGTCGACGCGGCGGACGTCGTATGCCCGCCCCTCCTTGAGCCGCGTGACGTCCAGCCGCAACGGCGCGTGGAGGTCGCCGGGACGCAGGAAGCTCACGTGCAGGCTGTGGACGTGACGGCCGGGCGCGACCGTGCGACCCGCGGCCGCGAGCGCCTGGGCCGCCACCTGGCCGCCGAACAGCCGGACGACGCCCTCGTGGTCTCCGCTCGACACGAACCGGTCGGGTCCGTCGGCGACGAGGTCCAGTCGGCCCAGGAGCGCCCCCAGCGCGGGCGAGACCGTCGTGGCGCTCACGCCGGGCCCGTCGCGAGCAGCGTGGCGACCGACGTCGCGACGAGCGCGCCGTCCGCGCCCGTGAGCACCTGCGTGACCTCGGTGAACCGCAACGTGCCCGCGCGGCCCTCGCGGGTGAAGCCCCCTGTGCGCAGCTGCCGCGAGCGCAGCAGCTCGCCGACGACGATCGGGCGGTGGAACGTGAAGCCCTGCCCCGCGTGCACGACGGCGTCGCTGGTGCCGGCCCACCGGCGCGAGTCCTCGACGGCATCCGGTGCGCCGCCGACTGCGTCGTCCTGGAGGTCGGCGAACCAGCCCCAGCCGGGCAGGACGAAGGGCAGCGTCGGGACGACGGCGAGCCCGTCGAGCCCGACCGCGGTCGCCGCTGCCGGGTCGACGTACCAGGGCGCCTGCGCGCCGACCGCCCGGGCCAGCTGCTGCGCCGGGCCGCGCTCGACGAGCAGCCGCATGTCGGCGAGCAGCTCGCCGTGGTGCAGGGCGGACGTGAAGCCGTCCGTCGAATCCTCGGCGACCTGTGCCGTGGATCCGTCGGCGAGCTCGACGTCCAGCACCAGCGCGGTGGCCGGCTGCGCCGCACCGGCCGTCACCGTCGCGCGCAGCGCGCGGCCCGCCGGCCGGGCGGACGGCTGCTCCTGCCAGGTCAGTGACAGCGGGACGCCGGGGCGCACGGGCGCGCTGAACCGCGCCGAGCAGGACGCGATGCCGCGCGGGCCGACGGCGTCCGCCAGCCGGGCCAGCACGCGTCCGAGGGTCAGCATGCCGTGGGCGATCCGTCCCTCGAAGCCGGCGGCCCGGGCGGCCCGGTCGTCCTGGTGGATGTCGTTGAGGTCCAGGGACGCCGCGGCGTAGCGGACGAGGTCGGACGCCGTGACCTGCCACCGCTCGGCCAGCGCGTCGAGGTCGGGCAGGGAGGTCACGACGTGCTCCTTCGGGTCAGGGTGACGCGGACCGGCTGGTCCGCGCCGCAGCGGACGTCCGGGGCACCGTCCGGTCCGGTGCCCACCACGAGCCGGGAGCCCACCGGCACGGGGGCGGTGAACCGGACGGCGAGGGTCCCGTCACCTGCGCCGGCGGCCTGGGCGGCGTCGCACGCGAGCGCGAACACCAGCGAGCCGTGGGCGATCGGCGCGCCGAACGGCGTGCCCGCCGCGAACTGCGGGTCCAGGTGGAGCGGGTTGTGGTCGTCGACCACGTCCGCCCAGCGCGCCACGAGGTCCGGCGTCACGTCGAGGACGACGGGGCCGGGCGGCGGCGCGCTCGCGGCCTGCGAGCGCGGCGAGGTCGTCACTCGGCACCGGCCGGCCAGTCGAGGCTGAACCCGACCTGTGCCACGGGATCGCCGACGGCACTCGCGACCTCGGCGTCGACCTCGACCCGCCGGCGCCCCGAGCGCTCGCCGACCACGGCGGCTGCGACCTGCACGCGGTATCGGCCGTCGGACGGCGGTGGCCCGAGCAGGGTCTGGCGGATCTCGCGCAGCACGCCGCCCGGCGGCATCGCGAGCCCGCGGGTGTACGCACGGCGGGCCACCACCGACGCGAGGCCGGCCGGAGCCTGCTCGCCCGCCCAGCCGGTGACCTCGCGGTACGCGCGCTCCAGGCTGGGGCCGGCGTCCACGACGAGCCACTCGCCGTGGCTGTCGAGGTCGGCGACCGTGAGCAGCCGGTCGGGCGGAGACGAGGCGGTCACGGCTTGCGGAACCTCGCCACGACCTCCTGCACCTGCGGCTTGGTGGCGGACGACGCCTGGGCCCAGGACTCGAAGTCCAGGCTCGCCGCGAAACCTCCGGTCTGCGCCGTCCGCACGGAGGTCTTGACGTCCCGCACGAGCTGCGGGTCGATGGCCGCCCACCGGCGCGCGGTCTCCTGCGCCGCGGCGAGCGGGTCGTCCTCCAGGCTCAGCGCCACGCCAGTCGCCACGGCCTGCTCGGCGTCGATCGCGCCGCCGTCGAGCAGCAGCGCGAGCGCCCGCTGCGGGCCGAGGGCGCGCACGAGGAACCACGTGCAGCCGCCGCCCGGGTGCAGGCCGATCCGGGTGAAGGTCGCGGCCAGCGACGCGCGCGGGCCCACGTACCGCACGTCGCAGGCCATCGCGAGGTTCAGACCCGCGCCGACCGCCGGCCCCTGCACCGCCGCGATGGTCGGGATGCCCAGGTCGAGCAGCCGCAGGAAGGAGTCGTACACGGTGTGCAGGTCGTCCCGCAGCGTCGCCACCGAACGGCTCGTGTCGCCGAAGACCGCCGGCAGGTCAGCGCCGGCGCAGAAGCTCGACCCCGTGCCACCCACCACCAGAGCGCGCGCGTCGTCGGCCGCCGCGACCGCGTCGACCGCCTCCCCCAGCTGGCGCTGCAGCGTCGGTGAGATGGCGTTGCGGCGCTCGGGGTCGTCGAGCAGCAGCGTCCACACGCCGTCCTGCTCGGTGAGCCGCACCAGCTGCTGGCCGGTGCTGCGGTCGTCGGTCACGAGGGGCTCCCCTGGTCGGTGGTGTCGTCGGTCGCGGTGTCCGTCTCGTCCTGCGTGAGCCAGCGCCAGACGGCATCGCTGCCGCCCGGCACGAGGTCGGTGGCCAGCCTTGCGGCCCAGCGCCGCTCGCCCCCGCACTCGTCGCGCCACGACCACAGCCTGCGGGTGGCGAGGTGCAGCGGGTGCTCGCGGGTCACGCCCATCGCACCGTGCAGCTGGTGCGCTGCGCGGGCGACCTCCGTGGCCGCCGTGGCCGCGGCGACCACCGCGACCGCCACCGCCCGCTGGTCGACGCCGGCCGCGCCCTGGCTCGCACCGACCGCGAAGGCGGTGGCCGTGCGCGCCAGCGCGAGCTGGGACGTCATGACGGCGACCTGCTGGGCGACCGCCTGGAAGCGCAGCAGCGGCTTGCCGAACTGCTCGCGCACGCTCACGTGCTCGACGGTGTGCGCCACGGCGGTCTCGAGCGCCCCGACGGTGGCCGCCGCGCGCAGCAGCGCCGCCCACGCGAGGGCGTCGTCCGCGGTGGTGTCGGCGGACCGCACCTGGCTCCCCGGCACCCGCACGTCGTCCAGCCGGACGTCGTCGCGCGGCTCCCCGGCGAGGTTCGATCCCTCCGTCAGGCCGACCCCGGTCGCGTCGCGAGGCACCAGGGCGACGAGGTCGGTGCCGTCGTCGCCGCGGGCCAGCACGACGAGGTGGTCCGCCGTCCGCGCCCACGGCACCCGCCGCACCAGCCCGCTCAGGACGACGCCGTCGGACGCGTCGGAACCAGCGTCACGGTGGACGCCGATCTGCTCGCCCCGGGCACCGAGCACCGGCACCGCCACGCCGTCGGGCAGCTCGAACCCGGCGCCCGCGAGCAGGCGCGCGGCGAGCGCGGCCTCGGCCAGCGGCACCGGCACGACGTGCCGGCCGGTCGCCTCGACGAGCTGGGCCAGGTCGGCCGGCTCACCGCCCGATCCGCCGTCCTCCTCGGCCAGGCCGACGCCGGGCCAGCCGAGCTCGACCACCGTCTGCCACACCGCCGGCAGCCCGTCCGGCTCACCCCCGCGACCGGACAGCACGTCGTCCGCGAGGCTGCGCAGGTCGCCGCCGTCCTGGGTGCCGGACACCGCCTTCTTCGCGCCTCGGGCGATGATCGTGCGCAGCACCTCGGTCGTGCCGCCACGGATCGAGAACCCCGGCGCCGCGAGCACCCCCTGGGCCAGCAGGCCGGCGACACCCCCCGCCGCGGGGTCGGCCTCGACGTCGACGACGGCCCGCGCGAGCTCGTCGACGTCCCGCTCGAAGGTCGTGCCGAGGTCCTTGAGCATGGCGGCCTGCAGCACGGGAGCATCCCCGGCGTCCACCGCCGCCGCGATGCGCCAGGCCATCTGCCGCAACGTGTGCAGCCGCGCGAGGGCCGTGCCGACGGCTGCCGCCGAGCCCACCGGGAGGTCGCCATCGGCCCCGGCCAGCTCGTCCACGACCGCCGCGAGCAGGGGGTAGGTGCTGAGGACTCGCTCCATGCCGCCACGCTCGAACGCCAGCTGCTCGGTGACCTGGCCCCAGCCGCCGCCGACCTCGCCGAGGAGGTGGTCCGCGGGCACGAGGACGTCGTCGAACGTGATCTCGTTGAAGTGGTGCTCGCCGCGCAGGTCGTAGATCGGCCGCACCTCGACGCCCTCGGCGGACATGTCGACCAGGAGCTCGGTGAGGCCCTCGTGCTTGCTCTCGCCCCGCGAGGTGCGGGCCAGCAGGTACGCGTGCGTCGAGCGGTGCGCCTGGCTGGTCCAGATCTTGCGGCCGCGCACGCGCCAGCCGCCGCCCTCGACCGGCGTGGCCGTCGTGCGCACCGAGGCGAGGTCGGAGCCGGACTCGGTCTCGCTCATGCCGAGGCAGAAGGTCGCCTCGCCCGAGGCGATCCTCGGCAGGTAGGTGCGCTGCAGCTCCGGCGAGCCGTACCGCAGGATGGCCGGGCCGATCTGCCGGTCCGCGATCCAGTGCGCCGCAACGGGTGCACCGGCTCGCAGCAGCTCCTCGGTGACGACGAGCCGGGCGCGGTTGCTGCGACCGCCACCGCCCAGCTCGGTCGGCCAGGTGATGCCGATCCAGCCGTGGGCACCGAGCTCGCGGCTGAAGTCGAGGTCGTAGGAGCGCAGCCACGCGTCGCAGCCGGGAGTGAACCGGCCCTCGTCCTGCCAGCGGTCCACCAGCGCGCGCACTTCGGCGCGCAGGGTCCGCAGGTCCTCCGGTGCCCGGTCCGTCGTCGTCGCGGTCACGGTCATCGCTCCTCCTCGATCTCGTTCACGGCCTTGCGCGCCACGCCGTACCCGCGGCGCGCGGCGTCCCGCAGCGTGTGGGCGGCCGCCGCGCGTTCGTCGTCCTGGACGGGCGCCCGCTCGACGGCCCCGGATGCCGCGACGCCCAGGCCGGCCAGGTGCTCGAGCCACTCCTGGTGGCCCGGCACATCGGGCGCCACCTCCTCGACCACGGGCTCGGCGCCGAGCCGAGCCACGCCCCACCGGGTGTGCAGCCGCACCAGCGAGCTCGCCCCGGGGGCGGCGGTCACGTGCTCGACCCGCGCCTGGATGCGCGACAGGTCGCCCCCGCCGTGCAGCCACACGAGCTCGCGCGCCCGGGCCGCGATGTCAGGGGCGCCTCCGCCGCCGGGCAGCCGCACGGTCGGTCGCGCGAGGTCACCGACGAACGAGGAGTTGACGCACCCGCGGACGTCGATGTTGCTCGCGTCGAGCACCACGCGGTCGAACCGGCGCCCCATGCCGAGCAGGACGTCGGCCGTGGTCCCCGTGAAGCCCAGTGCGTTGCCGTACGCCGGGTAGTCGGTGGTGCTCGTCGGCAGCTCGGCAGCGGCCTCGTGGGTGCTCGCGCCGGCCTCGAACACCTGCGTGAAGTCGTTGCCGCGCAGCCGGTAGGCCGTCTGGCCGGCGACGACTGGCCAGTGGAATCCGGTGAACACCCAGCCGCCGCGCCGGTACTCGCGGGCCGCGCGCACCAGGAAGTCCAGCACCGGGGTCGCGGGCCGCGTCGTCACCGGGCCACCGTCGTCACGTCGGGCGCCGCCGGGCGCTGCCCGTGCAGCACTTCGTCCGTCAGCCACTGCGCGAAGCCCTCCGCCGTGCGCGAGCGACGGGAGTAGGACTCGAAGGCCTCGACGTCGCGCGGGTAGCGGCCGATGGCGCCGTCCGGCAGCACCGCCCCCGGATGGTGCACCACCGCGCTCGTCAGGACGCCGGGCACCGTGATCCCCGCGTCGCGCACCTGCTCGGTGCTCACGACCTCCTCGGCCACCAACACCACGCTGGACGACGCCTGCGCCGCGACGAGCACCTCGCCGAGCGGACCGCGCACCGCTCCGTTGCCCTGCGCGTCGGCGAGGTCGACGTGCACGAAGGCGACGTCCGGGCTCAGTGCGGCGACGACCCGCGAGGCACCGAACGGGCTGCCCACCTCGGCGAGGCGCCCGTTCGACCAGTCCTCGTCGACGTAGCCGGTGCCGGGCAGGTCGGGCACCGGCATGAACGGCACCCCCCAGGCTCCGGCGGTGAGGGCTGCGGTCAGCAGGCCCAGGCTCAGCTCGTGCCGCTCGACGCTGGTGTCCCCGGACTCCGCGGCGCGGCGAAAGCACCAGGCCGGCGACGGCCCGACGGCGCTCCAGCAGTGCCCGTAGGTCACCGAGCGCAGCGTGCCCGCACCCAGCAGCTGGTCCATCAGCAGGCCGCCAGAGGCGATCACGAGGTCGAGGTCGCGCAGGCCCTGCCGCACCATCTCGTGACCGACGCAGAACAGCTGGGCGCCGAAGTTGCCGAGGTAGACGCTCGTCCCGGGCCGGACGTACCGCGCTACGGCCCCCGCGAGGTCCATCGGCTCCGATCCGCTCACGCGTACGCCTCGGGCAGCATGTGCAGGCCCTGGCCGAGGTGCGCGCCACCGTCGATCTGGATCAGCTGGCCGGTCATCAGCGCGCCGGCCGGGCTGGCGAGGAACGCGACGAGCTCGGCGACGTCCTCGACCGGCGTGGGCACCTTCATGGGCGTCGCCCGGTCGACCAGCTTGCCGAGCACGTGCCCGCTGGCCTCGTCGCTCAGCGCGTGGGTCAGCACGGTGCCCGGGCCGATGCAGTTCAGCCGGATGCCGTCGGCCGCCCACTCCAGCGCGAGGGTGCGGGTCAGGCCCAGGACGCCGGCACGTGCCGCGATCGAGTGCGCCATCCCCATGCCGCCGCGCTCGACGCCAGACAACGAGATGTTGATGACGCTCCCGTGGCTGCGAGCGAGGTAGGGGTAGGCGGCGCGGGTGAGGTGGAAGACGCTGGTCAGGTTGAGGTCGAGCACCGCGCGCCAGCCGCCCGGGGTGATGTCGACGGCCGGGGCGAAGAACTGACCACCGGCGTTGTTCACCAGCAGGCCCAGGCCGCGCGCGTCAGCGACCTCGGCGAGCGCCGCCGTCACGGCGTCGGTGTCCCGGACGTCGCACACGCGGTAGTCGTAGGAGTCCGGCCGGGTCAGCCCTTCACGGGTGCCGGCCAGGGTCTCCTCGTGCCGGCCGATGCCGGTCACGGTCGCGCCGAGCTCCACCAGCCGCGCCACGGCGGCGCGACCGATGCCGCTGCCGGCGCCGGTGACCACGGCGCTCAGGCCGGTCAGCGCGCCCTCGGCGAGCACACGCACGTCGGCGCGCTCGCGCGCGGCGGCCCGGTCGTTCGGTGCGGCGGTGGGCGTCGTCATCGGGTGGCCTCTTCCTGGAGTGGTTGCGCAGCAATGCGATCGGGACGGTTTGCGGTGGGCAGAGCGGGTGCCGCCGTGCGCGACGGGCGCACGCCGTCGAACGTCACTGGCAGCTGCGGGACGCCGGCGCCGTCGTCCCCCTGGACGACGACCGATCCCGGCCGCTCGGCCCGGGTCGCCCGCAGCGCCTCCACGGGGTCGCGCACCGGGCCGGCCGGTACGTCGAGCGCCGCCATCAGGTCGCAGACCTCTCGGACGGAACGGCGCTGGGTCCACGCCTCGACCACGTCGTCCCATCGGCCGGGATCGGCGAGCCGCTGCTGAGCGTCGGTGTCCGCCAGGGGCCCGAGGTCCGCCTCCAGCACCGGACGCAACCGCGACCAGTGCTTGTCGAGGCCCGCGTACACGTACGCGAAGCCGTCCGTGCAGCGGTAGACGTTGGACGGCGCGGTCGCCGCGTCCGCATTGCCTCGCCCCGGCCGGAACGTGCCCTCCTCGGCGGCCACCAGGGCCGCCGGCCCGGTCAGCGCTGCCACCGCGACCTCGCTCATCGCGACGTCGACCAGCAGGCCGTCGGTACGCTCGGCGTCCGCGAGGGCCATGGCCGTCGACAACCCGGCATAGAGCCCGCTCAGGACGTCGGTCGGGTAGCCCGCGCTGATCCGCGGCCGGCCGTCCTCGGCGGCGTTGAGCAGCGCGAAACCACTGACCGCCTGCGCGATCGAGTCGAAGCAGGTGCGTGCGTCGTCTGCGCCGTACGCGCTGACGAGCGTCACGACGAGCCGCGGGAAGGCTGCGTGAAGCGCCGGCCAGTCCAGGCCCAGCCGCTCGCGGGTGCGTAGGCCGAAGTTCATGACCAGCGCGTCGGCGTCCGCGAGCAGCTCGTCGAGCCGCCCACGGTCACCGGCGTCGTGCAGGTCGAGGGCGGTCGCCTGCTTGCCGGTGTTGTACGTCCGGAAGTAGGGGCTGCCGAAGCGGCTGCCCGGCAGGGCCCGCGAAGGGTCGCCGGCGAGCGGCTCGACCTTGAGCACTTCGGCGCCGAAGTCGGCGAGCAGCTGGCCGCAGACCGAGCCGGCGATGTACTGGCTCAGGTCGACGACCCGCAGTCCCCGCAAGGGCGCCGGCACCATCAGCTCGTGCCTCGCGCCGGCGCCGCGTCCCTGCTGAGGGCCTGGCGACGCAGCAGCTGGGACGGCCGGTAGCGCGGGTCGCCGAACAGGTCGGCCATCGAGCGCAGCGACGCGTGCACGCGCGCCGGGCCGTCCTGGGCCAGCCGCTCGAACGGGCCGGTGGGGTGGTTCATCGCGAGCCGCAGGGCGACGTCGACGTCGTCCGCCGTCGCGGTCCCCTCCTCCACGACGACGCTGGCCTCGTTGACCATGCAGTGCGCGAGCCGGTCGGCAACGAACCCGGGCAGGGCCAGCACCTCCACGCTCGCTGCGCCCAGGGCGTCCAGCACCATCGCGACGGCCGGCGTCGGACGGATGCCGGCCACCTCGTCGTGGACGACCTCCGCGAACGCCTCGCCGCGCGGCGAGCGGTGCAGCCGCAGCCAACCCACGCCGTCCGGCAGCACCTCCAGCCAGCCGCCGTCCGAGCTGTCGACGACGACCTGCGCGCCGCCCTCGACGAGCTCGCGCACCGCCGAGACGTCCTGCGTGGTGGGCGCCCCGTGGCACGAGTAGACGACGACGCCATCGCCGTCGGTGCCGGTGGAGGACGTCGACTCCGTCGCGGGGGCGTCCGGGCCGGAGAAGGCGACGCTCGCGCCGCCCGCGTCGCCGGGGCGGCGCACCACGCGCTGCACGGCGTCGCGCGGCTTCTCGACCGCGTAGTCGTAGAACCCGCGCCCCGCGGCGCGCCCCGTCATCCCGGCCCGCACGAGCCCGCGCACCTGCGGGATCGGTCGGTAGCGCGGGTCGCCGAACTCGCGCAGGGCGGTCTCGGACGACGCGAGATGCGTGTGCAGCCCGGTGAAGTCGAGCAGCGTCAGCGGCCCCATCGGGTGTCCCAGCGCGCCGGTGGCGGCAGCGTCCACCACGGCGGGTTCGATCCCTTGCGCCGCAAGGAGCTGGGCCTCGTAGTACAGCGGTCGGCAGACCCGGTTGACGACGAAGTTCGGCGAGTCGCGGCACACCACCGGCGTCTTGCCGATGGCCTCCACGAGCTCGCGCGCACGGGCCGCCACCTTGTCGCTCGTGCCCGCCCCGAGGATCACCTCGACCAGCCGCATCTTGGTGGGCGGGTTGAAGAAGTGCAGCCCGACCAGGCGCTCGGGGTCGCCGAGCGCGCGGCCCATCTCACTGACGCTCAAGGACGACGTGTTGCTCGCGACGAGCAGGTCCGACGGCCCGGCGGCCGCCACGCGGGCGAGCAGGTCGCGCTTGACGTCCATGTTCTCGACGACGGCCTCGACGAGCACGTCGGCGTCGGCCACCGCCTCCTCGAGGGTGTGGCCGGTCACGGACCCCAGCGTGTCGCCGTCCGCGCGGGCGTCGTCGTCGATGGCGGCCAGCCCGGCCGCGGTCGCCTCGGGTGTCACGTCGACGACGCGCACCTGCGCGCCGGCCCGGTCAAAGACCCGCGCGATACCGCGGCCCATCGGGCCGAGCCCGACGACCACGACCCGAAGGCCGTCCAGGTCGCTCACGCCTGCACCCTCTCGATCACCGCGGCGACGCCCTGCCCTCCGCCGACGCACAGGCTCGCGACGCCGTAGCGCGCGCCCCGGCGCTCGAGCTCGTTCATCAGCGACACCACGATGCGCAGGCCGCTCTGGCCGGTGGGGTGGCCGAGCGCGATGCCGCCGCCGTTGACGTTGACCCGCTCCTCGTCCAACCCGAGCTCGGTGACGTTCTGCACGATCTGCGCGGCGAACGCCTCGTTGATCTCGAACACGTCGACCGCGCCCACATCGAGGCCGGCCCGCTCCAGCGCGAGCGGGATCGCGTGCGTCGGCCCGATGCCCATCATGCTGGGGTCGACGCCGACGGCCGCGAACGACAGCATCCGAGCGCGGGGCACCAGCCCGTGGCGCTCGACCGCCTCGCCGCTCGCCACGACGAGAGCCGCTGCGCCGTCGGCCATCTGGCTGGAGTTGCCGGCCGTGACGGTGCCGTCCTGCTGGAACGCCGGCCGCAGCCGGGCCATCCGCTCGAGGTCGGTGTCGCGGCGGACGGTCTCGTCCTGGTCGAGGCTGCCGTCGTCGGTCGAGACCGGCACGACCTCGTGGGCGAAGCGGCCCTCCTCCCACGCGCGCAGCAGCCGCTGGTGGCTGCGCACCGACCACGCGTCCTGGGCCTCGCGCGAGACGCCGAACTTCTGGGCCACCTTCTCCGCGGTCTGACCCATGTTCAGCCCGCAGATCGGGTCGGTTCCGCCGTCCTTCCACCCGTCGGCCAGCGTGATGTCACCGCGCCGGGCGCCGTCCCACCGCAACGAGTAGGGCGCGATGAAGGGCATCGTGCTCATGCTCTCGGCCGCGATGGCGAGCACCGCGTCGGCCTCGCCGGACAGCACCGACTGGCGGGCCAGCTGCACGGTCTTCAGGCCCGACGCGCACGCCATGTTGATCGTCTGCGCGGGGACGTGCTGTGCCACACCGGCTCGCAGCGAGATCTGCCGGCCGGGGTTGGGGCCGTTGCCGGCCTGCCGGCAGTTGCTGACGATCGTCTCGTCGACCGCGTCACCTGGCAGGCCCGCGCGCTCGAGCGCCGCCTCACCGGCGAGACCGCCGAGCTCGACCACCCGAACGTCGCGCAGCGACCCGCCGTAGCGGCCGTGGGGCGTGCGGACGCCACCCACGAGGAAGGCTTCTCTGGTCATCTCGGTCTCCGTCTCCTGGTGCTCTGTGCTGGTCCTGGTGTCGTGCGGGAGTGGCGCGGGTCTCTCAGCTCACCGTCACGACCCGCTTGCTCTTGTGCGTGCTGCGCGGCAGCGAGCCGGCTGGCGCCACCTCGACGAGGCAGCGGACCGTGAGCTCGGCGCGCACGGCCGCCGCGAGCTCGTGCGCGACGTCCCGGGTGCAGCCGGGCTCGATCTCGACGCGCAGCTTGATGCCCGTCAGGTAGCCCGTCACGCCGTCGGTCACGTCGTCGTCGAGGACGATGAGGTACTCGCCGGTGGTGCCCTCGGTGCGGCGCACGACCTGCTCCACCGCGCTGGGGAACAGGTTCACGCCGCGGACGACGAGCATGTCGTCAGCGCGGCCCACCACTCCCCCGGGCAGCCGGGCCAGGGTGCGACCGCACTCGCAGCGCGTGCTGTCGCGGACGACGACGTCACCGGTCCACCAGCGCACGAGCGGCGTCGCCTGCTTGTCGAGGTGGGTCAGCACCAGGACGCCGGGCGTGCCGTCCGGCACCGGCTCGTGCGTCTCGGCGTCGACGACCTCGGCGTACGCGAAGTCCTCCGCGAGGTGGCCGCCCTGTTGGCTCTCGCACTCCCACGCGATGGGCTGGAACTCCAGGCTGCCGTAGCCGTCGAAGCACTTGGCGCCCCACCGCTGCTCGATGTGCGCCCGAGTCGCAGGCACGCCGGCCCCTGGCTCGCCGCCCACCTGGATGCGGCTCACGGACGAGCCGGTGAGCGGCGTGCCGAGCGCCTCGGCGGTCTCGGCAAGGTGCAGCATGAACGACGGCGTGCCGCTGATCGCGGTGGTGCCGTAGCGGAAGATCGTGTCGATCTGCCGCTCGGTCTCGCTCGAGCCGCCTGGCAGCACGGTGGCGCCGATCCGCTCGTAGCCGGCAGTCGCGCCGAGGCCGCCGACGAACCAGGCGTACCCGAAGAGGCACTGGTACACGTCGTTGTCGCGCACGCCCTGGCTGTAAGCCGAGCGCGCGTACAGGTCCGCCCAGCGGTCGAGGTCGTACTGGGTCCAGAGCACGGGGGTGGGCCGGCCCGTCGTCCCTGACGAGAAGTGCACGCGTCGGCGGTCTCGTGGCTCGGCCGCGGCCATCGAGCCCCACGGCGGGTCCTGGTCGAGGCTGCGCACGTAGTCGGCCTTGCTCACCATGGGCAGCGCCCGCAGGTCCTCGAGCGACCTCAGGTCACCGGGCTCGAAACCCAACCCGGCCCACTGCTCGCGGTAGAAGGAGCTGCGCTGGCCCACCTGCGCGAGCTGGCGCTGCAACGCGGTCAGCTGCTGCGCCGCGAGCTGCTCGCGGTCCAGCGTCTCGACGTGGTCCCAGTACCGCTCGCTGTACGGCGTCCCGGTGCTCATGCCCGGCTCCTTCGCAGTCCGTTGACGATGAAGTCGGCGTACTCGCTGGCGACCCGCTGCACCGTCGACCAGTCGCCGCGGTCGGGGTCGTACCAGAGGCTGATCCAGTTCAGGGCGCCGAGTGCCGGCTTGGTGGCGAGGCGGCTGTCGACGTCCCGGAAGACGCCCTTCTGCTTGCCCTCCTCGATCACGTCGGCGAAGAGCTGCTCGTACTGGTCGCGCATGGCGATCACCTTCTCGAGGGCTTGCGCCTGCGCGGGCGCCTCGCTGAGCCGGTGCATCTCCACGGCCTGCACGGCGACCCGCTGGAAGGAGTTGCGGGTCATCATCAGCCCGGCGTGGTGGTGGGCCATGCGCCACAGGCGGCTCTCCGGCTCGACGTCTGCGGCGACCGCGATCGGCTGGGCGCCGGCGATCATCTCCTCCATGCCGGTCAGCACGACGTCGAGGAAGATGTCGGCCTTGGCCCGGTAGTAGTGGTAGACCCGACCCTTGGTGGCCTTGAGCAGGTCGGCGATGTCGTCGATCGTCGTGGCCGCGAAACCGCTGCGGGTGAAGGCGATCGCGGCCGCCTCGAGGATCTCGCGCTGGCCCGGGCCGGAGCCGGACCGCGACAGCGGGGAGCTCATGCCTGCGCCTCCTCGGGGACGAGCGCGAGCGGGCGGATCGGCGAGCCGGTGCCGCCGCGGATGGGCAGAGGCGAGGCGGTGAAGAAGAACTCCCACACCTCGTCACGAGCGATCGGGGCCAGGTTCATGGCCTCCATGATGGGGACCCCGTTCTCGACGAGCAGGTGGCAGTGCACCTCGATGCTCGGCATGGGCATCCGCTCGTAGGCCACGGTGTCCGCGCCGGTCGCCACGACGCCGTGGTCGGTGAGCCAGCGCGCGCCCGACAGGACGACGCCCGGCGCGCCGTCGTTGGTGCCGAGGTACGTCGCGTTGTCGGACCAGTGCTGGTCCCAGCCGGTGCGCACCAGGACGACCGACCCGGGCTCGGGACGCTCGTGCTCGCTGAACCACGCCTCGAGCAGGTCCGCGTCGACGCCGTCCTGCGCAGTCAGCGGCCGGCCGAGCGCGACCGTGGCGTCGACGAGGTGCCCGCGCGCGAAGAACGGCGCGAGCTCGTGCACCGACACCTCCTTCATGCCCTCGGAGTACGACTGGTTCTTCGTGATGTCGACGCCGCCGTACACCTGCCCGAGCCGCGAGACGTGGGCCAGACCGTCGACGTGCGTCCCCACGTGGCCGCCGGTGGTGATCATCTCGGAGGCCGCGGAGACGCCGTCCGGGTACATGACCTCGCCGTGCTGCTTGGTCAGCGTGAACCCGTACGGCGGGTGGTTCGGGTGGTGCGGGATGCCCGTGTACATCTGCTGCGCGAGGTCGTAGACCCGCTGGCGACCGGCAGCCGGCCACGGCACGTCGAGCGACCAGGACGCGTGGGTCACGCCTCCACCTCGCCGGCCGCCTTCGCCGCTGCCTGCGCCTCGGCCTTGATCGCGCGGCCGAGCACGAGACGCTGGATCTCGGAGGTGCCCTCGTAGATCTCGAGGATGCGCTGGTCGCGGTACAGCCGCTCCGCGGGGCACGGCTTGCAGAACCCGTCGCCGCCGTACACCTGGACGGCGGTGTCGACCGCCCGGTGCGCCACCTCGCTGGCGTAGAGCTTGGCCATCGCTCCGAGGACGGAGACGTCGCCGCCCTCCTGGTAGGTACGGGCCGCCTGGAAGGTGATCATCCGTGCCGCGGTCAGGCCGGTCGCGATGTCGGCCAGGGGGAACGAGATGCCCTGGTTGTCGATGATCGGGGTGCCGAAGGTCTGGCGACGGGTGGCCTCGCGGCTGGCCAGGTCGTACCCCGCGAGGCCGACGCCCATCGACTGCGCGGCGACGCTGATCCGGCCGGCGTTGAGCGTGAGCATGGCGAGCTTCATGCCGCGGTTCAGCTCGCCGAGCACGTCCTCGTCCCGCACGACGGTGTCGAGCTTGAGGTTGCTGGTCTGCGTGCCGCGGATCCCCATCTTGTCCTCGTACCGGTCGATCGTGACGCCGTCGGCGTCCTTGTCGACCATGAACGCGGTGATGCCGCGGGTGCCCGCGGCGGGGTCGGTGAGCGCGAACACCACGTAGTGCTGCGAGGCGCCGCCGTTGCCGATGTAGATCTTCTCGCCGCGGATCCGCCAGCCGTCGCCCTCGCGCTCGGCGGTGGTCCGGATCCGTGCGGCGTCGCTGCCGGCGCCCACCTCGGTGAGGGCGAAGCTGACCGCGCGGCCCTGGGCCATACCGCCCAGGTAGGTGCGCTTCTGCTCGTCGGTGCCCGCCAGCACCAGCGGCGTGCCGCCCAGCGCGTACGCCGTGAGGATCGCCCCGGTGGACGCGCACGCCCGTGAGACCTCCTCGATGACGGCGCAGGTGGTCTCGAAGCTGGCCCCCTGGCCGCCGTACTCGGTGCCGACGAACAGGCCGGCCAGGCCGTGCTCGGTGAGCACCTTCACGCTCTCCCAGGGGTAGCGCTGCTCGCGGTCGAGCTCCTCGGCGAGCGGGGCGAAGTACTCCGCGGACAGGCTGCGGGCACGCTCGCGCCACGTGCGGCCGGAGTCGTCGAGCTCGGGTTCCCAGATGACGGACACGTCCGCCCTCCAATCAGTGGGTGCGGTTGGCGGGGTCTGCAGAGGCCGCGGCCTCGGGGGCCGGGGCCCCGGCAGGAGCCTCGGCGGTGCCGGGACGACGTCGAGCCCGGCGCGCCAGGGCGTGCCAGATCCCGACGAGCCCGTTGGGGGACAGCAGGAGCACGGCGGCGAGAACCCCACCGAGCACGATCTTGTCGGCGTCGCCGCCGAACGACGCGAGCTGCTGCTGACCGGTGAGCAGCGCCGCGCCGACGAGAGGCCCCAGCAGCTGGCGTCGTCCAGGCAGGATCACCGCGGTCAGCATGAACAGCAGGAAGAAGGACGACAGCAGGTCCGGGCTGACGTAGCTGCGCTGGTAGGCGTACAGCCAGCCGGCGAGGGCCGTCACCGGCGCGGAGAGCACGAAGACCAGGACGCGGGTGCGCCGCACGTCGACGCCCATGGACGTCGCGAGGTCGCCGTTCATCTGCGCCATCAGGGCGGTGGCGCCGAGCCGCGAACGGCGGAACCGCGCGATCAGCGCGATCACCAGCACCAGCAGCAGGAACGCTATGGGCCACAGGTCGGCGTTGGTGCGAACGACGTACTGTCCACCCATCGCGGGAAGGGTCAGCAGCGGCACGCCGACCAGGCCGTCCGACCCGCCGAGCGCGTCGCTGCTCGACACCACGGTGAGGCCGATGATCGCGGCGGCGTACGTCACGAGCGAGAACACGAACTCTCGCGTGCGCAGCGTCGCGAGCCCGAGGACGAGAGCGAGGACCACGGCCACCACGAGCGCCAGCAGCAGCGCCGGGAGCGGCGCCCAGCCGGACCGCACGGTGACCATCGCGGTCGTGTAGGCACCCGCGGCCCAGAACAGCGTGTGCCCCAGGCTCACCTCCCCCAGGTACGACAGCACGACGTCGTTGCCGTAGGACATGATCGCGAAGATCGCGACCAGCACGAACGTCGTGTAGATCTGGTTACCGCCGCCCAGCAGCGTGGGCAGCAGGTAGCCGACGATGAGCAGGGCGACCCAGCCCAGGGCGCGCAGGGGGCCGCCGAGTCGGCGGCGACCGCCGATGGCGCCCGGCGTGCCGGTGGCGGACACGGGCTGGCCGGATGCGGTGTGGTCGGACGAGGTGACGGTCATCGGGTACCCAGCCCCTGAGGTCGCACGACGAGGACGACGAGCAGCACCGCGAACGCGGCGGCCATGGCGTAGGCCGGCGAGACGTACGCGCCGAACAGCGCCACGAACACCCCGAGCCCGAGACCCACGACCAGACCGCCCTTGAGGTTGCCGATGCCGCCGAGGACGACGACGAGGAACGTGATGATGACTTCCTCGAAGCCGATCGAGGTGAGGATCGGGCTGCGCGGAGCCACGACGACCCCGGCCAAGGCGACGCTCGCGGCGGAGAACACGAACACCCCCAGGTACACGCGTGCCGCGTTGATGCCGTAGAGCTGGGCGAGCTTCGGGTCCTCGGCGACGCCGCGCACCACCCGGCCCAGGTTGGTGCGACCCAGGACGTAGACGGTGCCGCCGTACATGACGAAGGCCATGACGACGATCAGCACGTCCTGCAGGGTGAACCGCGCCGACGACAGCGCCACGGTGTGCGCCTGCAGCGGGCTGTCGATCACCTGCGGGTTGCCCCCGAACACCAGAGCCGCCCCGCCCTGCAGCAGGTAGCCGAACGCCAGCGTCACGAGCATCAGGTTGACGATGTTCTGGTCGAGCGTCAGTCGCGTCATCGACAGCTGCATGAGCGCCCCCAGCGCGGCCACCACGAGGACGGCGATCACGGCCGCCAGCAGGTACGGCACGCCGAGGTGCGCCATCACGAACCAGGTGACGAAGGCGCCGACCATGTACAGCTGGCCGTGCGCGAAGTTCACCAGCCGGGCCGCGCTCAGCAGCACCGTCCAGCCGACGGCGAGCAGCGCGTAGCCGGCGCCGAGCGCCAGGCCGTTGACGAGTTGGGCGAGCAGCTTCATCGGCTCAGCCCTCCGAGGTAGGCGCGGGCGATCCGGTCGTCGTCCCGCATGGCGTCGGCGCTACCAGAGCCGGCCACGTGGCCCTGTTCGAGCAGGTAGAGGCGGTCAGCGACGTCGAGCGTCGCGCGCACGTTCTGCTCGACGAGCAGCACCGACAGGCCGCCGTGGACGAGCTCGCGGACGTGCTGCAGCACCTCGACGACGAGCCGAGGCGCCAGTCCGACGGACGGCTCGTCCAGGATGAGCAGCCGCGGCGCGGCGCGCAGCGCCCGCGCGATGGCGACCATCTGCCGCTCGCCACCGCTGAGCGTCGAGCACCGTGCGGCGGTTCGGTCACGCAGCTGGGGGAACAGGCCGTAGACGTCCTCGACCTCGTAGCGCTTGCCGACCGCGTCCTTCGGCGCGCGCACCAGGCGGAGGTTCTCGTCGACGGTCATCTGCTCGAAGACGCCCTTGCCCTCGGGGACGAGCACGACACCCTGGGCCGAGCGGCGGTGCGCGGGACTGGCGCTGATGTCGCGACCGTCCAGCAGCACCTGGCCGGTCACGGACACGCGCCCGCGTGACCAGCCGGCGACGGCGTTGACGAGCGTGGACTTGCCGGCGCCGTTGGCTCCCGCGACGGCCACGAGCTCGCCCTCGCCGATCTCGAGCTCGACGCCGTCGAGGGCCACGCTGTGCCCGTACCGCACGCGCAGGTCACGGACCTCGAGCAGCGCGCTCATGCCGACCTCCCCAGGTAGGCCTCGAGCACGGCGGGGTCGCGCTGGACGTCGTCCGGTGCGCCGTAGGCGATCCGGACCCCGCGGTCGATGACGACGAGCCGGTCGACGACCTCCATGACGAGGTCCATGTGGTGCTCGATCAGGACGACGGCGACGTCGCGCTCGCGTAGGTTCCGCAGCAGGTCGGCCAAGGACCGCATGTCGTCTCCTCCGACACCGGCGGCCGGCTCGTCGACGAGCAGCACCCGGGCGCCGGCGCCGTACGCCAGCACGATGGACAGGGTCCGTTGCAGCCCGTACGGCATGTCGTCGGGGAACACGTCGTGGTACCGCGCGTCGATTCCGAACTCTCGCAGCAGGTCTGCGGCCTGGCCGCGGCAGGCGGCCCGCTGCCGGGCCTCCCGCCACGGCGTGAGAACGCTCGCCGCGAGACCTGCCGCGCCCTGCACCTGGAACGCCGCCATCGCGTTCTCCAGGACGGTGAGGCCGCTGTAGAAGGAGTTCTGCTGGAACGTGCGACGCAGTCCCCGGTTGGCGAGGCGCTGGGTGGAGACGCCGGTGGTGCTGGCGCCCTCCAACCAGGCCTCGCCGCTGTGCCGGATGGTGTTGGTGACGGCGGCGAAGCTGCTGCTCTTACCGGCGCCGTTGGGCCCGATGATGCCGAGGATCTCCCCCGCATCCACGTGCCACGAGACGTTCGACAGCGCCCGCAGGCTGCCGTACCTCACGGTCAGTCCCTCGACCTTGAGGGAGGGCGTGGTGCCGCTCACGAGCTCACCTCCGTCATCAACCCGCTCCGTCGTTCGGTGATTCGGTATCTGCTGGGTCAGCCGCTGGTCTGGCTCACTTGCCCCAGACGGAGTCCGGCACGGGGATCTCGTCCTTCACGACGATCTTCCCGTCCTTGACGGTGAAGGCGTAGACCTTGGAGCGCATCTGCCCGGCGTCCGTGAACGTCACGTCGCCGAGGATCGTGTTCGTGAAGGTCTGGCCGTGGATGGCGTCGGCGACCTTCTGCCGGTCGGTGCTGCCGGCCTTGGCGACAGCCTTGGCCCAGATGTCGACCGACTGGGCGCCCAGGGCCCGGTACTTGTCCGGCAGCTCACCGCCGGACTTCTTGGTGTAGGCCTCGATGAAGGCCTTGTTGTCCGCGAAACCGGAGAAGGGTTCGGCCTCGGGGAAGTAGATGTCGGCGGACAGCAGGCCGTCGATCTTCGACCCACCGGCGAGCTCGACCACCTTCGGCGACACCGTGCCGAGGCCGGCGAAGTGAGGTGCGGAGATGTTGGCCTCGGCGTACTGCTTGGCGAGGGCCGGCATGCCGGAGGACTCGGCCGCGTTCGCGGAGAACACGACGTCTGGCTTGCTGCTGCGGATGTTGCTCAACGGCACCCGGAAGTCGGTGTCGGTGTACGCGAACTTCTGGACCGAGCCGATCTTCACGCCGGCCTGCTTCAGCTGATCGCTGAGGTACTGCCCGGCGTCGTTGCCGTAGGCGTCGTTCTCGAGCAGCATCGCCACCGTCTTGGCCTTGAGTGTCTTGGCGATGTACTCGGCCGCCGCGTAGCCACCCACCGCGTTGCCGGCGTTGAGCCGCACGGCGTCCGGGTCGGCGCCGCCGATGATCGACGCGTTCTGCGGGATGGTCGTGATGTTGAGGATTCCGGCTCGCACCAGCACCGGCTGGATCGCGAGGGTCACGGGGCTGTTCCAGCCGCCCATGACGACCGACACGCCTTCACCGGCGAGCGCAGTGGCGGCGCTGACGCCGGCCGCCGGCGTGCTCTGGTCGTCCTTGGCGATGACCTCGAGCTTGCGGCCCAGCACGCCGCCCTTGGCGTTGACCAGGTCGGCCTGCACCTGGATGGCCTCCAGCACGTCCTTGCCGTTCGGGCCGGCCGGACCGCTGAGGGGAACGATCACCCCGATCTTGATCGGGCCGGACGAGTCGTTCTTCGTGGCTGAGGTCGAACCGCCGTTATTGGCGCAACCCCCGACCAGCGCGACCGCAATCCCCAGGACCCACACCTTGGCGAGCTTCACCGAAGCCTCCCGCTCTCGTAGCGACATCGTTGTCCGTGCCGGGCCTGCCGTGCGGATGTGCGGGGCGGCCCGTACTACTGCGTAGGTTGGGAGCCTGGTGGACGACGCACTCGGAAGTCAAGGGTTTGCGCTGACCTTCTCGTGGGCTTGTGCCGCAAGCATTTTCGACCATGCCCAAACCGTTGCCCCTGGACATACTCTCCGGTATGGTCCGCGTCGACCCCACAACCGGAGTCCGGCGAGGAGGGCACGTGAACGACGAGGTCACCGTCCAGGACGGCGGTGTGCGGTACGACGCGCACGACCATGTGGCGGTCGTGACGATCGACCGCCCCGAGGCCCGCAACGCCCTGAGCACCGACGTCCTGCGCGGTCTGGTGCAGTCCCTGGACCGCGCGGAGCAGGACGACGACGTCCGCGCCGTGGTCCTCACCGGAGGGCCGGCGATCTTCGCGAGCGGCGCCGACGTGCGCGAGCTGCGCGCCACCACGCCGGCCGAGTACCTGCAGTCTGAGCGGATGGCCGCGTGGCTGCGCTTCGCGCGCTTCAGCAAGCCGTCGGTAGCGGCGGTGTCCGGTTACGTCCTCGGTGGTGGCTGCGAGCTCGCCATGACGTGCGACCTCATCGTGGCCTCCGACACCGCCGTGCTCGGCCAGCCCGAGATCCGGCTCGGCATCATCCCCGGGGCCGGTGGCACCCAGCGCTGGGCGAGGGTGTGCGGTCGCTTCCGCGCCGCCGAGCTCGTCCTCGCCGGGCGCACCGTCGACGCCTGGACGGCCCACGGGATGGGCATGGTCAGCCAGGTCGTGCCCGCCGAGCGGGTCGTCGAGGCCGGTACCGCCCTCGCCCAGCAGCTCGCGTCGTTCAGCCCCGTGGCCACGCGCCTCGGCAAGGGTGCGCTGCGCTCGTCGGAGGAGCTGCCACTCACCGGCGGCCTGGACCACGAACGCTCGGTGCTCGCGACCCTGCTGTCGACCGAAGACCACCTCGAGGGCATCGACGCCTTCCTCGGCAAGCGCCCCCCGACGTTCACCGGGCGGTGACCACGACCGTGAGGAGCATCGTGAGCGAACACCCCCAGCCGGTCACCGAGGTCGTCGTCCCGGACGCCGGCAGCCCCCACCGGCTCGACGGCGAGGCCGTCTCAGCGCTGGCTGGCGAGCTGCGCCGGGCCCGCAAGGCCGCAGGCGTCGTCCTGGTGCGCGTCGAGGGAGACGCGTGGCACCAGGCGCCCCCCGGAGAGCTGCCGGATGTCGACTGGGCCGTGGACACGGTCGCCGGGCGGTACCAGGCCGTCGTCCGTCAGCTCTTCGCGCTCGACCTGCCGGTCGTCGTGCACGTCGACGGTGCCGTGAGCGGGCTCGGCCTGGCCCTCGCCGCGGCCGCGGACCTGCGGGTCTGCAGCTCGCGCAGCACGTGGGCGGTCGGGCACCCGGCGACCGCTCTGCTCGGCGGCACCGGCTGGCTGCTCGAACGCCTGGTGGGCACCGGACGGTACGCCCACCTGGCCTGGACCGGACGCTCGCTGGACGCAGCGCAGGCGCTCGCCGTCGGCCTCGTCGGCGACGTGGACGACGACCCGCAGGCGGGGCGGGCGCTCGCCGAGCACGTGGCGGCGCTTCCCGCCGCCGCGACCTCCGCGCTCAAGCGGGCCACGGCCAGCCGCCACCGCTCGGACCTCGACGTCGCGCTGGGTTACGAGTCCTGGCTGGCAGGCGTCGCCGCCGGCCAGTGAGCGCTGCGCAGTCGGGACCGCTCGCTCCTCCTCGACGACCGCCAGGCCCCGAACAACTCGTGGAAGGCAGGACGGACAAGGGGTTCCGCGGCTTGCGAGTATCGGGGACCCAACGAAGTACCGTCCCACGACGCCACTGCGAGCGACCGACAGCAGCCGGTCCCACCGGCGTCCGGTAGCCTTCCTCAAGCGACAGGCGCACTCATGCGAACCCCGATGATCTTGTCGGGCCCAGTTCTCTTGAGCGTTCTCTTGTCGCCCCCGCCCCCGTAGCTCAGGGGATAGAGCAAGGGTTTCCTAAACCCTGTGTCGGAGGTTCGAATCCTCTCGGGGGCACCGCGCCCTCCGGTTGGCGGGAGCCCTTCTGCCGGGCGGGCGTCCAGCGCACAATGACGCCATGTTCATCTCCGGCATCAGCGAGGACACGGCGGACGGCGAGGTCGCCGCCTACTACGAGGGCCAGCGCGCGGCGTGGGGGTTCCTGCCCGACTACGCTCGGGCGTTCTCGACCCGACCCGACGTCGCCCGCGCGTGGGGCGCCCTCAGCGCTGCAGTGCGCGACGGCATGGACCGGCGGCTGTTCGAGATCGCGACCATCGCGGCCGCGCGCGCCCGCCGCTCGACGTACTGCACCGCGGCGCACTCGAAGTTCCTGCGTGACGTCTGCGGCGACGAGGCCACCATGCGGGCGATCTGCGAGAACCCGGACGGCAGCAGCCTCGAGCCTCGCGACCGCGCCGCCTACGAGCTGGCGGCGGCCGTGGCCGACGACGCGTCGTCCGTCACGCAGTCGCAGGTCGACCAAGCACTGGCCCGTGGCCTGAGCGAGAAGGACGTGGCCGACGTCGTGTTCGCCGCCGCGGCGCGCTGCTTCTTCACCGCCGTCCTCGACGGCCTCGGCGCCCAGCTCGACCCGCAGACCGCGGGAACGTTCTCCCCCGACCTGCTCGGCAGCATGGTGGTCGGTCGACCGGTCGGCTGACCACCATGCCGCGCGAGCAGGCACGTCGGTGCGTCAGCTCAGCAGGACACCGACGGGTTCCACTGGGCGAACATCCCGTTCGGGTTGTGCGCCCAGAGCCACACGTGCAGGTCGTCGTGGATCGGCATGCCGGGCTCGTGACCCAGCATCGGGCCGTTGAACCGCTGACCGAACAACGACGGCACGTCGTCGTCGGTGCTGAGGTCCTGGTCGGCGTCGACGTGGAAGTACTCGACGCCGACGAGGCGCACCCCGCCGTCGGGTGACGGCACGTAGAGCAGGATGGGCGGCTGCGTCACGTCGGTGCCCATGAGGCGTCCGTAGTTGATGTAGTGGAAGCCCATCGTCCCGGTGGGCGAGGCCTCGCAGTGGTCGCTCGGAACGTAGCCGTCGGCGATCGCCGTGGCGACGTCGTGGTACTTGGCCGTGGCGGCGCGCACGGACGCGAGCGTGGCGGTCACCGAGGCCTGCGAAGCGGGGGCAGCCTGCGCCGGAGCGGCGGTCACGGCGAGCCCGACGAGAGCGGCGCCCACCGTGGACGCGGCGGCGACGCGGGCAGAACGAGTGCGGTTCAACGGACATCTCCTGTCAGAGCGCGGCTCGTGGCCGCGAAGATCCCGGACGGTCGTCCGGCACCGCACAGACTGCTGCGCACCACTTGTGAGTCACTTGGGCCCGGCTTGCACGGGACCTCTGACCTGGCCGTCGCCGTCCCACGGACCCCAGGGTGGTGGGGAGCGTTCCGCGGGGGTGGTCGCACCCCCACCGACCCCGAGGGGGTAGTCATGCCAGCCATCAAGGACGCCGCTGAGGAGTTCCTCAGCCACCGCCGCATCGCCGTCACCGGCGTCTCGCGCAACCCGGGCAGCCACGGCAGCAACGTCGTCTACCAGCGCCTGCGCGAGCGCGGCTACGAGGTCTTCGCCGTCAACCCCAACACCGACCAGGTCGAAGGTGACCGCTGCTACCCGAACCTGCACGCGATCCCGGACGGCGTGGACGTCGTCGTCATCGGCACCCGGCCCGAGCACGCGCAAGGCACCGTGGAGGAGTGCGCCGAGCTCGGCATCCAGCGAGTGTGGATGCATCGGGCACCCGGCCAGGGCAGCGTCTCGCCGCAGGCCGCCGCCTACGGGCGCGGCCACGGCATGACCGTCATCGACGGCGGGTGCCCGTGCATGTTCGGCCCGACGGCGGACCGCGGCCACCAGGTCATGCGCTGGGTGTTCACCCTGAACGGCCACGTGCCGCGCACGGTCTAGGACGTCGGGACCGAGCACGACGAAGGGCCCCGCCGAGATCGGCGAGGCCCTTCGCGTGCCGGCGAGCCGGCGGGTGGATCAGATGGGGCGGACGTTCTCCGCCTGCGGGCCCTTCGGGCCCTGCGTGACGTCGAACTCGACGCGCTGGTTCTCGTCGAGCGAACGGTAGCCGTCCGACGCGATCGCCGAGTAGTGCACGAAGACGTCGGCGCCGCCGCCGTCCTGAGCGATGAAGCCGAAGCCCTTCTCGGCGTTGAACCACTTCACTGTGCCCTGGGACATGGATCCTCCTGGTGGGGGCGATACGGCCGGCACTTTGCCGGTCGTGGCGGCCGCGGTGTTCGACGTCCACGAGGAGGGCGAAGCCCAACAACGAGAAAGCGTCCGCGAGATCCCGCGGACGCTTTGGTAAACGATCGAGGAACTGCTACTGCAACCACGCCCTACGGTACCTGGTCCAGCGCCCAGTACCAAGTAGGGCCGCCGCTCAGGTGGTGCAGCCGTCCGGACCGCACACCTCGGCGCCCGCGCCGTCGGTGCTCGGCACGCTCAACAGCGCGGGCCGATGCTCGCTCCACGCCTGGCGCAGCGCCTGCTCGAACAGCTCCACGGGCTGGGCGCCGCTCACCGCGTACCGCCGGTCGATGACGAAGAACGGCACGCCGTTCGCGCCCAGCGCCTGGGCCTCGGCCTGGTCGGCCGCGACGTCGTCGGCGTACTCGTCCGAGCCCAGCACCTCGCGCACGCGCTCGGCCGCCAGCCCCACCTCGGCGGCGAGCCCGGCCAGCGTCTGGGGGTCGCCCACCGCCTGCCCCTCGGTGAAGTAGGCGCGCAGCAGCCGCTCCTTCAGCGCGTCCTGCACCCCGTGCTCAGCGGCGAGGTGCAGCAGCCGGTGGGCATCGACGGTATTCGCGCGCTGGGCCGCTTCGAGGTGGTACTCCAGGCCGTCCTGCGCGGCGACCTGCGACACGCGCTCGTTCATGGCCAGCCCCGCCTCGCGGCCCCCGCCGTACTTGCGGCCGAGGTACGTCGCGACGTCCTCGGTGCTCTCCCGCGGCGCCGTCGGGTCGAGCTGGAACGAGCGCCAGGTCACCTGCACCGGCACCCCGGACGACGCCACGGCCGCCTCCAGCCGCCGCTTGCCGATGTAGCACCACGGGCACACGATGTCCGACCAGATCTCGACCTTCAGCGCATCAGTCACGCAGGCGCCAACACCGCTGCTGCCCCGAGCCTTCCCGCTCAGGCGGCGACGGAGAGGAACTCCTCCCACGACGGGTCGAGCGACTCCGCCCCCCGCAGCGCCCACAACGGCCCGGACGGCGCGACCGGCCGCTGGTGCAGCCGCCACCCCATCTCCTCCGGCGTCCGATTGCCCTTCGCGCTGTTGCAGCGCAGGCAGCAGGCCACGAGGTTCTCCCACGCGTCGGCGCCGCCGCGCGAGCGGGGCATGACGTGGTCGACCGTCGCGGCCTGGGCGCGGCAGTAGGCGCAGCGGTGGCCGTCGCGTCGCAGCACGCCCCGACGCGTCACCGCCACCGCCCGCCGGCGCGGGGCACGCACGTAGCGCACGAGCAGGATCACCGAGGGTGTCGCCATCGACAGCCCGTCGCGGTGCACGGAGCCGGGGCTGCGCAGCGGCTCGTCGGACTCGGCCAGCACGCTGGCCTTGCCGCCCAGCACGAGCACCACGGCCCGCTTGAACGACACCACCGACAACGGCTCGTAGCCGGCGTTGAGCACGAGCGTGCGCATCGCGCGCCCCTCTCTCGCCGGCGCGGCCCAGCTGGCGTGCGGGACACGTCGGCGTCTCGGAGTCCGCCCGGATTGACGGCCCTGGCGTCAGGGTAGGCGGCGAACCGCCCGAGGTCACGCAGAAAACGCGCACGGGCCCGCCACCGAGTCGGTGGCGGGCCCGTGCGAGAAGGCCGTGCGACGTCAGCCGTGGACGCGGCCGTACGTGGCGCTGCTGGAGTACACCGCACGCTTCTGGACGTCCTTGCCGGTGCGGGGGGCGTCCCACATCATGCCGTTGCCCGCGTAGATGCCGACGTGGCCGGGCAGGAACACCAGGTCACCCGGCACGGCCTCGCTGCGCGAGATGCGGGTGGTGGCCGCCCGCTGCGCGCTCGAGGTGCGCGGCAGGTCGATACCCACCTGGCGGAAGACGTAGGAGGTGTAACCGGAGCAGTCGAAGCCAGCGGGCGTGGTGCCGCCGTACTGGTAGGGCGTGCCCTCGTAGCGCGCGGCGATCGCCATCACGGCGGCGCCGAACTCCGGCGACCCGGGCGCGCCGGCCTTGATGCTCACCGGAGCGGGCGCGGGCGCGGCAGGCGCGGTGCGCTCGCTGGAGCGGCTGACCCGCTCGGTGGCGCGCTGCAACTTCACGACCGGCTTCGGCTTGGGCTTGGGCTTCGGCTTGGTCGCCACCGCCGTGAAGCCGATCTCGCCGAACGACGGAGCGGCGGCGACGCCGTCCACCAGCGCGGCGGGCACAGCCGACGCCTGCTGGACGCCGTTGGGCGCCTCGGTCGTGGTGGCCGCGGTGTCGACGCTCGCCGGCGCGGCGTGAGCCTGCAGGCCGAGCGAGGCGACCAGACCGCCGGAGACCGCGAGCACCGCGGACGTCTTGGCGACGGCACCGGTCGAGCTGGATGAGGGAGCGAGGAGCGTGGACGCGTGTCGCGCGGGCGCGCGATGGCGCCCGGGGGTACGAGTCGTCACAGTCGTAGAGCCTCTCCGACGCCTTCGAGGTGAGCTGTCGGGTTCGGGTGGAGAGTGTTCACCCGGCCACCGGTGCTGGGCTCGCGCCCTGCTGTGGTGGCTTCACCCCAAGACCGTCACGGATGGCTTCCGCGCCGGTCGGACTACGTGGGTCCCCCGCCTCTGCCAGACGGTGTCGTGCGGTTCCTCGGGATGCGGTGGCAGAGTTCGGCGTCCGCGTCGAGGGCCCTCCGCGGGGACGGTGGGCACGGGCCAAACTACACAGTCCGACCCCGTGCTGTCACGCCCCCGGCGAGTCCGCGTCACCCGGGCGTCACCGAGCCGGTGCCGGGACGGCGAACACGTGCTCGGCGGTGCGGCGATCGACGGCGACCTCGCGCCCGTCGGCGCCCACCACGACCAGCCGGTCGCCGTCACGCCGCACCTGCACCCGCTCGCCCGGCCGCAGCCCCGCCTGGTGCAGCGCGCCGAGCAGCTGCGGGTCGCCCTGGGCCGGCTCGCCGATGCGGTGCACGACGACGTCTGACGCCGTCGCCCCCGCCAGCTCGCCGAGCTGGCGCAGGCCGCCACCCAGGAACTGCTCGCCGCCGTCTGACTCCCCCAGCTCGTCCAGACCCGGGATCGGGTTGCCGTACGGCGACTGGGTGGGGTGGTCGAGGATCTCGAGCAGCTTGCGCTCGACCCGCTCGCTCATGACGTGCTCCCAGCGGCACGCCTCCTCGTGCACGAACTCCCACTCCAGCCCGACGACGTCGACGAGCAGTCGCTCGGCCAGGCGGTGCTTGCGCATCACGCGGGTGGCCTTCTGCCGGCCGTCGTCGGTGAGCTCGAGGTGCCGGTCGCCGGTGACGTGCACCAGGCCGTCACGCTCCATGCGCGCCACCGTCTGCGACACCGTCGGACCGCTGTGCCCGAGGCGCTCGGCGATGCGGGCGCGCATCGGCACGATGCCCTCCTCCTCGAGCTCGAAGATGGTGCGCAGGTACATCTCGGTGGTGTCGATCAGGTCGCTCACGTGCGCTGGGCCTCTCTGGTGGTCGCTCGGGGCGAGCCTACGCGGCGAGCGCGCCACCGCCGCGCCGTGCGGGAGGCGGCCCCCTAGCGTGACGGCGTGCCTGACACCGTGCTGTGGTTCCGGCGCGACCTGCGCCTCGCCGACCACCCTGCGCTGCACGCGGCCGCCCAGGCTGCGGACGGCGGCCGCGTGCTGGCGCTGTTCGTCCTCGACGACCGGCTGCTGAACGCCTCCGGCGCACCGCGCGTCAGGTGGCTGCTGAGGTCGCTGCAGGCGCTGCGGGCGGCCACGGACGGCGCGCTCGTCGTCCGGCACGGCAACCCCGCCAATGTGCTGCCTGACGTCGCGCGCGAGCTGGGTGCGGCGTCGGTGCACGTCACCGCGGACGCCGGCCCCTACGGGCGCGGGCGCGACGAGGCGGTCGAGCGAGCCCTCGAGGTGCCCCTGGTGCGCACCGGCACGCCGTACGCCGTCGGCCCGGGCTCGGTGACCAAGGGCGACGGCACGCCGTACCAGGTGTTCACGCCCTTCTCGAAGGCTTGGACGGCGCACGGCTGGCCGGCCCCGGCCGGCGACCCGCCGCCGGGGCTGCGCTGGGCCCGCACGGTGGACTCCGCCGACCTGCCTGCCGAGCCCGACCTCGACGGCGTCGAGCTGCCGGACGTCGGTGAGCGGGCAGCCCTGCAGCGCTGGCGGGAGTTCCGCGACGACGCCCTCGACCGCTACGCGGACGACCGCGACCGGCCCGACCTCGACGGCACCTCGCAGCTGTCGGCGCACCTGAAGTACGGCGAGATCCACCCGCGCACGCTGCTGGCCGACCTCGCCGGGCGCCGCAGCAAGGGCGCTCAGACCTTCCGCAGCGAGCTGTGCTGGCGCGAGTTCTACGCCGACGTCCTGTGGCACCACCCCGAGAGCGCCCGCGAGTACCTGCGGCCCGAGTACGCGCGGCTGGGCTACGACGAGCCCGGCGACGGTTTCGACGCCTGGCGCGAGGGCCGCACCGGCTATCCCTTCGTCGACGCCGGCATGAGGCAGCTGCGGGCCACCGGGTGGATGCACAACCGGGTGCGCATGGTCACCGCGAGCTTCCTGGTGAAGGACCTGCACGTCGAGTGGCAGCACGGGGCGCGGCACTTCCTGCGCTGGTTGCGCGACGGCGACCTCGCGAGCAACAACCACGGCTGGCAGTGGGTGGCCGGCTCGGGCACGGACGCCGCGCCGTACTTCCGGGTCTTCAACCCGGTGGGCCAGGGGCTGCGCTTCGACCCCGACGGTGCCTACGTGCGGCGCTGGGTGCCCGAGCTCGCGCACCTGCACGGTGCCGCGGCGCACGAGCCGTGGGAGCACGACGACGGCTACGCCCACGACTACCCGCGACGGATCGTCGACCACGCCGAGGAGCGGGCTGAGGCGCTGCGCCGCTACGAGAGCGTGCGCCGCCGCTAGGTCGCTAGGGTCGCTGCGTGAGCACCCTCGTCATCCCTCAGCGTTACAACGGCCCCTCCCGGTCGGGCAACGGCGGCTGGACCTGCGGCGCGTTGGCGCAGCACGTCGTGGCCGGCGAGGGCGAGGCCGTGCAGGTGCGGCTCATGGCGCCCCCGCCGCTCGACGTCGAGCTGGCGGTGACGGGCGACGACCGCGAGGCGACGGCGGCTGACGGCGAGCGGCCGGTGGCGGTCGCCTCGCTCGTGCCGTCGCCGTTCACCGAGGCGGCGGTGGAACCGGTGTCGTGGGACGTCGCCCTCGACGCCCAGTCGCGCTACCGCGGTCTGCACGACCACCCCTTCGCGACCTGCTTCTCGTGCGGCACGGGGCGTCCGGCGTCCGACGGGCTGGCGCTGCGGCCAGGACCGCTCGCCGACCGTCCGGAGGTGACGGCCTGCACGTGGGTGCCCGCTGACGACGTCGCCGGGCCGGACGGGCGCGTGACCACCGAGGTCACGTGGGCGGCGCTCGACTGCCCGGGCGGCTGGTCGGTCGACCTCGCCGGGCGCCCCATGGTGCTCGGCACGATGACGGCTCGGGTCGACGCGCTCTCGCGGGCCGGCGTCCGGCACGTCGTGATGGGCCGGGTGCAGCGCCAGGAGGGCCGCAAGGCCTGGACCGAGACGGCGCTCTACGCCCTCGACCCCGCCCCGCGCCTGCTCGCACGCGCCGCGGCCGTCTGGATCGCCGTCGACCCCGCCACCATCACCCCCTGACCAGCCGTGCCGGCCGCACATCGTGGTGGCGGCGCATCGCCGGTGATGCCCAGCCGCCACGATCGTGAGCCCCACGACGTGCTCGGGGACCCACTTCACGTGATCATCGGGGGACCACCAATCCGCTCGGGGGGTGGCGTCGAAGAAGGGTCGACCACGTGATGCCACGCCTGAAGGGAGTCCTCATGGGCTCGACGCAGCGGCGCTTGGGAGTCGTCCCGGACGACGCCAGGGCCACCGGCGACGCCGCCGACTCCCTGGAGGCGCTGGTGACCCAGGTCGCCCGCGGGGACGAGGCGGCCTTCGAGGTGCTGTTCCGCCGCACGGGCGGCCCGGTGCTGGGCGTTGTGCGGCGCGTCCTGCGCGACCCCGCGCAGTCCGAGGAGGTGGCCCAGGAGGTCATGGTCGAGGTGTGGCGCACCGCGACCCGCTTCGACCCTTCCCGCGGCAGCGCCACCACGTGGATCATGACCATGGCGCACGCCCGCGCCGTCGACCGCGTCCGGTCGGCCCAGGCCGCCCGCGACCGCGACGAGCGGGTGGGGCGCCGCGACACCGTGCGCGAGTACGACGAGGTGGCCGAGGAGGTCGAGGTGCGGCTGGAGCAGCAGGCGGTGCGCAGCTGCCTCGGTGGGCTCACCGAGCTGCAGCGCGAGTCCGTGCAGCTGGCCTACTACGGCGGCTACACCTACCGGGAGGTCGCCGAGCTGCTCGACGTGCCCCTCGGCACGATCAAGACCCGCCTGCGCGACGGTCTGATCCGTCTGCGCGACTGCCTGGGGGTGCCAGCATGACTCGCGACGGCACGACGCACGACCTGCACACCCTCACCGGCGCGTACGCCCTGGACGCCCTCGACGACCCCGAGCGGCGCGAGTTCGAGGCCCACCTCGCCGAGTGCGAGTCGTGCACCGAAGAGGTCCGCGGCCTGCGCGCCACCGGCGCCATGCTCGGGGTGGCCGCGGCCAGCGGCGTGCCGGCGTCGTTCCGGGACTCGGTGATGGAGCAGGTGCGTGCGACGCGTCAGCTCCCGCCCGTCTCGGACGCCGGCACCGTCACCTCGCTGCTCCGGCGCTCGCGCGTGGCGTCCCGCACGTTCCTCGCCGTGGCGGCCGCGCTCGTCGTCGTGGCCGGGAGCCTCGGCGCGGTGGCGGTGCAGCAGCACCGGGAGGCCGTGCGGGTCGAGCAGGCCGCTTCGCAGATGGCGGCCGTGCTCGCCGCGCCGGACGCCCGGCAGATCGACGGCGGCGGTGTGGCCCGCGTGATCGTCGCCCCGTCGGAGGGCAAGGCGGTGTTCGTCGGCCAGAAGCTGCCGGCCACCGACGCCCAGCACGTGCTGCAGCTGTGGGTGATCGACGGCGGTGCGCGCTCGGTGGGCCTGATCCACGGGTCGCAGGCCCTGCTCGCGACCGGTGTCACGCCGGGCGCCAAGCTCGGCGTCACCGTGGAGCCGGCCGGTGGCTCCAAGCAGCCCACGACGGCACCGATCATGACGATGGACCTCGGCGCCTGACGCGGTTCCACAACTGAACCGCAATACCGTTGCACCGCACCACATCCGGACGTACCGTCATGGCACACGGGAAAGGAGGTGGTCCGAGAGGTGATTGATCTACGGACGCGTGAGGTGGCTGCCCGCTAGCCGCCGTCGAAGTCGGACGGGCTCCTTCGATCCCACGACCGCGAACGGTCCCCTCGGGGACGCCGTGGCCAGCGAGATCCAGGCAGTCACCGTTGGCCCGCAGGAGCCGCGCCTCGTCCAGCGCGGCGGTCCCTCACCGAGGGGCAGCCTGCGGGCCTTCACCTGCCCGCGTCAGGGACGCAGCGCGGCGGCCTGGCGGGCGAGGCCCTCGACGACGTCCCAGCGCCCTTCGCGCACGGCGTCCTTCGGCGTGAGCCACGACCCGCCGACGCACGGCACGCTCGGCAGCGCGAGGTACGTCGGTGCGCTGGTCGGGGTGATCCCGCCCGTCGGGCAGAACCGCAGGTGCGGCAACGGCCCGGCGACAGCAGCCAGGTAGTCGCGGCCACCGCTCGGCTCAGCGGGGAAGAACTTCATCGCCGTCAGGCCGCGCTCGGCGAGCGTCATCATCTCGGTGACGGTGCCCGCACCGGCCAGCAGCGGGACGCCGGCCCCGAGCGCCGCGTCGAGCAGGCGCGGCGGCGAGCCCGGGGTGACGAGGAACGACGCCCCCGCCTCGACGGACGCCGTCACCTGGTCAGCGGTGACCACCGTGCCTGCTCCCACGAGCATGTCGGGCACCTCGGCGGCCACGCGCCGGATGGCCTCCAGTCCGGCCGGCGTGCGCAGAGTGATCTCGATGACACCCACACCGCCACGCAGCAGAGCGCCCGCCAGGGGGACGGCGTCGGCGACGTCCTCGATCACCACCACCGGCACGACCGGCGACGTGGTCATGACGTCGTCGACGGTCACGGGACCCACCGTCGGCGCGCTCACGAGGCGCTCCCGAAGGCCGGAACCGCCTGCGGTGCAACCACTGCAGAGGGTGGCGTTCCGAACACGTGCGCCCCTCGATCGGCCGGCCCGACGTTCCCTCGCATCACACCGAACAGCTCACGTCCCGTACCGCGCTCACTCCCCCCCGTCGCGTCAGCCGGCTCACGGGCGGCCAGCTCGTCGGCGTCGACCAGGACGTCGAGCTGCCCGGTGGTGCAGTCGAGCCGCACGACGTCACCGTCGCGCAGCCGCGCGATCGGCCCACCGTGCACGGACTCCGGCGTCACGTGGATCGCAGCGGGCACCGCGCCGGACGCCCCCGACATCCGCCCGTCGGTCACGAGCGCCACGCGGAAGCCGCGCCGCTGCAGCACCGTCAGCGACGGCGTCAGCTGGTGCAGCTCGGGCATGCCGTTGGCCGAAGGCCCCTGCTCGCGCACCACGACGACGACGTCGCGGTCGAGCTCGCGGCGCGAGAACGCCTCCAGCACAGCGGTCTGGTCGGAGAAGACCCGCACCGGCGCCTCCACCACGCGGTGCTCGGGCGCCACCGCCGACACCTTGACCACCGCGTGACCGAGCGACCCGCGCAGCACCCGCAGGCCGCCGTCCGGGGCGAACGGCGCGGACGCCGGGCGCAGCACGTCGAGGTCACCGCTCACGGACGGCGCGTCGTCCCACCGCAGGTCGCCGGCGTCGTCCAGCCACGGCGTTCGGCGGTAGCGCTGCAGACCGTCACCGGCGAGGGTGCGCACGTCGGGGTGCAGCAGCCCCGCGTCGAGCAGCGTGCCGACGAGGAACGGCGTGCCACCCGCGGCGTGGAAGTGGTTCACGTCCGCCGTGCCGCTCGGGTAGAGCCGCGTGCACAGCGGGATCACGCGCGAGAGGTCGTCGAGGTCCTCCCACGTCAGCTCGATACCGGCCGCCGCCGCCATCGCAACGAGGTGGATCGTGTGGTTGGTCGAGCCGCCGGTGGCCAGCAGCGCGACCGCGCCGTTGACCACGACGCGCTCGTCCACGACCTCGCCGATGCCGTACGGCGCGTCGCTGGCTGCGATCTGCGCAACCCGTTGCGTGGCAGCGGAAGTGAGCGCCGCGCGCAGGGGGTCATCGGGCGAGATGAAGGCGGCGCCGGGCAGGTGCAGGCCCATGACGTCCATGAGCAGCTGGTTGGAGTTCGCGGTGCCGTAGAAGGTGCACGTGCCGGGCGAGTGGTACGACGCCACCTCCGCCGCCAGCAGCTCGGTGCGACCCACCGTGCCTTCGGCCGCGGCCCGGCGTACCGCGGCCTTCTCGGCATTCGGGAGCCCGCTCGCCATGGGTCCTGCGGGCACGAAGGCGGTCGGCAGGTGACCGAAGGCCAGCGCCCCGGCCACCATGCCGGGCACGATCTTGTCGCAGACACCGAGCATCAGCGCAGCGTCGAAGACGTCGTGCGACAACGCGATCGCCGTGGCCATGGCGATGACGTCACGGCTGAAGAGGCTGAGCTCCATGCCCGGGCGTCCCTGGGTGACGCCGTCGCACATCGCCGGCACGCCACCGGCCACGCGGGCGACGGCTCCGACGTCCGTGGCGGCCGCCTTGATGTCGCGCGGGTAGGTCTCGTACGGCGCGTGGGCCGAGAGCATGTCGTTGTAGGCCGTGACGATCGCGATGCTCGCGGCCTCGTCGCCGGACAGCGCCGCGCGCTCGCTCGCACCGCACGCCGCGACGGCGTGGGCGAGGTTGCTGCAGCCCAGCGCCGACCGCGGGCGCCCGTGGGCGCGCGCCGCGGCGAGCTGTGCGAGGTAGGCCGAGCGCTGCGGCGCGCTGCGCTCGACGATGCGTTCGGTGACGTCGTGGACCACACGGTGCAGCGGGGTGACGCGTGCCATCAGGCTCCTGTCGTCGTGGCCGGCCGAGATGCGGCGGGCCACGGACGACGACGCTGGCGTCCGCGATGGGTGTGACTCAGGTCACGCTATCGAGGTCCGTGATCGGGGTGCCAAACCTACTCGGGCGTAGTCCCGCCATCCGGACGCCGCCGCTTCCGGCAAAATCCCCGGAATTCGTACGCCTGGCCCGCCCCAGGCGTACGAATTCCCAAGAATTTGCCGGTCACTCAGGCGGGCGGGATGTTCTGGTTGACGTGGAACAGGTTCGTCGGGTCGTAGGCCCGCTTGACCTGCCGCAGCCGGTCGTAGTTCGGCCCGTAGGCCGCCCGCACCCGCTCGGCCCCCTCGTCCTGCAGGAAGTTGACGTAGGCGCCCCCGGCGGACGTCGGGTGAAGCTGCTCCCAGTACGCCTTCGCCCAGCTGGTGATCGCTGGGGCGTTCGCCGGGTCGGGGTCGACGCCGACGATGACCCCGGCCCACCCGCCGCGGCGGTAGGGGAACGCCGTCGCGTCGGCCGCCACGCGCGTGGCCGCACCGTCGATCGGGTACAGGTGCATCGTGGAGTGCCCGGTCGGGAGCTCGGCGCCGTACCGCTCGTGGACCGCGACGGCCTCGTCGCTGACGTGCTCGTAGACGTCGGCGCGCCAGTACCACTGCAGGCCCGCGGGGTAGAGGGCGTCGAAGGCGCTCTGCAGCGCGGGGAACGGCATCGGCTGCACGCCCACCAGCAGCGGCGAGCCGAACTCCCGCACCGGCGCCAGCACCTCGTCGGCGCGCGCCGGGTCGCCGGTGTAGCACCAGACGATGCCGGCGGCCTTGCGCCCGTGCAGCTCCTCCGGGAACGGCGGCGCCGGCGGGATCGTGAGCAGGGCGAACCACCCGCTCAGCTCCTCGGGCAACGTCGGCAGCAGGTCGCGGTACCAGCGCAGGACGTCGCCGGCGTCCTCGAGCGCGTACAGCACCGGCCCACCCACCACCGTGCCGTGGTCGCCGATCGCGTGCGCGCGGAACGTGAACCGCGTGACGACGCCGAAGTTGCCGCCGCCGCCGCGCAGCGCCCAGAACAGGTCCGGGTGCGACTGCGCGTCGGCCGTTACGACCGACCCGTCCGCCAGCACCACCTGCGCCGCGAGCAGGTTGTCGACCGTCATCCCGAAGCGACGCGTCAGGTAGCCGACACCGCCGCCCAGCGTCAGACCGCCGACTCCGGTGCTCGACAGGAACCCGCACGGCACCGCGATGCCGTCCTCGAAGGTCGCGGCGTCGACGTCGTGCCAGGTGCACCCTCCGCCGACGTGCACGACACCTGCCTCGGCGTCCACCGTCACCTCGCGCAGGTCCGCGAGGTCGACGACGAGGGCGCCGTCCGCCACGCCGAGCCCGGCGGCGTTGTGGCCGCCACCACGCACGGCCAGGTCGAGGTCGTGGTGGTCACGAGCGCAGCGCACGCACGCGACGACGTCCTCGACCGAGGCGCAGCGCGCGATGGCCGCCGGACGCCGGTCGATCATCGCGTTGTACACGGCCCGGGCCGCGTCGTAGCCCGCGTCGGAGGGGCGCACGAGCGCGCCGGTGAGGTGCTGGGCCAGGTCGTCCAGCACCGCCTGAGTGGCCTCGCCGGGGGTTCGCTGACGACCGATGCCGGCCGCGACGGTACCTGTCGGGTGAGTGCTCATGGTGGTCCTCCCGCGTCCACCCGGTGGGTCCGGGTGCTTCGCTCGAGGACGCTAGGAACGCAGCGTTCCCTCAGCGTTCGCATCGGCGTTCGGGCCGGCGTTCGGGCCGGTGTTCGGGCCCTCGCCGCGCGCCGCCAGGTCGGCGCGGCACCGCTGCAGCACCGCCAGGCTCCCGTGGGCCGTGGCGAGGCGCTCGACCTCGCGCAGCGCCTCGACGGGCCGCGAACCCGGCAGCAGCGCAGAGCGCCGGCGCAGCACCTCCGGCAGCCACCACAGCTCCTGGCGCGACGCGGCCGCGGCCTGAGCGGCGTCGAGCGCCGCCCGAGCCCCACCGTCGTCGCCGACCCCCGCCCGTCCTTCAGCGAGCAGCGAGAGCCAGAAGGGCATCCGGGCCAGGGCTCCCTGGTGCTGCAGCCGGCGGATGGCGTCCTCCATGGCCGCAACGCCCTCAGGGCCGCCGCGCGCCCATCCGCCCGTCACGAGCGCCCACTCGCGGTAGTAGGCGACCTCGTGGCGACGGCACAGCTCGGTGAGCTCGTTCGCCGTGGCCGTCAGCCGGTCGACGTCGCCGAGCAGCTGGTCGGTGACCGCGGCGTACGCGAGCGCCACCACCACGTCGTAGGGCCGCCCTCCGCGCCGCGCCTCGCGCACGGCGTCGTCGCGCCGCTCGAGCGCCCCGGCGGTGTCGCCGAGCAGCCAGCAGGGATGGGCCGACCAGGCGCGCGCGTGGACCCGTGGCCGCGTCCCCACGACGGTCGAGACCAGGTCGGGGTCGTCGTCCCACGTGCGGTCCAGATGGGCTACCGCCTCCCGAGACCGACCGGCGGTCGCCACCGAGCCACCCAGCGCGAAGCGACCCTGGGTCGCCAGATCCGGCTCGTCCTCGGCCAGGTCGACCGCCCACGTCGCGAGCCGCAGCGCTTCGCCGTGCCGTCCCTGCACGAACCGTGACCCCCACAGGCCCACCACCGAGGCGATGAGCGTGCGCCGCCGGCCGAGCCGCTCGGCGAGCTCGACGAGCCGCTCGGAGTTCTCGACCAGTGGCGGCGCGGCGTAGCCGTACGCGACGTTCAGTGGCTCGCTCATGGCGAAGAGCAGGTCGAGCTCGCGGGCGTCGCGCACCGGACCCTCCGGGAGGGTGCGCAGCAGTCGCCGCGCGCTGCCGTAGTGGGCGACGGCGTCGCGCATCGCCATCAACCCCACCGACCGCTGGGCCGCCGTCACGTAGTGCTCGATGGCTCGCTCCGGCCGGCTCCCCCGCTCGTACAGGTCGGCCAGCTGGACGGCGACGTCGTCCAGCCGCCCGGAGTGCGCCAGCTCCAGGCTCTGCGCGAGGCGCCGGTGCATCAGCCACCGTCGCGGCGGCGACACCAGCGCGTAGGCCTCTTCACGCAGCAGGTCGTGGGAGAAGTCGTATCCGCCGGCGATCTCGACGAGGATCCGCCGGTGCCACAGCTCGTCGACCGCGTCGACGACGACGTCGGCCTCGTGGTCGCTCGCACCGATCAGGAGCTCGAGGTCGAAGTCTCGGCCCACGCACGCAGCCAGCCCCGCGACCTCGCGGGCGACGGCGGAGGCCTCACCGAGTCGGCGGCGCAGGACGCCGCCCAAAGCGTCCCGGCCGGGATCGGACGCGGTGCGCGGCCGGGGCATCGGCGGCCCACCGACCCCCGACCGCGCGGCCTCGACGACGTGGAGGGGGAAGCCGCCGGTGGCGGCGTGCAGCTCCGCGGCCTGGCTCGCCGTCAGCTCGCGACCGGTCAGGTGGCTGCCCAGCCGGGCCACCTGCGGCACGTCCAGGGGTGCGAGGTCGACGACCTCCGCGCTGCCGTCGGCCCGCAGCTCCGCGACCCACGCCGAGTGCTCGCCCTGGCCGGCCAGCTCGCGCGGCCGCACGGTGACGAGCAGGTGCAGCGCCAGGCCGGGTGTGCGGGCGGCCCGCTGCACCAGGAACGTGAGCCAGCTGAGGGTCTCGACGTCGCACCACTGCAGGTCCTCGAGCACCAGCAGCGTGGGGCGCCCGGCGCCGAGGACGACCTGGGCCAGCCCGTCGTAGAACCGGCGGCGGCGCCACCCCTCGCCGCGGCCGAGGACGCCGGCCGAGAGCGTGTCGACGTCCTGCGAGGCAAGCTCGCCCAGACCTTCGGGGTCCGGGGGGACCAGCCGGGCGACCTCACGCCGCGCCGCCACGTCCGCCGACGAGAGCGCCGCCCGCAGGTCGGGGGCGGCCAGCCACTCGGCCACCGGCGCCAGCGGCGGACGCCCCGACCGGGCGAAGCACCTCGCCACGGCCACGGCACCGCCGCCGTCGCGGACGCGGCGAGCCACCTCGAGCGCCAGCCGGGTCTTGCCGACGCCTGCCTCGCCGCTGATGACGGTGACGGCGCCGGGACGGTGGCGGGCGTCGTCCCAGCGCTGCCCGAGCTGGCGCACCTGCTCGGCCCGGCCCACGAGCGGAGCCTCGGCGACCGACGGGCGTCGTCCCTGCGGCCGCTGCGCGGTGCTCTGCGTGCCCCCGGGCCGCTCGCGGTGCAGCGCCGCAGCCGCGGCCACGACCGCCGACCCCGGACCGATCCCGAGCTCACGCTCGAGCACCGACACGCACCGGTGGTACGTCGCCAGCGCAGCCGACCGGTCGCCGGCCGCGGCCTGCAGCTGGATCAGCTGCAGGTAGCCGCCCTCCTCGAGCGGCTCGAGCTGCACCCGCCTGCGGGCGAGCGGAAGGGCCCGCGCCAGGTCGCCCACCTGGGCGTGCGTCTGCGCCAACAGGTCGCACAGGTCGACGCACTGGCGCTGCAGCGCCTCTCGCTCGGCCAGCACCCAGTCGTCGAGGGCTCCGGGCAGCAGCGGCCCGGCGTACGCCGCGAGGGCCAGGTCGGCGTGCCGCACGAGCCCGTCACGGTCTCCGTCACGGCTGGCGCGCGCCGCCGCGGCCGCCTCGCCCAGCAGCACCCGGACGTCGACCCGGCAGGTGGGACGGTCGCGCCAGCACAGGGCCGTGGGTCCGGCGACGAGGGACTCGTCGTCGCCCAGGACGGCGCGCAGGTGGTGCAGCTCTCGGCGCAGGTTCGTGCGCGCCTGGGCCTCTTCGGAGTCGGGCCAGAACAGCGCCGCGAGGTGCGTGCGCGGCTGCGGCGCGCCACCGTGCAGCGCGAGGTAGGCCAGCAGCAGCGCGGTGCGGGTCGCCAGAGCCTCCTCAGTGCCCGGGGCACCGCGGTCGATCCGCTGACCGCCCAGCAGGACGACGTCGAGCACCGCGCACCTCCCGCTCCTCTGGGTCTCCTACGGCTGCAGGCGCTCCGTGCGCCAGGACGACGCGTCGTCCAGGCCGCCGTCGCCGGCCCGCCGGAAGACCAGCCGGTCGTGCAGCCGCGAGCGCTGACCGACCCACAGCTCGACGACGTCCGGGCGCACGAGGTAGCCGCCCCACGTCGACGGCGCGGGGACGTCGTCCGGCGAGCCGGTGTCGGGCCAGCGCGCCTCCTCGGCCGCCACCTTGGCCTCGAGCTCGGCGCGCGAGCCGATCGGCTGCGACTGCCGCGAGGCCCGCGTGGCCACCTGCGAGCCGCGCGGACGGGCGGCGAAGTACGCCGCGGCGTCCTCGGCGGACGTCGGCGTCACCGGCCCGCGCACCCGGACCTGGCGGAACATGGGGTGCCACAGCAGCACGAGGGCCGCGTACGGCTGGTGCGCGAGCTGGTGACCCTTCGCCGACCGCGTGTTGGTGTAGAAGGTGAGGCCGTCCGGCGACAGGCCCTTGAGCAGGACGCTGCGCGCGTCGGGCAGCCCGTCGGCGTCGACGGTGGCGACGACCATCGCGCCCGGCTCGGCGACGCGCGGGTCCGCCTGCGCGTCGGCGTACCACCGCTCGATCCAGCTGAGCGGCGCGCCGGGGCCGCCGGCCTCATCAAGATCGCCGATGAGGTCACCGGAGTAGTCCATCCGTGCCGTGGGGTCGACCACGGGCTTGACCACCGAGTCGACGGGCCGCTGCTCGCTCACGCCGCCGAGCCTAGGCCCCCGCTGGCGGGTTCGTGGGTGCGTGCACAATGGCGGGCGACTCGACGACGAGAGAGGAGCGTCATGACCGACGCTGACACGACCTTCCGGCCCGGCTTGGAGGGCGTCATCGCCTTCGAGACCCAGATCGCCGAGCCCGACAAGGAAGGCGGCTCGCTGCGCTACCGGGGTGTCGACATCACCGACCTGGTGGGCCACGTCTCCTTCGGCAACGTCTGGGGGCTTCTCGTCGACGACGAGTTCAACCCCGGCCTGCCCCCGGCCGAGCCGTTCCCGCTGCCGGTGCACACCGGCGACGTCCGTGTCGACGTCCAGAGCGCGCTGGCCCAGCTGGCGCCGATCTGGGGCTTCCGGCCGCTGCTCGACATCGACGCCGACCAGGCGCGCGAGGACCTCGCCCGCGCCTCGGTGATGGCCCTGTCGTTCATCGCGCAGTCCGCGCGCGGCCAGGAGCTGCCGATGGTGCCGCAGCGCGAGGTCGACAAGGCGCAGACCATCGTCGAGCGCTTCATGATCCGCTGGCGCGGCGAGCCCGACCCGCGCCACGTCGAGGCCGTCGACGCCTACTGGGTGTCCGCCGCCGAGCACGGCATGAACGCCTCCACCTTCACCGCCCGCGTGATCGCCTCGACGGGCGCGGACGTCGCCGCCTGCCTCAGCGGCGCGGTGGGCGCGATGAGCGGCCCGCTGCACGGTGGGGCGCCCTCGCGCGTGCTGCACATGATCGAGGGGGTCGAGCAGACCGGCGACGCCGGCGCCTACGTGCGCGGCGTGCTCGACCGCGGCGAGCGGCTCATGGGCTTCGGCCACCGCGTCTACCGCGCCGAGGACCCGCGCGCCCGCGTGCTGCGCTCCACCGCCGAGCGGCTGGGCGCGCCCCGCTTCGAGGTCGCCGCGGCGCTCGAGAAGGCCGCCCTCGAGGAGCTGCACGCCCGCCGTCCCGACCGCGTGCTGGCCACGAACGTCGAGTTCTGGGCTGCCGTGATCCTCGACTTCGCCGAGGTGCCGGCGAGCATGTTCACGCCGATGTTCACCTGCGCCCGCACGGCCGGCTGGTCGGCGCACGTGCTCGAGCAGAAGCGCACCGGCCGCCTGATCCGGCCCTCGGCCCGCTACGTCGGCCACGGGCCGCGTACCGCGCACGACGTCACGGGGTGGACGGACTCGCTCGGCCAGCGCTGACGTGCGGGAGACTGCGCGGGTGAGCATCACGATCCCGCCGCAGCTCCTGCCGTCCGACGGCCGCTTCGGCTCCGGGCCCAGCAAGGTCCGCCCGCAGCAGGCCCAGGCCGTCGCCGACGCCGGGCGCACCCTGCTCGGCACCTCCCACCGCCAGCAGCCGGTGCGCGACCTCGTGCACCGGCTGCGTGCCGGCCTGGCCGAGCTGTTCGCCCTGCCCGACGGCTACGAGGTGGTGCTCGGCAACGGTGGCTCCACGCTGTTCTGGGACGTCGCCACCTCGTGCCTGGTGCGCGAGAAGGCCCAGCACCTCGTGCTGGGCGAGTTCTCGGCGAAGTTCGCCGCCGCCACTCGGGCCGCGCCCTTCCTCGCCGATCCGACCGTGATCGAGAGCCCGCCGGGGTCGCGGCCCGCGCCGCGTGCCGAGGCCGGGGTCGACGTCCACGCCTGGCCGCACAACGAGACGTCCACGGGCGTGTGGGTGCCGGTAGAGCCGGTGCCGGGCGCGACGAGTGCGGCGGACGGCGGCCCGCTCGTCGTCGTCGACGGCACGTCCGCCGCGGCCGGGCTGCCCGTGGACGTCGCCGCCACCGACGTCTACTACTTCGCGCCGCAGAAGGGCTTGGCCTCCGACGGCGGCATCTGGATCGCCCTGATGTCACCGGCCGCGATCGCGCGGGCCGAGCAGCTCGCGGCCACCTCGCGCTGGGTGCCCGCCTCGCTCGACCTCATGACGGCCGTCACCAACAGCCGGCTCGACCAGACCTACAACACTCCCGCGATCGCGACGCTGATCATGATGGCCGAGCAGGTCGACTGGCTGCTGACCCAGGGCGGCCTCGCGTGGTCGACCGCCCGCTCGGCCGACTCGGCGGCGCGGCTGTACGGCTGGGCCGAGCGCACGCCGTACACGCGGCCGTTCGTCACCGACCCCGACCACCGCTCGCCGGTGGTCGGCACGATCGACTTCGTCGACGAGGTGGATGCTGCAGCGGTCGCGAAGACGTTGCGCGAGAACGGGATCGTGGACGTCGAGCCCTACCGCAAGCTCGGCCGCAACCAGCTGCGCATCGCGATGTTCCCCGCCATCGACCCGGGCGACGTCGAGGCCCTCACCGCGTGCGTCGACCACGTCGTCGAGCGCCTCTGACGCCCACCACCCCGCGCCCCACGAGACCGCTGACCACCAGGGCGCCGACCGCGACGAACACGAGCACCCACGGCTCGGTGGGTGCGGCGTCGGCGGCCGTGCGCTGAGCCGCGGCGGAGGGAGCAGCCGTGGCGGAGGGAGCCGCACGAGGTGGAGCAAGACCGCGATCCAAGCCCAGGGGCACCCGCCACAGCGGCTGGTGCGCACCCTCCGAGCTCACGATCGCGGTCCGCGCGCCGGGCTCGACGACGATCGCCTCGCCCTGCCGCTGCGTCGGCAGGTCGACCCGGTCGGCGGCGACCAGGTCACGACCGGACCACCGGTACACGAGCGCGGCACCGTAGTCGCGCACCAGGAGTCGACCGTCCGGCAGCGCGTCCGCCCCCGTCACGAGCGTCTGCGTGATGTGCGCCACGAGCCGGGCGGTCACCGGGCGTTCGGTGTCGCGTCCCGCGAGGAGCCGCCGTACCGCCGACCGCGGCACCTCGTAGACGTCGGCGCGCAGCAGCGCCTTGGTGATGACGAGCAGGCGCCCGTCGGGCGTGAAGACCAGCGCCTCCGCGTCCGCCGGGCCGCCCGCGTATCGCACGTCGAGCCGGGCTGCGCGCACCGTGGCGTCGCCGACGGTGCTGGGCTCGGCGAGCCGCCAGATGCTCACGTGGTCGCGCGTCGCCCCGTTGTCTCCGATGTCACCGACCAGCAGCGAGCGCCGACTTCCCGATGACGCCGACGCCAGCGACTCGGTGTCGACGACGTCGGCCGGCCGGCCGGCTGAGTCCGTGAGTCGCAGCACCGCCACCGTGCGGCCGGTGCGCAGCGAGACCCCGTAGACGAGGGCGGCGGCACCGGAGTCGTTGATCGTCCAGACGACGTCGCGTCGGGCCGCGCTGAGGGCCAGGCCGCTCGACTCCGTGATCCGGGCGTCGCGCACGGTCGTCACCCGCGTGGGATCAGGCTCGGGTGCGGCAGCAGCGGCGGAGGCAACGGGGCCGAGCGCGCTCAGCCCGACGGCGAGCGCAGCCGCGCGCCACCACCTCACGCGAGCGCCCGGGCGACCTCGTCGTCGAGCATGCGCGCGAGCGCGGGGTGGACGTTCCAGTCCGCGGTGAGGGCGCGGTACTCCGCCGCCGACGCCGGACGCGGCGCACCGCCCGACCACACCGCCCGCACCATCGCGTTGCGCGGGGTGTGGCGGGAGTCGACGAACTCGACGACGTCGACCTTGTAGCCGAGCATGCGCAGCACCAGCGCCCGCAGCGCGTCGGTGAGGACGTCGGCGTACCGCTCGCGCAGGATCGGGTGGCGGGTCAGGGCGGTGTAGGGCAGCGGTGCGCCTGGCCCCTCCTGGATCTGGCGCTGCACGTCGTGGTGGCAGCACGGGGCGGCGAGCACGACGGGCGAGCCCCAGCGCACCGCACGCGCGAGCGCCTCGTCGGTGGCGGTGTCGCACGCGTGCAGGGCCAGGACGAGGTGCGGCGGCTCGTCGTCCGCGAACGGCGACGCCTCGGCGATGGTGCCGGCCTCGAACGACAGCCCGTCCAGCCCGAGGGACACCGCGAGCTCGCTGTTGCGCGCCACCATGTCGGGCCGGACGTCGACCCCGACCGTGCGTACGTCGCCGCGCCGCTCGCTGATGAGGCGGTGCGCGGCGAAGGTGAGGTAGGCGTTCCCGCAGCCGAGGTCGACGACGCGCAGCGGGCCGTCGTCGGGCAGGCGCTTGAGCGTGGGCTCGAGCAGGCGCAGGAACGCGTCGACCTGGCGGCGCTTGTCGGCGTCGGCGCCGAGGGCGGCGAAGAGCGGGTCATCAGGGGCGAGCAGGTGCTGGCGCGTGCGGTCGTGCGAGCGCACGGCGACGTCGCGGCGGCTGGTGGCCGTGCGGTGCACCTGGGCCGCACCCTTCTTGGTCACGCGCAGCTGCAGGGTCTCGTCGACCGTCTCGACGTGCCAGTTGCCGAACGGCTCGGCGAGCAGCGCGTCGACGGTGGCGCCGGCCGCGCCGTACGGCGTGTTGCGCGTGGTGGCCTGCCGGCCGTCGTGGGTGACGACCTGCAGGTGCCGGCCCTGCTTCAGGTCGACCGGGCGCAGCTCGGCGCGGGCTACCGAGGGCGTGCCCGTGCGCCGTCGTCCGGCCGCCACCGCGCGCAGCAGCCGCTCGGGGTCGAGCAGCAGGGGGCGGAGCTGGGCGAGGGCGTCCTCGAGCACGATCGGCACTCCCCCATTCTCCCCCGCCCCACCCCCACCCCCAACCATTGGCGGGCGGGGTTGGCCAAACAGTCTTTGCAAAGAAGTCTTGGCAAAGGAGTCTTGGCGAAGTATCTTCGGCGTATGAGCACCGAGGGCACCTCCCGGCCGGACGACGTCCGGCTCGACGCCAAGAACCTGCGCGGCCTGGCCCACCCCGTGCGCGTGCGCCTGCTCGGCCTGCTGCGCCACGACGGCCCGGCCACCGCGACCCAGCTCGCCGAGCGCCTCGAGCTGAGCAGCGCCGCCACCAGCTACCACCTGCGTCAGCTCGCGCAGTACGGCTTCATCACCGAGGACGTCGGCCGCGGCCAGCCCCGCGAGCGCTGGTGGAAGGCCGCCCACCGGGCCACCACGATGGACCTGCGCGAGGCCGCCACCGACCCCGAGTCGGCCGCTGCCAGCGAGATCTACCTGCGCAGCGTCGCCCAGGCCTACGCCTCGCAGCTGCTCGCCGCCGTCGACGAGATGCCGCACCGCCCCGAGCCCTGGGTCGGCCGCGGCACGCTGAGCGACCTCGACCTCCAGCTCACCCCCGAGCAGGCGGACGAGCTCACCGAGCGGATGTGGGACGTCGTCGAGAGCTACCAGCGCTCGGACGACCCCGAGCAAACCTCCGAGCGGGCCCCCGCCGAGGGCACCGCGCGCGTCACCGTCCAGCTGCAGGTCTTCCCGCGCCCGGGGACCTTCCGATGAGCCGCCGCCCCGTCGCGGCGCTGCTCGCGGCGTACGGCACGTCGCTCGTGGGCACCCGGCTGTCGATGATCGCGGTGCCGCTGTTCGTGCTCGAGACCACCGGCTCGGCGACACGCACCGGCCTGGTGGCGCTGGCCGAGATGGGTCCGTACGTCATCTGCCAGGCCCTCGCCGGGCCGGTCACCGATCGCATCGGCCCGCGCCGCATGAGCATCCTGTCGGACGTCGTCAGCGTCGGCTTCGTGGGCCTCATCCCGGTACTGCACGCCGCCGGCGCCTTGCACTTCGGCACGCTGCTCGCGCTCGTCGCCCTCGCGGGTGCGGTGCGCGGCCCGGGTGACAGCGCCAAGTACGTGCTGGCGCCGGTCGTCGCGGCGACCTCGGGCCAGCCGGTCGAGCGCGTGCTGGGCCTCACCGACGGCATCAGCCGGGCCGCTTCGGTGATCGGCCCGCTCGCGGCGGCCGCGCTGGTCACGGCGGTCGGGCCCGCCACCGCGATCGGCCTGGACGCCGCGTCGTTCGCGGTCTCGGCGCTCGTCGTCGCCCTCGGCCTGCGCGCGCACGAGGCTCGCGCGACCACACCACCCCACGAGGACGACGCCGCGCCCTACCTGCAGCGGCTGCGGCAAGGCGGCCGGTTCGTCTGGCGTGACGGCCTGCTGCGCTCGATCGTCGGCATGATCGGCGTCACCAACCTGCTCGACGCCGCCTACTCCGGGGTGCTCATCGCGGTGTGGGCCCAGCACCGTGGCGGGGGCGCGGGGCTCATGGGCGTGGCCGCTGCCGCGAGCTCGGCCGGCGCGGTGATCGGCGCCCTCACGGCCGCCACGGTGGGCCACCGCCTGCCGCGGCGCGCGGCGTTCACGCTCGGCTTCTTCGGCATCGGCCTGCCGCGCTTCGCCGTGCTGGGCCTCGACGCTCCGCTGTGGGCGGTGATCGCCGTGCTGTTCGTCGGGGGTATCGGCGCAGGCGTCATCAACCCGATCCTGGGCGCCGTCGAGCTCGAGCGGATCCCCGAGCACCTGCGAGCCCGCGTGATGTCGCTGATCACGAGCATGGCGTGGGCACTCATCCCGTTCGGCGGCCTGGTGGGCGGCGTGCTCACCGAGCAGGTGGGCATCAGCACGGCCCTGCTCGTGTGCGGCGTGGCCTACTTCGTGGCCACGACGCTGCCCGCGCTGCGCCCGGAGTGGAAGCAGATGAACCGAGCCGTGGCCGCCGAGACGCCCGCGCCGCCGTCTCGGGATGCGATCACCGCCTGACCACCCCACGATGTGCGTGACTTTCAGGCACCGCCCTCGTTGAGCACTGTGCGACCCCGGGGGTGGGGTGCGCCGGACGAGGAAGGACCCGATCGTGAGCGGTGCACACAGGAACAGCGCAGGCACCCGCACCATCACCGTGCGCTGGCGCAGCGTGGCCGCGCTGGTGCCGGCCGCTGTGCTGGCGGCGACGGGCATCGCGCTGGCGCAGACCGGCGTGCCGTCGCGCACCAGCGGTGCGGTCGTGCCGCAGGTGCCGCAGCAGTCCCTGACCCAGCCCGACCGCGTGGGCAGCGACGTCGCCCCGGCCGGCACCAGCCCGGACGGCGCGAACCCCGAGCTCGCACCCGGTCTGGCGCTTCCCGACGGCACGGCACCGCTGAGCCGGCAGCCCGTGCAGCTCGACCGCCTGGGCATCCCCGCCCGCGCGCTGGCCGCCTACCGCCTCGCGGCCCGCCTCGTCACCGACGCCGACCCGGCCTGCGGCATCGACTGGGCGCTCGTGGGGGCGATCGGTCGCGTCGAGAGCGACCACGCGCGGTTCGGCGGCAACGCCCTGGACGCCGCCGGTGTCGCCCGCCCGGGCATCATCGGCATCCCGCTCGACGGCAGCCGGGGCACCGCGCGCATCGGCGACACCGACCGTGGCCGCTGGGACCGCGACACCGTCTACGACCGCGCCGTCGGGCCGATGCAGTTCATCCCCGGCACCTGGCGCGTGGTCGGCTCGGACGCCAACGGCGACGGCACGCGCGACCCGCAGAACGTCGACGACGCCGCCACCGCCACCGCCGTGTACCTGTGCAGCGGGCCGGGCGACCTGCGCAACGGCACCGACCTCTACCGCGCCATCCGGCGCTACAACAACTCCGACAGCTACGTGCGCACCGTCGTCGCCATCGCGGACGCGTACCGCCACGGCGTCACGGCGCTTCCGGCGTCCAGCCTCCCCGCAGCCCACATGGCGCCGGCGTCCGGCGGCTGGGACCCGGTGCAGGCCGCAGCAGCGGCGGCCCAGGGCAACGGCTCGGGCCCACGCACCGAGGCCGCGGGCGCCTCGCGGACGTCGACCGCCCGCTCCGGTGGGTCTGGTGGGTCCGGTGGCTCTGGCGACTCCGGTGGCTCCGGTGGCGCAGCGAACGGCCCGGACGCCGGCCAGCCCGCTCCGGCGCCGACGTCGGCCTCGGGTGGGGCCGCCGCAGGGGTGGTCGCCGGCGCGTCGTCGGCCGTCTCGTCCGCCGTCTCGTCGGCCGCTTCGCCCGTGACGTCGATCGTCACCTCGCTCGTGACGCGGCTCGTGCCGCTGCCGACGCCGATCGTCACGACGACCACCCCCTGCGCCGTCGACCTGCTGGGGGTTAAGGTCTGCACGGTCACGACCATCACGGCCACGCCGACGACCTCGACGATCACCAAGACCGTCACGAAGGCGCCCTAGACCTCGACGCCCCTCGGCTCAGCGCACGAACGCGCCCACGATCGCGACCACCACGAGGGCGACGAGCGCGATGCTCACCACGGCCTGCCGCGTGCGGGGGGTCACGCCGTCACCCTAACCCGGTCGCTCACGCGGCCGAGCGGGAGTCGTTGGCCTGCACGCTGGCCAGCCGCTCGCGGGCGACCTGGCGCTCGTGGGCCACGCTCTGCACCTGCAGGTGCGGCGTCTGGCGCCACCGGTAGGTGAGCCGCAGCTCGTCACGGCGCAGCACGTAGGCCGTGGCGACCAGCGCGGTCACCACCGACACGAGCCCTCCGAACAGGATCGTCCACCGCGGGCCGAAGGCGCTGCCGAGCCAGCCGATGAACGGAGCGCCCACCGGGGTGCCACCCATGAAGATGGCCATGTAGAGGGCCATCACCCGCCCGCGCATGCTCGGCTCCACCGTCAGCTGCACCGTCGCGTTGGCGCTGGTCATCAACGTCAGTGACGACAGGCCCACGGGGATCAGGGCGACGGCGAAGAGGGTGTACGTCGGCATCAGCGACGCGGCGCTGGCGAAGACGCCGAACGCGAGCGTCGCGCCGATCACCAGTCGCAGCCGCGGCCGCTCACGCCGGGCCGCGAGCAGCGCGCCGCCCAGCGAGCCGATCGCCATGATCGAGCCCAGCAGTCCGTACTCCCCGGAGCCCTTGTGGAACTGGGCGGTGGCCATGATGGCCGTGGTCATCTGGAAGTTCAGGCCGAAGGTGCCCACGAGGAACACGACGACCATGATGAGGATGAGGTCGGGCCGCCCCCTGACGTAGCGCAGCCCCTCCCGCAGCTGGCCCCGGCCTCGCGCCGCGACCGGAGCCGGCATGAGCTCGCTCACGCGCATGCGCAGCAGCGAGGCGATGACGGCCAGGAACGTCACGGCGTTGATGAGGAACACCGGCCCCGTACCGACCCAGGCGATGAGCAGGCCGGCCAGGCCAGGGCCGAAGATCCGTGCGGCGTGGAACGACGCGCTGTTGAGACTCACGGCGTTCGAGAGGTCCTCCCGCGGCACCATCTCGCTGACGAACGCCTGGCGGGCCGGTGAGTCGACGGCAGCCGCGACGCCGAGGGCCAGGGCGAGCGCGTAGGCGTGCCACAGCTGCACGCTGTCAGTGACGACCAGCACGCCGAGCACCAGGCCCACGAGTCCCATGGCCGACTGGGTGCCGATGAGCAGGCGACGCTTGGGCACCCGGTCAGCCAGGACGCCGGCCAGCGGCGCGAGCAGCACCATCGGGGCGAACTGCAGGCCGGTCGTGATGCCCACGGCGACCGCGGAGTGGTCGGTGAGCACCGTCAGGACGAGCCAGTCCTGGGCCACGCGCTGCATCCAGGTACCGATGTTGGAGACGATCGCTCCCATGGCCCAGACGCGGTAGTTGAAGGCGCGCATCGCGCGGAACGTCGGGCTCATGATTCGGCCATCCGCTGCAGGATCTCCGCGGCGCGGGCGAGGGTGTCGCGCTCGTCGGGCGACAGCTCGGCGAGCCGCTTGGCCAACCAGGCGTCGCGGCGCTTGCGCGTCTCTCGCACCACCGTCGATCCCTCGGGGGTGAGCGCCACCAGCACCTGACGGCCGTCCGTGGGGTGGTCGGTGCGGCTCACGAGACCGAGCTCCTCGAGCGCGGTGATGGTGCGCGTCATCGACGGCGGCTGCACCTTCTCGTGCGCCGCGATCTCGCGGGGCGTCAAGGGGCCGTGGACGTCGAGTCCGGCGAGCACGGAGTACTGGCCGGGCGTCACGTCGTCGACGCTGCGCTCCTGCCGGACGCGGCGCGAGGCCCGCATGATCGCGTGGCGCAGCTCGACCGCCAGGGCAGGAACGCCCAGACGGGAGCCGCTGCGGGTGACGGCCGGTGCGTCGTTCGTGGTGCTGTGAGTTGCCATCGGTCGTTAGCCTACCTCATTACTTGTGCTCATTAACCATGCTAACGATCGGCACAACACCGACTGGCCTTGAGCCATTCCGTGCCGGTGGCTACTGCGTCGCCGCGGCTACCCGGCCCCCCAGGCGCTCGAGCACAGGAGCGCTGCCGGAGATCTCCACCACGTCGAGGTCTCCGCGCATCAGCGGCGGCAGGGCCTCGAGCCGCCCCCACAGGTAGAGGTCGAGCGAGAGCGCGTCGCCGCGCAGGACTGCGTCCGTGACCGCGCCTGCCGCCTGCGCCGGCGAGAGCGCGCGGACGTCGTGGCCACCGTCCGGCAGAGCGACCAGCCGCCCGCCCGCACCCCAGTCGAGCAGCACCGTGCCCGGCGCACCGGATGCCGACTGCGGCTCCGCGACCACGTCCGGATCGCCCGCCATCCAGGTGAGCACCTCGTCGACGCCGTCCGCGGCCAGGCCCGGCGCCGCGCGGTGCAGCGGTGCACCCACGGCGGCCTCGGCGTCCACGCGGTGCACGAGCGCCTCGTGGGCCATCCGCCGCGCCCAGGCGGCGCAGGTGCCCTCACCGGCACCCTCCATCCACGTCCAGCACGCGGCGTCGGGGCCGACGTCCGCGAGCAGCTGCGCCAGCTCGCGCTGCTCGGCGTCGTGCCGGTCGAGCGCCTCGGTGAACGCCAGGCCGTCACCCAGCGGCCACTCCCCCTGCTGCGGACGCCGGCCCAGGCGCAGCAGCGCCACCTTGTGGGCGTAGACGTCACCGACGTGCCGCACGAGGTCGAGCAGCGTCCAGCCGGGGCACGTGGGCACCGCGGCGCTGGCGTCGCCGCCGCGGGCGAGCTGCGAGAGCCGTCGGGCGTCAGCGGTGAAGGCCGCGAGATAGGCCTCGTGGGTGAGCCAAGAGCTGCGGTCAGTCGTCATGCGCCCACGCTAGGCCCGCCCCCGCCCCCGCCGTCTACGCAGATACCCGCCGATCTCCGGTCGTGAGGGCCGCCTGAGCGGGTCTCGAGCCGGATCTCGACGGGTATCTGCGCCGGGTGGGTCAGCTGACGCCGAGCAGCTGCTTGATCGGGTCGATCGCGAAGTAGATGACGAACAGGACGGCGGTCACCCACATGAGCACGTGGAGCTCGCTCGCGCGGCCGCGCACGATCTTGATGACCACGTAGGCCACGAAGCCCGCGCCGATGCCGGCCGTGATCGAGTACGTGAACGGCATCAGCACGATGGTGAGGAAGGCCGGGATCGCGATGTCGAGGTCGTCCCAGGCGATCCCCTTGACCTGCTGCATCATCAGGAAGCCGACGACCACCAGTGCCGGCGTCGCCGCCTCGTAGGGCACCACCGCGACCAGCGGCGCCAGGAACGTGGCGAGCAGGAACAGCACACCGGTGACCACCGAGGCCAAGCCGGTGCGCGCCCCCTCGCCGACACCCGACGCCGACTCGATGTACGAGGTGTTGCTCGAGATGCTCGCCGCGCCACCCGCAGCGGCGGCGATCGAGTCGACCACCAGGATCCGCTCGACGTGCGGCGGGTTGCCCTCGGCGTCCAGCAGGCCACCCTCCTCCCCGATGGCCACGACAGTGCCCATGGTGTCGAAGAAGTCGGCGAGCATCAGGGTGAAGATCAGCAGCACGGCGCTCACGACGCCGATGGCCGAGAACGAGCCCAGCAGGCTGAAGTGGCCGAGCAGCCCGAAGTCGGGCTTGGCGGCGATCTGGTCGGGCAGGGTCGGCACGTTCAGGCCCCAGCCCTTGGGGTTGACGACCTTGCCGGTGGCGTCGGTCTGGCTGCCGATGTTGCCGACCGCCTCGACGATGATCGCGAGCACGGTGGCGCCGACGATGCCGTAGAGGATCGCGCCGCGCACGCCCTTGACGAGCATGATGATGATGGCCAGCAGGCCGATGACGAACACCAGCACCGGCCACCCGGCGAGGAACCCGCCGATGCCGAGCTCGACCGGCGTGGGGCCGGCCGGCTTGCGCACGATGCCTGCGTCGACGAGACCGATGATCGTGATGAACAGCCCGATGCCGACGCTGATCGCGACCTTGAGCTGCGGAGGCACCGCGCGGAACACCGCCTGCCGGAAGCCCGTGAGCACGAGCACCAGGATGATCAGGCCCTCGATGACCACCAGGCCCATGGCGTCGGCCCAGGTCATGCCGGGCAGCTTGGCCACGCCGAAGGTGACGAACGCGTTGAGCCCGAGGCCGGTGGCGAGCGCGAGCGGGTAGTTGGCCACGACACCCATCAGGATCGTCATGACGCCCGCGACCAGCGCGGTGGCCGCGGCGACCTTGGCCAGGTTCGGTGCGCTGCCGCCGCCGAGGAACGCGCCGGTGCTGTCGGCCTGGGTGCCGATGATCAGCGGGTTCAGCACCACGATGTAGGCCATCGTGAAGAAGGTCGCCAGGCCACCGCGGACCTCGCGGCCGACGGTGGAACCGCGCTCGGCGATGCGGAAGTAGCGCTCGAGCGCGTTGCCACTGGCCACCGGGGGGCGCTCGGCGGTTTTGGTGGTGGTGCGGGTGCTCCCGGACGCAGCGGGGCGCTTGCGGTTCTTCGCGGACATGAAGGACCCTTCGAGGTCGTGCACGGGGGGAGGGCCGGGCGACGGCGACCGGACGGCGCACATGCTGCCAGAGTCGCGGCCGGGCGTGGGGCGTGCCCTCATCCGATCCGGGCCTAGGCTGACCTCGTGAGCACGCCACGGACGACGGACGCCGCACCCGAGCCGCTGCAGCCGATCCAGGTCGACTCGGTGCGCATCGTGTCGTTCGGCCTGCTCGGCTGGGTGGTGGCGCTCGCCGTCGTCCTGCTCGTGCCGGCGCTGCACACGGGCGACCGCTCGTGGTGGCCGTGGGCGTGCGTCAGCGGGATCGTCCTGGGGCTGGTCGGTCTGGCCTACCTGCTGCGCGGGCGCGGCAACGCGGCCGGCGCGCGCACCGGCCGCGACCACTCAGCCGGGTGACCGGCTCACGGCTCGAAGACCACGCCGTCCAGGTAGACGTACGGCCGCGAACCCGACGCCACGGAGCGCACCGTGACACGGTGGTCACTGGTCGGCTTCGTGCTGCGGTACACCAGCTTGCGGCGGCGGACCGTTCGCGAGTACGTGTCGACGGTGAGCCAGCTGCCGCCGTCGACCTGGATCCTCACCTTGCCGCACGTCGGGCACGTCGTCATCAGCACGCGGACGAGGCGTGACTGCATGTTCGGCCAGACGGTGACCGAGGCGCCGTAGCGGTTGGCCCGGTGCTGGGTGCCCATGAACGTTCCGCGCACGCGCTGCAACGACCACGCGCCCGAGTACTTCAGCGCACCCCTGGCGTTGTCGTCGACCGGGATGTTCGCCGACACGTAGGGCGACCAGGGGCCCGGCGCTCCCCCCGCGGCGACTGCTCGCGCGCGGAACCGCCACTGCCGTGCGGTGGGCCAGATGGTCGTGCGCGGGTCGAAGGTGCGCCCGGTCGCCGTCTTGACGTCGAACTGCTGCCAGCCGCTCCACTGCCTCGAACCGGACTCGCGACCCGCCACCTGCAGCTGGTTGGTGATGGTCGACCAGCTCGGCTGAGTCGTCGTCGTGCGCCACCGCACAGGGAACAGGGAGGTGGTCGAGACGTTGGACACCACCTCGGGAGCGGACACGACCGTCGAGGCGGTGCTGCGCCGCAGCGCCAGCTGGCCGGTGACCGCCCTGCCGAGTCCCGTCAGTGGCCGGCCCGAGGCGGAGGTGGCCCGCAGCTGCCACGTGTAGACCCCCTCGGGGGCCGCGCTGCCTGACGTCGTGAGCCCGTTCCAGGCGAGTGAGAACCGCCCGCTGTGCGAGGTGGCAGTGACCGTGCGCACGGGGGAACCGGCCCGGGTGACGGCGAGGGTCACGGCGCCTGCCAAGGGTGCCGAGGCGATCCCGTCGAGCACCCAGGTGTCGTGCACCCCGTCGTGGTTGGGCGAGAACGCCGACGGTGCCGACAGCGCCGTCAGCACGACGCGCGGCATCCTGGTCAGGGGCAGTCGCGCCAGCCGCAACCCGCGGTCGCCGGCCAGCCACATCAGCCGGCCGTCGCGCAGCTCGACGGCTCGCAGGCCGGGCAGCCGCACCGCCTGGGCGACGTCCACGACCGTGGGGTCAGCGGCGTCGACATCCACCACCCGCAGCACACCGGCGGTGCCCGAGACCGGCTGCACCCACGCGAGGACGCCGTCCTCGAGGGTCAGGGCCGGAGCCCACGGCCCCTCGGCCGCCGGTAGCGCCGGCAGCGTCCGCAGGAGCGCCCCCGAGGTCGTGCGCACCTGCAGATCGCCCACCTTCGGCTGCACGAGGAGGCGGTCACCCCACAGACCGACCTGCGCGGCGCAGCCACCGGTGCACGCGGCCGCGACCACCTTCGACGGCGGGGTCGCGAGCGTGCGACGCCACACCTCGCCGGTGTCGGTCGACCACGCGAGCGCGTCACCGAAGATCGCCCAGGTGCGCGCGCCCGGCAGCGTGAAGCGCGCGCGGCCGGTCGTCATGTCGACCACCGTGCCTGCCACGACGGCGGTGGTCCCCGACGCCTCGACCTGCTGCACCGCTGGAGCCGCGGCCCCGCAGCAGTACGACCACGCACCGACGGTGGTATCCAGGTCGGAGAACGTCGTCGCACCCGCCTGGCGTGCCAGCCGGCCGGCCGCGAGCGCGAGCGTCGTCGGCGCGTTGCCCGCCGGCCGGTCGAGCGCCTGCAGCGGGCCGACACCGTCTGCCGTCACGCGGTGTGCGCCCACAGCAGCCGGCAGTCCGTTCTCGAGCTGCTCCTCGACGACGTGCTCACCGTCGAAGGCGAAGGCCCGCACCGAGCGCAGCGGCGGCGTGGTGCGGGTCTGCAGCGTCGTCGTCCCGTCGGCGGTGACGGCGTACAACCCCGCCTCGGACGCCGGTGCGTCGTCGGTCAGGAGCAGGTGGTCCGCCTCGGCGACGGCCGAGGCGGAGTTCATCTCGGGTAGCGCTGTGACCTGGGTCAGGTCGGCGTTGCCCACCCCCGCGAAGCGCGTGCCGGCTGCCGCCGTCCCGCTGCTGTTCAGCAGCCGGCCGCTCCACGCCGTGGCGTCGTCGGTGATGGCGAGGTCCGTGATGAGCTCGTCGACGGGGTGCGTGGCGACGGGGCCGCCCGTCTTGAGCACGCGCCGAACGGACGGTGGCTGCGCCGGCTGGGTGGCGTTCCCCGCGAACGCCCTCGTGGTCCACGCCACGGAAGACGGTGACACCGCGAACGTGTCCGGTACGAACTGGCCAGTGGCCAGGACCACCGACGGGCCACCGTCGAACGGGTACCACCGGACCCCACCGTCGGACAGCACCACGCCCGTGGCGTCGGCGGCGGCCGGGCGGTTGCCCGGCCAGGTCGTGAAGAACGCATCGGTCGCGAGGGTCGACGTCGAGCCACCAGCCAGGTGCCGGCGCAGTACCTTCGTCGTGCGGTTGACGTCGACGTACCCGTCCGGTGTGGCCGCGACGAAGGTCCACCCCGGCTCCAGCGTCAGTGGCGTGATCGTGCGAGCAGCCAGGTCGATGGTGAGGTAGGCGCTGTCGTGCACGACCACGTGCGCGGACGACGCCGAGGCCTCCACTGCCCGCGGGTTGCGCACCTGCTGGGCCGAGCGCACCGGCTCGTCCGTGCCCTGCTGCCACCACAGCCACCAGGCACCGTCGGAGTCGGGCTGCAGGATGAGGCGGGTGCCGCCGGAGGACGCGAGCACGCGCCGCGGGATGGGGCTCACCTCCGGCGACCGCGGCACCGCCACGGTGTCGGCCGGGTCGGCGACGGCGGAGTCGACGCCGGGCCACGCGGTAGCGCTGATCGCAGCCGCCGGCGCGGCCAGGGGCGCCGCACCGGCCGCCGTCCCGGCGCCGATGGCACCGCCCAGCAACGACGACGTGACCAGACCCACGAAGAGCGCGCGACGACGCATGACCCCGACCCCCTGCTGCACGAGTGAGCGGACCCTAGCAGCGGGCCCGGACAGCTGGGAACGTCTCGGACGAGAAGATCAGCCGTCTGCGGCAGGCTCGCCGATGGGCTCAGCGCGCTCGATCAGCACCGGCTCGTAACCCAGCTCGTCGAGCACCGGCTCGTCGATCGGCTCGGGACGGCGCTCGACGTCCACCTCGCTGTGCGCGCCGCAGCCGTGGTCGAGGCTCACGACCTTGCCGTCGGACGGCGACCACTGGTTGGCGCAGACCCCGAAGACCTGCCGCAGCGCACCCGCCATGGGTACGAAGTATCCGCAGGTCGTGCACTGGGCGGGCGCCTGCTCGGCGTGCGGGTCGTGCGGGCCGTGCTCGCCGTCGTACCAGCGCTGAGCGGCCTCGTCGCGGCCAGCCGGCGAGAGCACGCGGGGGCGTCCGAGGCCGAGCTCCCAGACGGCGACGGCGTCGATGTCCTCGTCCCCGGTGGCCTCGAAGCCCTGCTCGAGCAGCGGGTCGTCGACGCGCTTGGGCAGGACGTCTCCTGGTGACAGGTCGCCCGGCGCGAGCCGGTCGGCCCACGGCAGCCACTGGGGTGCCAGCACCGAGTCGGCACCCGGCAGCAGGTGCACCTCGCTCACCGTGACGGTGCGCGAGCGGGGCGCCCGGGCGAGGGTCACCGACCACTGCCACCCGCGGTAGGCCGTGGAGGTGCAGGCGAACGCGTGCGTGACGACGCGCTCGCCCTCGCCCGTGGCTCCGAGGTGCTCCCCGACGCTTCCCGGCTCGGCGACGTCCTGCGCGGCGGCGAGGGCGACGTCGACGGCGGCGACGAGGGCGGCGTCAGCGGTGGCCGGTCGCGAGCGCCGCGCGGCGGTCGGTGCGGTGGTGTCAGTGGGCACCCGCCGATTGTCCCGTAGACGGCCCCGCGATGCGAACACACCCCTGAGATCTCGTGGCGAGCGGCCCGTGTCGTCGCGCCTGACGGGCAGGATGAGCGGGTGGACCCCCGAGATGGCGAGCGGCGGCGGCCGGCGCTGCACCGCGCGGCCGAGGTGGGCCGGTCGTTCGGGCGCGCGTCGGCCCGGGTCGGGGGGGCCGCGCGTCGGCGCGTGCGCAGCGCCACGCGGGCGCAGGGCGCCGGCGAGTCCGGTCTGGCCAAGGTGATCGAGCTGCACGCGGTGTCGGCGGCGGGTGACGCGCTGGTGCTCATCGCCTTGGCCAACACCGTCTTCTTCGCCGTGCCGGTGGGCGAGGCGCGCAGCCGGGTGGCGCTCTACCTGCTCGTGACGATGCTGCCGTTCTCGCTGATGGCGCCGGTGGTGGGCCCGCTGCTCGACCGGTTCCGGCACGGACGCCGGTACGCGCTCGCGCTGACGCTGGTGTCGCGGGCGTTCCTGGCCTGGGTGATGGCCGGTGCGGTGGCTGGCGGCAAGGAGGCCTTCGCGCTCTACCCGGCCGCGTTCGGCCACCTGGTGGCGAGCAAGGCCTACGGCCTCACGCGGGCGGCCGCCATCCCGCGCGTGCAGCCGCAGGCCCTGAGCCTGGTGACCGCCAACTCGCGGGTGCTGCTCGGCGGGATCGTCGCCGTCACCGTGGCCTCGCCCGTCGGTGCGGGGCTCACCCGGATCGGCCCGGAGTGGGCGCTGCGGCTGGCCTTCGCCGTGTTCGCGGTGGGCACCGGCCTGGCCCTGGCCCTACCGCGCCGCGTCGACTCCGCCGTGGGCGAGGTGGACGCGCGGCTGTCGTCCGAGGCACCTCAGGACCGCCGCCAGCGGTGGAGCATCGGCCCGCGAGTGGTGCTCGGCTTGCGGGCCGTGGCGGCGCTGCGGGCGTTCACCGGCTTCCTCACGCTGTTCCTCGCGTTCGCCCTGCGCACCGACCCGATCACGAGCTCCCTGCCGCTGCTCGGGGTGATCGCGCTGGTGGCGGGTGCGGCCGGGTTGGGCAACACCATCGGGACGTCGCTGGGCGCCGTCCTGCGCCGCCTGACGCCGGAGGTGGTGGCCACGGCGATGGTGGGGCTCGCGGCGGTCGGCGCCGCCGTCGGGGCGCTCGGCTACGGGCTGCTGCCCGTGCTCGTGACCGGGCTGCTCGCCGGGTTGTCGTCGGCGCTCGCCAAGCTGGCCCTCGACGCCCTCGTGCAGCGGGAGGTGCCCGAGTCGGTGCGCACGTCGGCTTTCGCGCGGTCAGAGACGGTGCTGCAGCTCGCGTGGGTCGTCGGCGGCGCGCTCGGCATCGTGCTGCCGCTCGGCGGCGCGTGGGGGCTCGGCCTGGCTGCGGTCGGGCTCGCCGTCGTCCTCGCGCTGACTGTGCGCACCCTGCTCACCTCGCGGGTGCGCCGCACCCCCTGAGCCCACCCCGGTGGCGCAGGTTCAGCCCTCGAGGTCGGTCGCCACCGCGCGCAACAGCGAGGCGACCTTCGCGCCCGTCGCCTTGTCGGGGTAGCGACCACGGCGCAGGCCGTTGCCGATGCCGTCGAGCACCTTGATGAGGTCCTCGACGATGACGCTGAGGTCGTCAGCCGGGCGCCGCGTGCGGGCGGCCACGGACGGCGGCGCGTCGAGCAGGGTCACCTGCAGGGCCTGCGATCCGCGCCGCCCCTCGACGACGCTGAACTCCACCCGCGTGCCGCCCTTGATCGACGTCGTGCCCGCGGGCAGTGAGGAGCTGGGCAGGAAGACGTCGCCGCCCTCGTCCGAGCCGATGAACCCGAACCCCTTGGCGGCGTCGAACCACTTGACCTTGCCAGTCGGCACCTGAAACCCCTCGCTGCGGTAGGGCATGGCGCGCGGCACCATGCCGGAAGGGCGTGCCCCCCGACAACTGCGGAGGTCACGCCCGAGATAGGCACCAATGTAACCGCTGTGTCCACCCAGTTCGTGGCCGCCGTCCGACGTCGCGGACACCGGAGCGGCGGGTCAGCGGAACTGCTCGGGCTGGCTCAGCAGCTCGTTCATCGAGCCCGAACGGAACCCGCGCGGGTCGACCTCGGTGGTCGCGAACCCTGCGGCCGCCACGGCCGCAGCGAGCTCGTCGGCCCGACCGTCGAGCGCCGTCAGGGCGTCACGGTCGACCTCGACGCGCGCGCGGTCGCCCCCGAGGTCGCGCACCCGCAGGTCGCGCAGCGGCAGTCCGGCGCCCGCGAACCACGTGCGCACCGCGGCCTCCGCCCGGTCGACGCGCGCCAGGCCCGACGGGGTGATCTGCACGCCGTAGGCGATGCGGCTCGACAGGCAGGCCGCGGCGGGCTTGTCCCACGTCGGCAGCTGCCACTGCGCGGACGCTGCGCGCACCTGCGCCTTGGTGAACCCGCTGTCGCGCAACGGCGTCAGCGCGCCACGCTCGGCCGCCGCCCGGATGCCGGGCCGGAAGCCGGCGATCACGTCGTCGGCGTTCGTGCCGGTGGCGATGGCCGCCACGCCCAGCTCCGTCGCCAGCGGCCCGAGGACGTCGAGCAGCTCGGCCTTGCAGAAGAAGCAGCGGTCGCCGGCGTTGGCGCGGTAGCCCTCGCGCGCCATCTCGTCGGTGGACGGCGTGAGGTGCCGGACGCCCAGCCCCTCGGCGAACGCGCGGGCGTCGTCGAGCTCACCGCTGGCGAGCGAGCTGCTGACGGCGGTGGCGGCCACGACGCGCTCGGGCCCGAGGGCGCGCACGGCCGCGGCCAGCAGGAAGGCGGAGTCGGCACCCCCCGAGAAGGCCACCAGGAGCGAGTCCAGCTCCGCGAGCCGGCCCTCGAGGTCGGCCAGCCGCCGGTCGAGCACGTGCGCGTCGAGCCAGGCCGGGAAGTGCGTGAGGTCGTCGAGCACCACGCCCGCGCCGGCCGCGCGCAGCACCTCGGCGTCGTTGGGGCCGGTGGGGACGCCGACGCCGTGCGCGCCGGCCGCCGCTGCCCCGACCATGTCGCCTGGGTGGTCGCCGACGTACACCGCGACGCGGTGGTCGCGCAGCGCGATGCCCTTGTCGGCGCCGAACAGGCCGCCGACCACGACGTCGGGCTCCAGCCCGGCACGCTCGAGCACCATGCGCACCGACGACTCCGGCTTGGCGCTCACCACCACGACCCGGCCGTGCAGCGCGCGTACCTGCTGCAGCGACTGCTCGGCACCTGGCAGCGGACGCGAGTGCGGCACACCGAGCGTCGGGTAGAGCTCGCGGTAGCGGTCGGCCGTCGTCGCCAGCAGGTGGGAGGGCACGAACGGCGCGAGCATGTCGTCGAGCGGGATGCCGATGAGCGCGGCCAGCTCGTCGGTGGGGGCGTGGCCGCCGTGCTCGGCCACGGCCGCCTGCGCCGTCGCGACGATGCCCGCGCGCGAGTCGACGAGAGTCATGTCGAGGTCGAATCCGACGGCGAGGTCCACCCCGACAGGGTAGGCGTCGCTCGACCGCAGTAATCGAGTTGGGTCGTGTCGGTGGCGACTGCGACCATCGACGACGTGTCCACCGCCACGCGTTCCACGTCCCGCCCCAGCCTGTCCTCGCTCTGGCACGACCTGCCGCGCGAGGGCCGCCTGCTGCTGTCGACGGTCATCGTCGACGCGCTCGGGATCGGCTTCGTGCTGCCGTTCGGCGTGGTCTACCTGCACGAGGTGCGCCACCTGTCACTGACCACGGTGGGCCTGCTGCTCGCGGTGCCGTCGACGGTCGCGCTGGCGCTGCTCGGGCCGATCGGCGCGGTCATCGACCGGTACGGCCCGCGGCGCCTGCAGATGCTGGCGCTCGTCGCGAACCTGCTCGGCAGCGCGCTCCTGGCCTTCGCGACGTCGGCGGCGAGCGCCGCCGTGGCGTTCGGGCTGCTCGGGCTCGGCCAGGCGGTCTTCTGGCCGGCGTCGCAGTCCCTGGTCGCCGCCGTGATCCCGCCGGCGATCCGCCAGCGGTACTACGGCACGAGCTTCACCGTGCTCAACCTCGGCATCGGGGTGGGTGGCCTGGCCTCGGGGCTGTTCGTGTCGACGTCCGAGCCGTGGACGTTCCAGGTCATCTACCTGCTCAACGCCGTGTCGTTCCTGGCGCCGCTCTGCGTGCTGGCGCTGCCGCTGCGGCACGTCGGCAACGCCGTGCAGCACCACGCGGACGCCGACGAGCCGGCACCCGCGGGCAGCTACCGTGCCGTGCTGTCCGACCGCGCCTTCCGGCGGTTCCTGGTGGTCGTGTTCTTCGGCGCCTTCGTGGGCTACGCGCAGTTCGAGGCCGGCTGGACGGCGTACGCGCGCACCGTGGCCGAGGCGTCGACGAAGCTCATCGGCATCGCGTTCGCCGTCAACACCGCGACGATCGTGGTGCTCCAGCTCATCGTGATCCAGCGCATCGAGGGCCACCGGCGCACCCGGGTGCTCATGCTCATGAGCCTGGTGTGGGCGGCGTCGTGGTCGCTCATGGGCCTGGCCGGGCTCGTGCCCGGCTCGGTCGTGGCGGGCGTGCTGCTGTCGGCGAGCATGGCGGTCTTCGCCCTCGGCGAGACCTTCCAGTCGCCCGTCGTGCCCGCGATCACCAACGACCTGGCCCCGGCGCACCTGCGCGGCCGCTACAACGCGGTGGGGTCCATGGTGTTCCAGGTCGCGGCGATCGGTGGCCCGGTGGTGGCGGGCTTCCTGCTCGGTCACCACCTCACGGTGCCGTTCGTGGCCGTGCTGCTCGTGGGCTGTGCGCTCATGGTCGTGGTGCTCGGCCAGCTCGAGCGGGTGATCCCCGACGCGGCCAACGGCGTGGGGGCGTCCGCTGAGCCGGCCCAGGGCGCCGCGGTGACCGTGCCGGCTCAGCGCGAACGCGCCACGACCCCCGAGTCGGTCACCTGCTGACTACCCCTCACTGTCGGGCCCCGGCGACCCTGAGCGCAGAGCAGGGTCTGCGAACNGCAACAACTGACATGGCTGTCGGTGGTCTCTTCTAGGTTGGTGGGCATGGAGAACACCGCCCTGGCTGCCTCCTCGCCCTTCGGGGTCGAGGGCGCTGCTGGGGCGCGGTCGGAGCTGATCGAGCCGGGTCGCCGGCTGCAGGGGCGGCTGCTGGCCGTCGAGGCCGAGCGGCTGCGGTGGGCGCTGGACGTGCTGGCCGAGTGCACCGCGGCCGGGCCGCAGGTGCTGCACGGCAGCGACGTGGACACGTTCGTGCGCTCGCTGGCCGAGACCGAGATCGCCGCCACGCTCGGGATCAGCCTGGCCGCGGCTGGTGACCTGCTCGCGCTGGCCGAACGCCTGGCCACGGTGATGCCGACCGCGCTGGACGCGCTGGCCGCGTGGCCGAACGGCTCGTCGGCGCNGCTCGACGGGCCGGTGTGGGACGGGCCGTCCCCGCGCGCCTGGAAGGCCCGGGTGCACCGCGCGGTCGTGCGCGCCGACCAGCACGCCGCCCACCGCCGCCGCGCACGGGCCCTGCAACAACGACACGTGCGCACC
>NZ_LMER01000019.1:0-105450 GCF_001426435.1 Angustibacter sp. Root456 | reverse complement strand
GCACCCCCACACCCCTGGACGCCGCCAGCGCCCGCGACCTCGCCCACCAGCAGCTCCAGCAGGCCAGCTGGGCCAGCTGGGCCAGCTGGGCCACGGCAGCGCCGTGCAGGTGCTCGTCATCGACGACACCGACGCCCTGACCCACGTCGCGCGCCTCACCGAGCCCGGCGTCGCGCGGAGCCGAGACACGCTCGTGGAGGCCGTTCGCGCCTCCCTCGCCCACCCCCCACCAACCAGCACCGACCGCTACCGCCACCCCACCATNNNNCATCACCCGCCACGTCCACGCCGAAGCCCCCACCTGCACCTCCTACGACTGCGCACGACCAGCCCGCACCTGCGACCTCGACCACGACGACCCCTGGCCCCGCGGCCCCACCGCCGTGGTCAACCTCGACCCCAAATGCCGACCCCACCACCAGCCCAAAACCCACCAGCTGGTGCGATCCCACNCTGCACACCGGCCCCGGCCAAGGACCCCGCCACACCACCTGGACCCTCCGCAACGGCCTGCAGGTCACCACCCGACCCGAACCCCTGCCCGGCTGCGAAGACGACGACTGCTGACCGGCTAACCCCTCGGGGGCGGCGGCCCGGCGAGCCGGCTGGACGTCTCGAGCAGCATGGCGTGCACGAACGCCTGGGGCAGGTTGCCGCGCAGCTGGCGCTGGACGACGTCGTACTCCTCGGCGTACAGGCCGGGCGGGCCGCACGCGGCACGGTTGCGCTCGAACCACCGGACGGCAGCGACCTGGTCGCCTTGGTGCCACTCCGCGAGCGCCATGATGAAGCCGCACAGGACGAACGCCCCCTCGTCGGAGCCGAGGTCGTCGTCCTGGTGGCGGAACCGGTACACGAAGCCGTCGTCGGTGAGGTTGTCGCGCACCGCCGCCAGCGTGGCGACCGTGCGGTCGTCGTCGGGCGGCAACGCACCTCGCACCGGCGGGAGCAGCAGGGAGGCGTCGACCCCACTGATGTCGGCGGCGCGGCGCCAGCTGCGGTCGGTGGCCTGGCAGCGCCGCGTCGTCTCGTCGAGGATCGTGCCCGCGAGGTCGACCCACTGGCGCGCCTCGACCGCGCTCGTCTGGGCCGCCGCCTGGTGCAGGCCGGCGACGCACGCCAGCCGCGAGTGCGTCCACCACCGGTCGTGCAGCTCCCAGATGCCGGCGTCCGGCTGCGGCCACCAGTCCTCGATGAGGCGCACGGCGAGCTCCATGGCCCGGCGGCCGTCGTGGTCGAGCCGGTCGTGCCGCGCCGCCACGGCGAACAGCTGCAGCAGCTCACCCAGGACGTCGAGCTGGCGCTGGCCCACCACCCAGTTGCCCACGATGTCGGAGCCACCCGGGTACCCCGGCAGGTCGAGCCGGCGCTCGTGCGGCAGGTCGGTGCCGTCGACCCGGTACGCCGGTGCGAGGCGGTCGCCGTGCTCGAGCAGCCGCGCGGTGGCGAACGAGACGGCGGCGTCCAGCAGCGGGAACGCACCGCTCACGGCTGCGGCCAGCCCGGCGTACGCCTGGTCGCGCAACCACACGTAGCGGTAGTCGTACGAGTTGTTCTTCTCCGCCCGCTCCGGGATGCCGAGCGTCGCGGCGGCGACCATGCCACCACCGGGCGACGTGAGCCCCTTGAGCACCGCGTAGGAGTGCTGCGCGTCGCGGGGAGCGAGCGTCGACTCGAACGCCGGGGCGTCGTCGCGCCACTCGCGCTCGGTGCGCTGCCAGAGCTCGTCGACGGGCTCGGGCTCCGGCAGCGGGGCGTCGCTGACCTCCAGTACCAGGTCGTGGTGCTGGCCGCCTGGCACCTTCAGGTGCGTGCGCAGCCGTCCGGCGTCGTCGACCTCGACCCGCTCGGCGCCACGCCAGCGCACCCAGAGGTCACCGGTGCGGGCGGTCCAGACGCCGTCGTCGCTGCGGTGCAGCTCACGCAGCGACTGCGCCCCGAAGTCCGTGCGCAGGTCGAGCACGACGCGCATCCGCGCCTCGTCCTCGACCGCGTCGACCCGACGTAGCAGCACCACGCGCTTGGCGTCACCGGGCATCGCGAGCGCCTCACGGCACTCGATGGTCGTGCGGGTGCTCACCCAGCGGCTGCGCCAGATGAGGGTGCCGGGCTCGTAGTAGCCGCCCCACACGAAGGGTTCGTCGGGCGTGACGGCGTAGATGCCGCCCCCGCCGATCAGGGAGGCGAACACCGCCGGGGAGTCCCACCGGGGCGCGCACATCCAGGCGATGTCACCGCGTGGCCCGATGAGGGCACCGCGGTGGCCGTCGGCGATCAGGGAGTACTCGCGCAGCACGTCCGGGGGGAAGTCCTGCCACAGCGGGGGATCGCCGCTCACTGCACGTCTCCTGGGGTCGGGACGACGAACCGCTCGGCGGCGTCGTCGTCGAAGGTGAGCCCGTGACCGGGCCGGTCAGGGTCGGGCGTGACGCTGCCGCCCTGCGGGTCGAGCGCACCGCGCAGCAGCAGCTGCTCGATCCGCACGTGGTCGTGGAACCACTCGATGTGCCGCAGGTTCGGTGCCGCCGCCGCGACGGGTGCGTGCAGGTTGGGTGCGCAGTGGGCCGAGACGTCCAGCTCGAACGACGCGGCGACCGCCGCCGCCCGCAGCCACTCGGTGTAGCCGCCGCAGCGCGTGGCGTCGGCCTGCAGGCAGTCGACCGCGCCGGCCACGCACATGCGCCGGAAGTAGCCGACGTCGGTGCCGTACTCCCCCGCCGCGACGTCGGACGTCGTGTGCTCGCGCACCAGCCGCAGCCCGTCGAGGTCGTCGGACGACACCGGCTCCTCGAACCACGTCACGTCGGCTCCGGCTTGCTGCGCGGCGTCGATGGCCCGCACCGCCTGCTTGGCGGTGTAGGCGCCGTTGGCGTCGACGAACAGCTCGGCGTCGGCACCGATCGCGTGGCGAGACAGCATCATGCGCTCGACGTCGCGCTGGTGGTGCACACCGCCGGGATGACCGATCTTGATCTTCACGCGGGGGATCTGCTGGTCGACCACCCAGCCGCGCAGCTGCTCGGTGAGCCGGTCGTCGTCGTACGACGTGAAGCCGCCGCTGCCGTACACCGGCACCTCGTCGTGGGCGCGGCCCAGCAGGTCGGCGAGCGAGGTGTCGAGCAGGCGCGCCTTGAGGTCCCACAGGGCGACGTCGACCGCCGAGATCGCGTAGCCGACCGCTCCGGCGCGCGTGGCGTTGCGTGCCCGGTGCACCATCGCGTCCCACGTGCCGGTCGCGGCCGCCACGGGCCGCCCGACCACGACCTTGCGCAGCAGCCCGTCGACGAGCGCACCGCAGGCGGCCGGGCCGTAGGTCCAGCCCAGCCCGGTGACGCCTTCGCTGCGCACCCGCACCACGACCATGGTCGTCGACGTCCACTGCGCCGTGCCGTCGGACTCGGGCGCGTCCGTCGGCACGGTCAGCACCGTCGTCCGCAGGTCCTCGACGACGGGCGAGTGCCCCGCCATCAGCTCGAGTGGTGGGGCAGGAGCTCCTGGGCCTTGGTCTTGATGCCCTCCTTGACCACGCCCCAGCGGTCCTCGTCGCCCTTGATCAGCGCCTCGGCCGTCGCCTTCATCTGCTGGAAGGTCGCGTGCGGCGGGATCGGCGGGATGTTGGGGTCGGTGTGGACGTCGAGCAGCGTGGGACGGTCGGCGGACAGCGCCTCGTCCCAGGCCGCACCCAGGTCGTCGGGGTCGGTGAGCGTCCGGCTGGCCAGCCCGAGGCTCGCCGCGAAGGCCGCGTAGTCGACGCTCGGAAGCGTCTGCGACTCGGGGAACTTCGGGGACCTGCCCATGGCGCGCATCTCCCACGTCACCTGGTTGAGGTCGTCGTTGTGCAGGACGGCGACGACCAGCCGCGGGTCCGACCACCGCTCCCAGTAGCGCTTGATGGTGATCAGCTCGGCCATGCCGTTCATCTGCATCGCGCCGTCCCCGGCGAACACCACGACGGGCCGGTCGGGGTGGGCGAACTTCGCGCCGATGCCGTACGGGACGCCGGGCCCCATCGTCGCCAGGTTTCCAGACAGCGAGCCGCGGATGTCGCCGCGGAACTTCAGCTGGCGGGCGTACCAGTTCGCCGACGAGCCGGAGTCGGCCATCACCATGAGGTCGTCCGGCATGCGCGACGACAGCTCGTAGAACAGCCGCATCGGGTTGATCGGGTCGGCCGACACCATCGCCTCGGCCTCCATGTCACCCCACCACTCGGCGACGTTCGACTCGATCTTGGAGCGCCACGAGCTCTCACCCTTGGGGGTCAGCAGCGGCAGCAGGGCGCGCAGCGTCGTGGCGGCGTCACCGACGAGGTTGACCTCGTTCGGGTACCGCATGCCGATGAGCTTGGCGTCGACGTCGATCTGCACGGCCCGCGCCTGCGACAGCCCGGGGTAGAACTGCGTGTACGGGAAGCTCGAGCCGACGATGAGCAGCGTGTCGGCGTCGTTCATCATCTCGTAGCTCGGCCGGGTGCCCAGCAGGCCGATCGAGCCGGTGACGTACGGCAGCTCGTCGCTGAGAACGTCCTTGCCCAGCAACGGTTTCGCGACGCCGGCCTGCAAGGCGTCAGCCACCTGCATCAGCTCCTGCCGCGCGCCCCGCGCACCCTGGCCGGCGAGGATCGCGACCTTCTCGCCGGCGTTGAGCACCTCGGCGGCGCGGCGCACGGCGGCGTCGTCCGGGCTCGTGGTGGGCCACTCGACACCGAGGGACGACGGCACCATCTTGAACTCGTGGCCCGGCGGCGTGTACTCCAGCTCCTGGACGTCGGAGGGGATGATCACCGCGGTGGGCGCCTGCTCGGCGATGGCCACGCGGATCGCGCGGTCGATCACGTTCGGCAGCTGCTCGGGCACGGTCACCATCTGCACGAACTCGGAGGCGACGTCCTTGAACAGCGTCTGCAGGTCGACCTCCTGCTGGTACGCCCCGCCCATCGCCGAGCGCGCCGTCTGGCCGACGATCGCCACCACGGGCACGTGGTCGAGCTTGGCGTCGTACAGGCCGTTGAGCAGGTGGATCGCGCCCGGGCCGGACGTCGCGACGCACACCCCGAGCCGGCCGGAGAACTTGGCGTAGCCCACCGCCTCGAAGGCCGCCATCTCCTCGTGCCGCGCCTGGACGAACTCCGGGTGGTCATCAGCGCGGCCCCAGGCGGCCAGCAGGCCGTTGATGCCGTCACCCGCGTACCCGAAGACCTTCTCCACCCCCCACTCGCGCAGGCGGCCTAGCAGGAAGTCGGCGACGGTCTCAGACATGGTTCCTCCCGGTGGTTGCGGCGGTAGGCGTTCCGGTGCGGATCAGGTGGTCGGCCGCGCGAGCGGCGACCGACATGATCGTGAGGGCCGGGTTGGCCGAGCCCTGGGTCGGCAGCGTGCTGCCGTCGGTGATCAGCAGGTTGGGGACGGCGAAGGCGCGGCCGTAGCCGTCGACGACGCCGTGTCGCTCGTCGGCTCCCATGCGGGCCCCACCGACCAGGTGCGCGTAGCGGTTGAAGGTGATGACCTCGTCGGCCCCTGCGGCGCGCAGGATCGACTCCATCACCTCGGCGGCGGCCTTCATGAGGGCGCGGTCGTTGTCGCACTGGCTGTACGAGAAGTGCGCAACCGGCAGACCGTGCCGGTCGACCTGGTCCGACAGCGTCACGCGGTTGTCGGCCTGGGGCAGGAACTCGCACAACGCACCCAGGCACGACCAGTGCACGTAGTCGCGCATGTACTCGCGCAACGACGGCCCCCAGTGCCCCTGGCCCGTGATGTGCTCGGCCCACGTGATCGGCAGCGGCGAGACGGTCTGGATCGAGAAGCCGCGCTGGTACGGCCGGCTCGGGTCGGTCTCGTAGAACTGCTCGGTCGACACCTCGGGGGGTGGCGCCTTGTACATGCGCACCTCGTCGTCGAACCGCCCGCCCGTCTGGGGTGCGCCCTGCACCATGAGGTAGCGCCCGACGAGGTCGAAGTCGTTGCACATGCCTTGCGGGAAGCGGCGGTTGGCCGAGTTCAGCAGCAACCGCGGCGTCTCGATCGAGTAGCCGGCCACCACGACGTGCGCGGCGCGCTGGAAGTGCTCGACGCCGTCCTTGACGTAGTGGACGCCGGTCGCCCGGCCGGTGCGCTCGTCGTACCCGATGCGCGTCACCATGCAGTGCGCCCGGACCTCCGCGCCGTGCGCGAGAGCGTCGGGGATGTGCGTGATGAGCGGCGAGGCCTTGGCGTTGACCTTGCACCCCTGCAGGCAGAAGCCGCGGTAGATGCAGTGCTGGCGGTGGCCGAACCGACCGTTCGCGATCGCCACCGGCCCGACGCGCGTCTCGACGCCGATCGCACGAGCCCCGCGCTGGAAGACCTCGCCGTTCCCGCCGACGGGATGGGCGTGGTGCGGGTAGGTGTGCGGGTCACCCCAGGGCCAGTCCTCGCCGGCCACCGGGAGCTCACCCTCGATCGCCTCGTAGTACGGCTTGAGGTCGGCGTAGGAGAACGGCCAGTCGGCCCCGACGCCGTCGCGCGTCTGCGTCTCGAAGTCGCTGGGGTGGAACCGCGGGGTGTAGCCGGCGTAGTGGATCATCGAGCCGCCCACGCCGCGCCCGGAGTTGTTGGAACCCAAGGGAACCGGGTCGGACCCGCCGATCTGGCGAGGCTCGGTCCAGTACAGGCCGTGTGAGCCGGCCTCGTCGGACACCCAGTCGCGAGCGGGGTCCCAGAAGGGCCCGGCGTCGAGGGTGACGACGCGCCACCCGGCGCGCGCGAGCCGCTGCGTCATGGTGGCCCCACCGGCACCGGCGCCCACGACGACCACGTCGACCTCGTCGTCGTCGTCGAACCGTCGCATGTCGTCGCGCAGCCGGTGGTCGACCCGCTCGTCACCGTTGAGCGGCAGCAGCCACGCCGAGGCGTTGCGCGCCCGGACGTCGTCGGCCGAGCCGTCGCGCAGCACACCCAGCAGCCGGCCGCTCACGAGTGCACCACCGGGTTCACGGGGCGCTGCTCGCGCACCTCCCACGGCTCCCGGCCGCCGACGTGCGCGTTCTTGTAGCCGCGCGGGTACGCCGGTCCGCTGAAGCCGATCTCGTTCCAGGCCCAGGGATGGGAGTAGAACGCCGTGCAGGCGTACCGCGTCCACAGGCTCCAGAGGCGGTCGGCGCGCAGCCCGTGCCACTCGCCGTCGGCCGCCTCCTGGACGCCCGCCACGATGCGGCTCTGGTCGTCCCACGAACAGTCGGCGAAGCAGCAGCCACGCGAGGCCTGCGCCTCGGCGTCGAGTGCCGCGAGGCTGCGGCGCCAGGCGTCGTCGTCGATGGGCATGTCGTCGTAGTGCCAGCCGTCGGTTTGGTGCTCGGCCAGCCGCGAGTCGACCATCTGCAGCACCGGCACGCGGGGCTCGCTGCGCTGGTCGAGCAGCTGGTCGAACAGCGCGGAGGCGGCGCGGGCCTCGGCGTCGGTGAAGAAGCGCAGGGGCCCGGGGGGACGCGTGCGGTCGAGCACCACGCGACGCGTCTCGTCGTCCCAGTGGTCGGCCTGCGAGAGGACGTCGAAGCCCGGGAAGTGCGTGTCGGTGCCACCGGGGGTCTGCCCAGTGGGCTCGCTGTGTCGCGGCACGGGTCAGCGCTCCCGACGCAGCAGCGACGCGAGCAGGCCCATGCCGCCGACCAGCGTGACGAGCAACGGGGCCAGCAGCGGTGGCCCCATCTCGACGTTGTACCGGGCGTTGTGCCAGCCGCCCGGCTTCTGGCCGATGCCGCGCACGTGCAGGAAGGTGCCCTGCAGGCCGTTCGCCACGATGGCGGCGGACGCGACCGGCAGCACCGTGTGGGCGGCCTTGGCGTTGAGGGCCCCCGCGACTCCTGCGGCCGTCCCCACCGGGCCGAGCGCCACCGGCAGCCACATGAGGCGGTTGCCGAAGGACGCCTTGTCGTGCTCGAAGAAGATCTCGGCCGCCGTCACGGCTGCACCGACGCCCATGAGGGCCGAGAGCGAGCGCTCGAACCGGCCGTGGCGGATGTCGGTGACCGCGCGGTCGACGACGGACTCGACCGTCGCACCGTTCGATCGCTTGAACCAGCTCATGATCGCGCTCCTCTCAGCTCGAGTGCCGCCAGGACGACGGCGACGGCGCCGCTCGTGGCGGCGACGCGGCGGTACCTCGGCGACGTGGCCAGGGCGGCCATGGTCAGGGCGTGCAGGAGGTCGGCGGCGCCGCCGACCCGTCCGGCGACCCGTGGCCAGCGGGCGATGGCCGCGGCCTGCACCAGCTGGCGTGCGCCGAGCACCTTCGCCACGGTCTGCTCGGTGGAGTCGGCCGGGGGGCCCTCGAGCCCGCGCAGCACCAGGTCGGGCCGGGCGGTCAGCACCGTGCCCCAGGCCGCCCCCAGCGTCGTCGCGAGAGCCGTTGCGCCGCTGGGCATCAGTGGCTCCGGGCCGCGTGCCAGGCGTTGCGCAGGCCCGCGACACCAGCAGCCAGTGCACCGGCGGCGACGCCGGCGACGACGCCGTGGTGCTGGCTCGCCCAGAGCTGGTACGACCGGGTGGTCGACTTGTTGTCGAACACGCCGTGCGCGCCGAAGTCCTTGCCGTCCAGGCCGTCTGCCGGGTCCCACAGGTTCACCGGCTGGTCGGGGTCGCGCGGCTGCGACGTCTGCTGGGAGTCGTAGCCGGTGCGGGCGAGGTAGCGGTCGAGCAGCCCGGGTGCGATCGCGTTGGCCACGAGCGTGCCCATGGTGCTGCCGCCCACCCAGTACTCGCGGCGACGCGGGTGGTCGGCGGCGAAGACGACGGCGTCCGCAGCCACCTCGGGCTGGTAGATCGGCGGCACGGGCTGCGCGTGCCGCGGCAGCCGCGACAGCACCCAGGAGAACTGCGGCGTGTTGACCGCCGGCATCTGCACCATCGTCACGCGCACGTTGCTCTTGTCGTGCAGCAGCTCGCAGCGCAGCGACTCGTTGAAGCCCTGGATCGCGTGCTTGGCGCCGCAGTAGGCGCTCTGCAGCGGGATACCGCGGTAGGCCAGCGCCGAGCCGACCTGCACGATCGTGCCGCGGTCGCGCGTCTTCATCCGCTTCAGCGCGGCCATCGTGCCGTAGACGTAGCCGAGGTAGCTCACCTCAGTGACCCGGCGGAACTCGTCCGCGCTGATCTGGTCGAACGGCGAGAACACCGAGGTGAACGCCACGTTGACCCACGTGTCGATCGGGCCCAGCTCGGTCTCGACCCGCTCGGCAGCCGCTTCGACGGCCTTGGCGTCAGCGGTGTCGACCGGGATCGTCAAAGGCGTTCCCCCGGCGCGGCGCACCTCCTCGGCGGCACCCTGCAGGCCCTGCTCACCGCGCGCCAGCAGCGCGACGGTGGCGCCACGGCGGGCGAAGGCCACGGCGCTGGCGCGGCCGATGCCACCGCTGGCCCCCGTGACGACGACGATCTCGGACCGGTTGCGTGAGGGAGTGTGGTTGGCGTCCATGTCCTCCATTCAGCGGCATCAATTGCCGTTGCGCAACTTATGCGCCAGGATGAGCAAGTGAGCCCGAGCTCTGCGCGCACCTCAGGCCGCGGCCCGTCCCGGTCGCAGGTCCGCGCCGTCATGGACGCCTCGCGGGTCCTCGTCGCCCTCATCGCGGAGTCGGTCGCGGAGGTCGACGACCACGTGACGCCGACTCAGATGCGCATCCTCGTGCTGGTGGACCGGTTGCCGGGCGCGAACCTCTCCGCGGTCGCCGAGGCGCTCGACGTCCACCCGTCCAACGCGACGCGGGCCGTCGACCGGCTGGTACGCGCCGGCTTCGTCGCGCGCACCGAGTCCGAGCGCGACCGGCGCAACCTCGAGCTGTCGCTCACCGACGAGGGGAGCGCGCTGCTGCACCGGGTGATGGAGCACCGACGCCGCGCGTTCGAGCGCGTGCTGCGGCAGATGGAACCCGGCGACCGGGAGTCGCTCGCCGGCGCGCTGGACGCTTTCGCCCGCGCCGCAGGTGAGCCCGAAGACAGCCGCTGGGCGCCCTAGCCGGCCACGACCCGCCGGGCCTCCTGGGCGATCTGCAGGTCCTCACGCGCAGCGACCACGTACGTGCGCACCGCCGCACCCGGCGCCGTGACGTCGGTGTCGCCGTCCGCGGAGTCGTTGCGGTGCGCGTCGAGGGCCACCCCCAGGTAGGCGAGCCGTTGCGCCACCCGGCTGCGCACCACCGCGTCGTGCTCGCCGACGCCACCGGTGAAGCCCAGCAGGTCCAGACCGCCGAGCGACGCCGTCATGGCCGCGACCGAGGTCACCAGTCGGTGCACGTAGACGTCGAGGGCCAGCGCCGCCGCCTGCGGGTCGGGACCATCACCGTCGACCAGGTCGCGCAGGTCCTTGCTGCCACCGAGGCCGAGCAGCCCGGACTCGTGCTCGAGCCCCTCCTCGAGGTCGTCGAGCGACAGCCGGTCGTCGCGCAGCAGCCAGAGCACCAGGCCCGGGTCGACCGAGCCCGACCGCGTCGCCATCACCAGGCCCTCGAGCGGTGTGAACCCCATCGTGGTGTCGACCGACCGACCGCCCTTCACCGCGCACAGCGACGCCCCCGCGCCCAGGTGGCAGACCACGGTGCGTAGGGCGGCAGGGTCGACGTCCAGGCCGTCGGCTCGCGCGAGCTCGGCGACGTGGCGTGAGGCGTAGGCGTGCGACAGGCCGTGGAAGCCGTACCGCCGGATCGGCCAGCGCCGCAACCACTCTCGCGGCAGGGCGTAGGTGAACGCCGCCGGGGGCAACGTCGTGTGGAACGACGTGTCGAAGCACGCGACCGACGCGACGTCGGGCAGCACGTCGTGCACCGCCTCGATTCCCTTCAGGGCGGCCGGCTGGTGCAGCGGGGCGAGCTCGACGAGGCGACCCAGCTCGGCGACCACCTCGTCGTCGATCAGCGTGGGGTCGGTGAACTGCGTGCCGCCGTGCACGACGCGGTGCCCGACGACGTCCGGCCGGTCACCGTGCAGGAACACGCGCAGCTCGTCCTCGTCGAAGCCGTGCCGGTCGGCGTGCAGGTCGGTGGTGGCCAGCACCTCGTCGTCCGGCCCGAGCAGCCGCAGCTTGATGCTGCTCGAACCCGCGTTGACGACCAGGACGCTGAGCCCGTCGCCGGCGCCGCTCATGCCTCGGCGTCGTCGTCGGGCAGCTGCCAGCCGGTGACGTCGGCCATGTCCTCGCCGTGCTCGCGGGTGTAGGCGCGGTGCCGCAACCGCTCGTCGACCATGCGCTGGCGCAGCCGGGCTGCGCGCGCGCCAAGCTGCGGCACGCGGTCGATGACGTCGATCACGAGGTGGAAGCGGTCGAGGTCGTTGAGCATCACCATGTCGAACGGCGTGGTGGTCGTGCCCTCCTCCTTGTACCCGCGCACGTGCAGGTTGTCGTGCCCGTGCCGGCGGTAGGTGAGGCGGTGGATCAGCCACGGGTAGCCGTGGTAGGCGAACACGACCGGCTTGTCGGTGGTGAAGATCGTGTCGTACTCCTGGTGCGACAGGCCGTGCGGGTGCTCGTCGGGGTCCTGCAGGCGCATCAGGTCGACGACGTTGACGACGCGGATCCTCAGGTCGGGCAGGTTGCGCCGCAGCAGCTGCGCCGCAGCGATGATCTCGAGGGTCGGCACGTCCCCCGCGCACGCCAGGACGACGTCGGGCTCGCCGCCGTCGTCGGTGCCGGCCCAGTCCCAGATGCCGATGCCCCGCGTGCAGTGGTCGACCGCGTCGTCCATCGACAGCCAGCTCGGCGTCGGCTGCTTGCCCGCGACGATGACGTTGACGTAGTCCTTGCTGCGCAGGCAGTGATCGGCCACCGACAGCAAGGTGTTGGTGTCCGGCGGGAGGTACACGCGGATGATCTCGGACTTCTTGTTGACGACGTGGTCGATGAAGCCCGGATCCTGGTGCGAGAAGCCGTTGTGGTCCTGCCGCCAGACGTGCGAGCTCAGCAGGTAGTTGAGCGAGGCGATCGGACGGCGCCACGGGATGTCGCGCGTCACCTTGAGCCACTTCGCGTGCTGGTTGAACATCGAGTCGATGATGTGGATGAACGCCTCGTAGCAGTTGAACAACCCGTGGCGGCCGGTGAGCAGGTAGCCCTCGAGCCAGCCCTGGCACAGGTGCTCGCTCAGCACCTCCATGACCCGGCCGTCCGGGCCGAGGTGGTCGTCGGCGTCCGAGTGCGCGTCCAGCCACGTGCGGTCGGTGACCTCGAACACCGCCTGCAGCCGGTTGGACGCCGTCTCGTCCGGCCCCATGAGCCGGAACGACTCGGGGTTGCGGACGATGACGTCGCGCAGCATCCGGCCGAGGGCGCGGGTCGGCTCGCTCGTCTCGGCGCCCGGTGAGGTGACCTCGACGGCGTAGTCGCGGAAGTCGGGCATCGCCAGGTCGCGCAGCAGCAGGCCGCCATTGGTCTTCGGGTTGCCGCTCATACGGCGCTCGCCCTTGGGGGGCAACGACCTCAGGGACTCGACCAGGGCTCCCGACTCGTCGAACAGCTCCTCGGGCCGGTAGCTGCGCAGCCAGTCCTCGAGCAGCTTGCGGTGACCGTCGTCCGTGCGCGTCTCCGCGAGCGGCACCTGGTGCGAGCGCCAGGTGCCCTCGACCTGCTGGCCGTCGACGACCGCAGGGCCGGTCCAGCCCTTCGGGCTGCGCAGCACGATCATCGGCCAGCGCGGCCGCTCGACCTGCTCCCCCGACCGCGCGGCCCGCTGGATCTCGGCGATGTCGTCGAGCACCTGGTCGAGCGTGCGCGCCATGAGCGCGTGCATGGTCATCGGGTCGTCGCCCTCGACGAAGTACGGCCGGTGGCCGTAGCCGACGAGCAGCGCCTCGAGCTCGTCCTGCGGCAGACGCGCGAGCACCGTGGGGTTCGCGATCTTGTAGCCGTTGAGGTGCAGGATCGGCAGCACCGCGCCGTCGCGCGCGGGGTTGGTGAACTTGTTCGAGTGCCAGCTGGCCGCCAGCGCGCCCGTCTCGGCCTCGCCGTCGCCGACGACGCACGCGACCAGCAGGCCGGGGTTGTCGAACGCCGCGCCGTACGCGTGCACCAGCGCGTAACCGAGCTCGCCGCCCTCGTGGATCGACCCCGGCGTCTCGGGGGCCACGTGGCTCGGGATGCCCCCGGGGAAGGAGAACTGGCGGAACAGCGCCCGCATGCCCTCGACGTCCTGCCCGACGTGCGGGTACGTCTCGCTGTAGGTGCCCTCGAGGTAGGAGTTGGCGACCAGCGCCGGGCCGCCGTGGCCGGGGCCGGTGACGAACATGGCGTCCAGGTCGCGCTGCACGATCGCGCGGTTGAGGTGGGCGTAGAGGAAGTTCAGGCCCGGCGTCGTGCCCCAGTGGCCGAGCAGCCGCGGCTTGACGTGCTCGGCTGCGAGCGGCTCGCGCAGCAGCGGGTTGTCGAGCAGGTAGATCTGGCCGACCGACAGGTAGTTCGCGGCGCGCCAGTAGGCGTTGATCCGCTCGAGCTCGGTGACGTCCGGGGCGGGCCGCGAAGGGGAGGACGGGGACATGGCGCTCCTCAGGCTGGTCAGGCGCCCACCCTAGGGGCGTCCTGACGCCGGGCGCTGCCCCCGAGCGGGACGTTCGTCCCCTCAGTTCGTGCTGGTCTCCGCGGTCGCGCCGTCGGTGGGCCGCACGGGGTTCACCCCACCGGGCAGGTGGGTCACCCATCGCTCGGCCACCAGCAGCGCGATCTTCATCTCGCGGTCGTCGACCGGCGCCGTCCGGATGCCCTCGGCGGCGTAGCGGGCCAGCGCCTGGGCGAGGTCGTGCACCTTGATGTTGTGGTTGCGCGACATCTCGGCCAGCTCGGCGTAGGCGTCGTCAGGGCTGCACCGGCGCAGACCCATGATCACGCCCTTGGCCTGCTCGATCGGGCCTCGCGTGCGCAGCGCTTCCCTCAGCTGCCCCGCCTCTTCGGCCAGATCCATCCACTGCTGTTCGTCCAACGCTCGTGCCTCCGGGGCAATGAACACCTCGAGGGCACCCTGCTTCTAGAGGGCCCGAGTTCTCCGGCGATGATAGACGACGGCGAAGGCGCTTCAGGCAGGGCCACGGCGGTGCGCACGCGTGCCGCTCCGACTCCTGGGTAACCCCCCGACATGCCCCAACTCGCCACCACCACCGTCGTCATGACCCGCAACCGACGCGACGAGCTGCTGCGCACCGTGCAGCGGCTCGAGGGGCCGGTGATCGTCGTCGACAACGGCTCCACGGACGGCACGGCCGGCGCGGTGGCGTCGCTGCGGCGTCCGGACGTCGAGGTGCTGGCCCTGGGGCGCAACCGCGGTGCCGTGGCCCGCACGATCGGCGCGGCCCGCGCCCGCACGCCCCTGGTGGCCTTCGCCGACGACGACTCGTGGTGGCACCCGGGGGCGCTCGCCGTCGCCGCCGAGGCGTTCGCCCAGCACCCCCGCCTCGGCCTGCTGGCGGCGCAGGTGCGCGTGGGAGACGACGAGCGCGTCGACGCCGTGAGCGCGGCCATGGCGAGCGCGCCGCTGGGTCAGGCAGCCGACCTGCCCGGGCCCGACGTCCTCGGCTTCATCGCCTGCGCGGCGGTCGTGCGGCGCGAGGCGTTTCTGGGCGTGGGCGGTTTCGACGACGTCGTGTTCTTCGCCGGCGAGGAGGAGCGGGTCGCGCTCGACCTCGCGTCGTCCGGCTGGGGACTGGCGTACGTCGGTGACGTCGTGGCCCACCACCTGCCGTCACCCGTGCGCTCGACGCCGGTGGCGCGCCAGGCCCTTATCGAGCGCAACCTCGTGCTGACGGCGCTGATGCGTCGCCCGTGGCCGGTGGTGCGCGAGCGGTGGGCTGCGCGCTCGGCGGCTCGGCAGGAGGGCTGGGGCACGCTGTCGCGCCGGGCCGGCCGGGCGCTGGCCCGGCGGCACGTCGTCCCGCCGCACGTCGAGGCGCGGGCCCGCCTGCTGGAGCGCGGTTTGAGCACGCCGACGGTGGGTATCGACTACCCATGAGCGCGAAGCGAGTCGTGGTGACCGGCGGGGCAGGGTTCATCGGCAGCCACCTGTGCGAGGAGCTGCTGCGCCGCGGGGACGAGGTGGTCTGCATCGACAACTTCCTCACCGGCGGCCCGCAGAACGTGGCCCACCTCATGGACCACCCGCGGTTCACCCTGCTGCGCTGCGACCTCGTCGACTTCGTGCACGTCGGCGGCCGGGTCGACCTGGTGCTGCACTTCGCGTCCCCCGCCTCGCCGATCGACTACCTGAAGCTCCCCCTCGAGACGCTCAAGGTCGGCAGCGTCGGCACGTGGCACGCGCTCGGCCTCGCCAAGGCCAAGAACGCGCGCTTCCTGCTCGCCTCGACCTCCGAGGTGTACGGCGACCCGCAGGTGCACCCGCAGCCCGAGGGGTACTGGGGGCACGTCAACCCCGTGGGCCCGCGCGGCGTCTACGACGAGGCGAAGCGCTACGGCGAGGCGCTCACCATGGCCTACCACCGCGCCGAGGGCGTCGACACCGCGATCGTGCGGCTGTTCAACACCTACGGCCCGCGCATGCGGCCCAACGACGGCCGGGCCATCCCGACCTTCGTGCGGCAGGCACTGGCCGGTGAACCCGTGACCGTGGCCGGTGACGGCTCGCAGACCCGCTCGGTCTGCTACGTCGATGACACGGTGGCCGGGATCCTGGCGCTGGCCGACAGCCACGAGCAGGGTCCGGTCAACATCGGCAACCCCGACGAGCGCTCGGTGCTGCAGATCGCGCACGACGTCATCGACGCCGTGGGGTCGCGCTCGAGCATCGAGTTCATCGACCGCCCGGTGGACGACCCGGGCGTCCGGCGTCCGGACACCACCCTCGCCCGCGAGCGCCTGGGCTGGGAGCCCACCGTCACGTGGGCGGCCGGGCTCGGTCGGACCGTCGCGTGGTTCCGCTCGCTGGCCGCCCTCAGCGCCTGACCGGCGCCGCGAGGTGCTGGGACGCGGTCAGCACCTCGTCGACCGTGACCTGCAGCAGGTGGGGATCGGGTGCCGCACCGTGCGGGTCGCCGGTGCCGTCGCCGTGCCAGAGCACGGTGTGCAGGTCGGCGTCGATGGCCGGACCCCACGCGGACGGCGCCACGGGGCCGAACAGCAGCACCGACGGCACCGCCAGAGCAGTGGCCAGGTGCGCGATACCGGTGTCGCCGCAGACGACGAGGGCGGCGTCACGCACGAGCCCGGCCAGCTGCGGCAGCTCGAGGGTTCCGGCTGTGCTCGCGGTGGCCGGCAGGTCGGCCAGCTCAGCGACCTGGGCGCACAGGGAGCGCTCGGTCGGGCCGCCGGTGATCACGACGTCGTGGCCGCGGGCCGCGAGCTCACGGGCGACCGCGGCGAAGCGATCGACCGGCCAGCGGCGCGAGCCGTAGGCCGCGCCCGGGTGCACGATGACGCGCCCAGTGGCCGGCTTCGGCCGGTGCGGCCCGTCCGGACGCGGCAGCAGCCGCAGGTCGTCCACGCTCGCCTCGGCGCCCCAGGCCCCCACGAGCCGGATCCACCGGTGCACCTCGTGCTCGTCCGGCGTCCACTCGACCCAGGTCTGCGGCACCTCGGCCGCCGGGTCGGGCGGCGCGAACGACAGCACCTGGCCGGGCCGGGCGGCGGTGAGCAGGTCGCGGCTGAGCGGCCCGTTGCCGTGCAGGTCGACGGCGTCGTGCGGGCCGAGTGCGAGCCCAGGTGGCTGGTCGTCGAGGTCGCGTGTGGGCACGTAGCCGTCGACCACCCCCAGGTCCGTCATCCACCGGCCGAGCGCGGCCGGCGCGGCCAGCAGCACCGGGCGCGGCGCGAAGCGACGGCGCAGGCCGCGCAGGGCCGGGACGCCGGTGAGGGCGTCCCCCAGGCCGATGGCCCGCAGCGCCAGCACCGGCTCGCTCTCGCCGACCACCGGCGCCGTCACCGCCGCGCCGCGTCGGCCCGGGCGAGCACCGTCGTGGTCGAGCGGCCGTCGAGCAGCGGGACGATCTCGATCCGGCCGCCGTACGCCTCGACCACGCGAGCCTCCGGGAGGTCGGCGGGCGCGTAGTCGCCACCCTTGACCCACACGTCGGGCCGCAGGCGGCTCAACGTGGCGCTCGGGTCGTCGTCCTCGAAGACGACGACCGCGTCGACGCACCGCAACGCCTCGAGCAGGCGGGCCCGGTCGGCCACGGAGTTCACCGGCCGGGTCGGTCCCTTGAGTCGCCGCACGCCGGCGTCGGAGTTGAGCAGCACGACGAGCTGGTCACCGAAGCCGCGAGCCGCCTCGAGCAGCGCCACGTGACCGGCGTGCAGGACGTCGAAGCAGCCGCCGGTCGCCACGACGGTGCCGCCGCGCGCCCGGACGTCGGTGGGGGCCGGCGTCCCGCCCGGGTGGCACGTCGCCACTCCCCCGGCCGCGAGCCAGGCCGCGACGTCGGTGGAGGCGGCGCGCACGGCGTCCACGAGCTGTGCACCGCGGGCGAGGCCGAGCGCCACGGCCCCGGCGAAGCGATCGCCGGCCCCGCAGGTGTCGACGCCGTCGGCGCACTCACCGGCCGGGGTGCGCACCGGGTCGGCGTCGCCGTCCACGACCACGGCACCGCGATCGCCGTCGGTGACGACCACGGCCTGAGCGTGCCAGGCGTCGCGAAGGCTCTCGCCGACGACGTCGAGTGGGCTGCTGGAGTCGCGCGCGAAGCCTTGGGCCTCAACGTGGTTGGGCGTGGCGGCGCGGACGCCGGGCACCGGAGTCTCGCCGCGCGGGTGCGGGTCCCAGACGATCGGCAGCCGGTGCGCGACGCGCTGCAGCACCGACCGGACGGCGGGGTGCCGCGTCACCGGGCCGCCGTAGTCGGCGACGAGCACCGCGTCGCAGGAGCGCACGAGCCGCTCGAGCGCCACCTCGTCGACGGCGTCGCAACCGTTGTCTCCCAGCTCTTCCAGTGGGTCCACCCCGCCCAGCAGGTGACCGGCGTCGTCGATGCGCACGAGCGACTGACCCTGCGCGCGCACCCTCGTCTTGCCGATCGTCGTGGGCGGTGACAGCACCGGATGCACCCCGACGTCACCGAGCAGCGCGCGCAGGCGGTCGCCGGCCGCGTCGGTACCGATGCCGGTAGCGAGCGTGACGTCGACGCCAGGTCGGGCCGCGAGCAGCGCGGCCAGGCCGGCGCCACCCGGCCGCTCGCTGACCTCGCGGACGTCGACCACCGGCACCGGCGCGTCGGGGGCTACGCGCGCGACGTGGCCGTTCACGTCGCGATCGAGCAGCGCGTCACCGATCACCAGCAGGCGCACCGTGGGCGCTGGCACGTCGCTCACAGGGCGGCGCCGGCGGTGTGGGCGCGCAGGTCGACGGTGTGCGCCGGCTGCTGCGCCAGGGCGCGCTCGACCGCGGCGCACAGGGCGTGCACCGCCACGAGGTGTCCCTCCTGGATCGCCGACGTCGACTGCGCGTCGACGCTGATCACGCGATCGGCCATGCGCGCCAACGGGTTCGGTGTCGGGCCGGTCATCGCCCACACGTCGACGTCGGCGCCGCGCGCGCGCTCGGCGGCGCGCAGCAGGTTGGCGCTGCGCCCGCTGGTCGACAGCAGCAGCAGCACGTCACCCGGGCGGCCGTGCGCCTCCACCTGGCGGGCGAAGACCTCGTCGCCGCCGTAGTCGTTGCACACCGCCGTGACCGTGGAGGTGTCGCCGTGCAGCACGATCGCCGACAGCGGGCGACGCTCACCCTCGAAGCGGCCCACGAGCTCGGCCGTCAGGTGCTGCGCCTCTGCCGCGCTGCCGCCGTTGCCCGCCACGAGCAGGCGGCCGCCGTCCAGGCAGCGCGCGAGCCGGCGTCCCCACTCCTCGACCTCGCGCTCCTGCCGCACCAGGTCAGCCAGCCCGCTCGACAGGTCGTCGAGGTGGTCGCTCAGCGTGCCGTAGGACGAGGTGGTGCGAAGGGTGCTCATCAGGCCTCCTCGGGAGTCGTGCGGTCGAGGCCGCGCGCTCGGATGAGCGCCGGCTCGCGGACGTCGACGGACGACGGCAGCAGCCGCGCGTACACGGCTTCGGTCTCGGCCGCGACGTGCGACCACGCGAACTGGCGACGCACCCGATCGACGCCGGCGCGACCGAGTCGGTGCAGGCGGTCGGGGCGCGACACGATGCGCCGCACCGCCTGCGCCACCGCGGCCGGATCGCGCGGCGGTACGTGCTCTCCGGTGACGCCGGGCTCGACGGTGTCGAGCATCCCGCCGACGGCGGACGCCACCACGGGCGTGCCGCTCGCCATGGCCTCCAACGGCACGATGCCGAACGGCTCGTACCAGGGGACGGCGACCACGACGTCGGCCGCACGCAGCAGGGCGGCGGCGTCGTCCTGGCTCACCGCGCCGAGCAGGTTCACGCGGTCGCCGACGCCGCAGCGGGCTGCGTGCGCGCGCAGCCGGCGCACGTCGGCGTCCTCGCGGCCCGCCGGCGGGCCGCCCGCGACGACCAGCTCTGCGTCCGGCAGCTGCTGCAGCGCCTCGATCGCGGTCTCGATGCCCTTGCGCTCGACCAGGCGGCCCAAGCACAGCAGCCGGGTGGTGCCCGACGTCCACGGCGAGCGCCGCGACCCCTGGGGCGCGAACCGGTCGAGGTCGACGCCGCAGGGCACGACGTGCAGGCGCTGGGGGTCTGCGCCGAGGTCGAGCAGCTCCGACACCTCGTCACGGCAGGTCGCGATCACGGCGTCCAGGTCGTGGACGAGCCGCCGCTCGATGCCGAGCCGTTGCGGAGGGCTGGTGTCCTGAGCGCCCTGGTGGCGGCGCTTGACCACGCCGAGAGCGTGGAAGGTCACGGCGGCCGGCGGCGGGTCCTCGTGCACGCGCAGGGCGTCACGGGTGGCGAGCGCCGACATCCAGAAGTGCGCGTGCACGACGTCCGGGCGCCGTTCACCGGTCCACTCGCGCCGCAACCACAGTGCCAGGTCGGCCATGTAGGGCAGCAGGTCGTCCTTGGGCACGGTCTCGGCGGGGCCGGCCGGCACGTGCACGACCTCGACGCCGGGCGCGAACGCCTGGCGCTCAGGCAGATCGGGGTCGTCGCGGCGCGTGTACACCGTCACCTCGTGACCGCGGCGAGCCAGCTCGGTCGACAACGCGGCCACGTGCACGTTCTGGCCGCCGGCGTCCTCTCCGCCGAGGACGGCGAGCGGGCTCGCGTGCTCGGACACCATCGCGATGCGCATCACAGCATCCCCTCCAGCAGGTCGTCCCAGTCGGTCAGGAAGCGCTGCACGCCGTAGTGCGCCAGCACGTGGTCGCGGGCGGCGCGGCCGCGCTCGGCGGCTTCGGCGGGGTCGTTCACGAGGCGGCGGGCGGTCGCGGCCAGCAGGTCGACGTCGGCGGTGACCAGGCCGGCCTCGGGGGGCACCGCGGTGGGCGCCTCCGTGGCGGCCAGCGCCAGTACCGGGCTGCCCAGCACCATCGCCTCGAGCAGCGACAGGCCCAGGCTGGTCCAGCGGTAGGTGTGCAGGTAGGCGCGGTGCTGCGCCATCCGCTGGTGCAGCTGGTGCTGCGGCAGGTCGTCCTCGTGCCGCCCGTCCGCGAACGCCGCGTCGCGAGCCGCCAGACCCTCGACGCCCATCCCGTAGACGTCCACCGGCACCTGCTCGGCAAGGCGCGCGGCGAGGTCCATGCCCGCCACCCGCCAGCGCCGCACGGGCTCGTTGACGCTCATCGACAGCCGGGGCAGCTCGCCGGTCCAGATCGGGCCGGGATCGAGCACCCCGTGCTCCACGACGTGCACGGGCGCGCGGCCGGTGTCCCACATCGCGCGGTTGAAGTGCGTCACGTGCGCGATCGGGACTCGGGTCTGGTCGGCCAGTGGGTGCCGCCACTCGTCGACGTCCCCGCGGGGGGTGTTGTGCTCGACGTAGACGGCCGGCACGTCGACACCCGCCCGCAGACCGGTCCAGTCCTCGAGCAGCTTGAGGTCGTCCGGCCGCTGCAGCACCACGACGTCCGGCCGCGGGTCGGCGAGCTGCTCGGGCGGCAGCTCGACGACGGACGCCGGCCAGTCCCAGGTGCGCGCGCGACCGAGCCCGTCGGGTCCGCGGTCGGGCAGCACCGGGACGACGTACTCGTGCCGCCCTTGGACGAACGCGGTCGTCCACGAGCCGTGCACGTGCCAGAGCAGGATCCTCATGCGGCGACCTCCCGACGCAGCTGGCGGACGGCGCTGACGACGTCCGCGGGTGAGATGACGGCTAGGCAGGGGTGGCCCTCGACGGGGCAGGTGCGGGCCCGGGTGCCGGCGCAGGGCGCGCGCTGGTCGCCGAGCACGACCGTGGGAACGCCCCAGGGGCGCCAGGCCTCCACCGGCACCACCGGCGCGAAGAGGCTGACCACCGGCGTGCCCACGGCGGCGGCCAGGTGCGCGGGGCCGGTGTTGACGGCGACGGCGCACGCGGCGCCGGCCAGCACTGCGGCCAGCTCGGCGAAGGTGGTGCGACCGGTGAGCGAGACGACCTCGTCACCGAGCGCGTCGGCCAGGGGGCGGTCGACGTCGGTGCCGGTGAGGACGACGGTGTGGCCGTCGGCGCGCAGCGCGCGGGCGACCGCGGCCGCGTGCGCGGGGGCCAGGCTGCGGGCCGGCACCGATGCCGTGGGGTGCAGCACGACGTACTGCTCCACGCCGGCGAGCTCGCGGGGTCGCGGCGGCAGGTCCGGGCGCAGGGCCAGCCGGCCGGTGTCGCCCGCCGACGGCGCGAAGCCCGCGGCGGCGACGAGCGAGAGGTTGCGCTCGACCTCGTGCGGGCCGCCCGGCGGGTGCCGGACGTCGAGCAGCGAGCCCGGGTAGTCGTGGCTCGACGCGACGACGCGGGGCACACCAGCGAGCCGCAGCAGCAGGGCCAGCGGCAGCGGGCTCTGGTGGTCGGAGGTCAGCACCACGGCGACGTCGGCCCGGCAGGCGCGCAGCCGCTCGACGAAGGCCAGGACGGCGGCGCCGTCGAACGGCGGCGGGACGAAGCCGGTCCACGGGCAGGCCCAGGTGAGCACCTCGTCGACACCGGGCAGCAGGCGCGCAGCCTGCTCTCCGGACGGCGCGACGAGCAGGGTCACGTGGTCGCTGGTCGCGGCCGCGGCGCGCACGGCGGGACCGGCGAGCAGCACGTCGCCGTCGCTGTCGAGCCGGGCCACCAGGGTGCGTGTCATGAGCGGCTCCCCAGCAGCAGGTCGACCGCCTCGGTGAGGGTGGCGGCCCGTAGCGGCGCGGCCTCGACCTCCTCGGCCAGGGTCACGGGGGTGGGTACCAGGACGGCGGCGCTACCGGCCGCACCGGCTGCCTCGACGTCCGAGCCGATGTCGCCCACCACGGCCAGCTCGTGCGGCCGCACGCCCAGCTCGCGCGCCGCGGCCTGCACGAGGCCCGGCTGCGGCTTGCGGCACGAGCAGCCGTCGGCCGGATCGTGCGGGCACACCTGCCAGGTGTCGAAGGGGCCGAGCAGCTCCTCGACCCGCGCGTTGACGGCGTCGACCTGTTCGCGGGTGAGCAGCCCACGGCCCACCGCCGACTGGTTGGTGACCACTCCGACGGCGATCCCGTTGTCGCGCAGCCGCTTCAGCGCCTGCGCCGCACCCTCTACCGGTCGCACCTTGTCGGGGTCGCCGTTGTACGGCACGTCCTCGACGAGCGTGCCGTCGCGGTCGAACAGCACGGCCTTGAGCGGAGCGCGCCACGGCGCGGCGTCGCGGTGGCGCCACTCGCCCGCGGCACGGTGCCAGACCGCGGCGAACGGGATGGCTACCGAGGTCAGGAGCATGCGGCGCACCTCCTCGCCGGTGCGCGGCCCCGGCGCGATGCGGCGCCAGGCGAACTCGGCGGTCAGAGCAGCCCACGCCGCTGCCGCCGCGCCCGCCACGCGGCGGTGGCCCGTCGCTCCGGCGAGCAGGGCTGCTCCAGCGACCGCCACCGTCGTCACGTGCTGACCGAAGCGTCCAGGTGGGCAGATCGTGTCGGCGCGCCAGGTCGGGCCGTGCAGCCGGCGCATGAGCGCGTCGTCGGCGTTGCCGCGCTGCTGGTGCAGGCTGGCCCACGGGCCCGTCGGGCGCACGGGGTGCACCACCTCGCGGGTGCCCTTCACCAGCATGGGGCCCTGCTGCGTCACCCGCCACGCCAGGTCGGCGTCCTCGCGGAACGCGCGCGGGAATCGCTCGTCGAAGCCGCCGACCTCGACCAGAGCCGTTCTGCGGTAGGCCATCTCGGCCGTGATCCACGACGCGGTCGCGAGGCCGGCTGTGCCGCGTTCCCAGTCGGTCGGACGCCGACCCGCCGGCAGCGGGACGTGCAGCCGCGCCTGGCTGCCGGCGACGTCGGTGCCGAGCCCGTCGAGGTCGGCGAGCAGGCGCTGCGACCAGTCCTCAGGCAGCAGCACGTCGTCGTCGACGAACACGACCCATTCGGTGGTCGCCGCCTGCCAGCCCACGTTGCGCGCGTGCGCCGGGCCGCGGCCGCCACCGACCAGCGCGCGCGCACCTGGCATCGCGGCCAGGTCCAGGGGGCTGTCGGGCTGAGGACGGTCGTCAACGACCAGCACGGCGTCCGGCTGGTGCGGTTGCGCGGCAAGGGTTTCCAGCAGCGCGGCCAGGCTCGGGCGGCCAAGGCTGGGGATGACGACGGACCAGCCGCTCACTGCGCCGCCTGGGAGTACAGGTCAGCGCGACGCACCACGAAGGGGCCGAGCACCAGGACGTCGACCGGCGCCGAGCCGAACAGCTCGAGGGCGTCCTGCGGGCTGTCGACCATCGGGCGGCCGGCGGTGTTGAGGCTGGTGTTCACCAGCACCGGGAGGCCGGTGCGGGCCTCGAAGGCGTCGAGCAGCGAGGCGAGGAGCGGCTCGTCGCGCCGGTCGACGGTCTGCGCCCGCGCCGTCCCGTCGACGTGCACGACAGCCGGGATGCGGTCGGCCCAGTCGTCGTGCACCTCGTGCACGAAGAGCATGTAGGGGCTGGGCACCTTGCCGTCGAACACGTCGTGGGCGCGCTCCAGCAGCACGAGCGGCGCTACCGGGCGGAACTGCTCGCGGCCCTTGATGTCGTTGAGCAGCTCGAGGTTCTCCTTGAGCCCGGGGTGCGCCAGCAACGAGCGGTGACCCAGCGCCCGTGGGCCGTACTCGCTGCGCCCCTGGAACCACGCGATGACCCGGTTCTCGGCGAGGTCGTCCGCCACGGACGCGGCCAGGTCGTCGGGCCGCTCGTACGGCACGCGCGCCGTCCGCAGCACCTGCTCGAGCTCGTCGTCGCTGAACCCGCGGCCCAGAGCGGCCGAGCCCATGGGATCGCCGAGAGCGTCGTGCTCGCGGGCGGTGTGCAGCGCGGCACCCAGCGCCGTGCCGGCGTCACCAGCCGCCGGCTGCACCCAGATGTCGTCGAACGGCCCCTCGCGCAGCAGCACCGAGTTGGCGACGCAGTTCAGCGCCGTGCCACCGGCCATCGTGAGGTACCGCTCGCCGGTCGCGTCGTGCAGCCACGTGGCGAGCTGCAGCAGCACCTGCTCGAGCCGCTTCTGCACCGTCGCGGCCAGGTCGGCGTGCACGCTCGTGAGCTGCCCGTCGCCGCGGGGGGCGTAGGCCTCCCAGTCGACCTTCTCGGTGACGAAGCCGCCGTCGTCCGTGACCCGCACCAGGTCGGTGAAGTCGGAGAGGTGGCGCGGCTCTCCGTAGCTCGCGAGGGCCATGACCTTGTACTCGTCGCTCGAGCGGTGGAAGCCGAGGTGCTCGGTGAGGTCCTCGTAGAGGAACCCGAGCGAGCTCGGCAGCGACTGCGCCGCGAGCACCTCGAGGGCGCCGTCGACGTAGTGGCCGGACTGGTGCGAGGCTCGCTCACCGCGGCCGTCGAGCACCAGCGAAGCGCACGTGCGGTACGGCCCCGCCAGGGCCGCGCTCGCCGAGTGGGCGGTGTGGTGCGGCACGAAACGCACCTTCGCGGGGTCCAGCCCGGGCAGAGCGTCGGCGAGCAGGGTCGGGGTGCGGCGGGCGAACTCGACGCGCAGGTGGTCCCAGGGGTCATCGAGCGAGAGCTCGTCGGGCGACGCGGTCAGCGCGGGGTCGAACGAGCAGGCGACGACGTCGAGGTCCTCCGGGTGCAGGCCGGCCTCGCGCAGGCACCACGCCGCCGACAGCACCGGCATCTCCCACGCCGAGAAGGGCACGTTCGGCTTCCCGTGCTTGCACCGGTTGAAGCGCTCCTCCTCGGCAGCCGCCACGATCCGGCCGTCGACCACCAGCGCAGAGGCCGGGTCGTGGAAGACCGTGTTCACACCGAGTACTCGCACTGCGCGCCTCCTGAGTCGGGTCGAGGACGTGGTCTGTCACTCGCATACCCGCGGAAGCGCTTGTTACACGCCAAGTAGCGCTTCTCGATGGGCTGCCGCCCGGCCCGGTCGCACTCCGGTCACCACTGACCACGCAACGTCACGCCACTCGTTGAAGGAGCCGCTCCAGTGGCCGGGCGTGGCGGCCCGTGTTGCACTGACAACCCCGGATGGTTCAGCAGCTGCCATCACGCCTTCGACCCACGGAGGACCGATGGACTTCCCCAGCGCGAGCGCCGACGACGTGATCAACTCGCCGGCCGACGTCGACCGCCTCGTCCGCGAGAACCTGCGCCTGGCCCGAGGCGTCGCGGGGCGCTACCGCGAGCGCGGCGAACAGTACGACGACCTGGTGCAGGTCGCGTGCCTCGGCCTGGTGAAGGCCGCCCAGAAGTACCGGCCCGAGGCGGGTTTCAACTTCGCCGCGTACGCGGTACCCACGATGACCGGCGAGCTGCGCCGCCACTTCCGCGACCGCGGCTGGGACGTGCGCCCGCCGCGCCGGCTGCAGGAGCTGCGCGGCCGGCTGCGCGACGCCGAGGACGTGCTGAGCCAGCGCCTCGCCCGCCGCCCCACCACGGGCGAGATGGCCGAGTACCTGGCCGTCGACAGCGACGAGGTCGACGAGGCGCGCATGGCCTCGGAGGGGTACAACGCGATCTCGCTCGACGCGCCCCCGCCGGGCACCGAGGCCTCGGACTGGGCCGGTGCCGACTCGGCAGCCGACGTGCACCTCGCGCACGCCCAGGGCGAGGCGTCGCAGATCGACGACCTCCTCGACGCGACGGCCGTGCGGCCGCTCATCAACCAGCTCACCGAGCGCGAGCAGCTGATCCTCGCCCTGCGGTTCTACGGCGGCGCGACGCAGCAGCAGATCGCCGACCGGATCGGCGTCACGCAGATGCAGGTCTCGCGCCTGCTCTCCCAGCTGCTGCAGCGACTCCGGCTCGCCGCGCTCGGCGAGCAGCCGCTCGCCGGCAGCGGAGTGCGGTGACGCGTGCCTGCACCTGAGCTGGTCGACGCCGTCGTCGTGGGCGGCGGTGTCAACGGGCTCGTCGCCGCCGCGACGCTGGCTGACCGCGGGTGGGACGTCGTGCTGCTCGAGGCGCACGAGGTGGGTGGCGCGGTGCGCTCGCAGCAGCGCGGCGACGCCGTCGTCGACCTCTTCAGTGCCTTCTATCCCCTGTCGGCCGGATCGCCTGTGCTGCAACGGCTTGAACTCGAGGCGCACGGTCTGAGATGGCGACGGGCGGACGCCGTCGTCGCGCAGCCGATGTCACCCGACGACGAGCGCGGCGCCGTCATCGAGCACGACCCGCAGCGCACGGCCGCCGGGCTCGACGCGTGGTACCCCGGCGACGGCGACCGCTGGTTGGAGCTGGTCGCCGAGTGGCGCCGCCTGCGCGGGCCGATGCTCGACGCGCTGCTCGGCCCGTGGCCCCCGGTGGGCGCGGCCGCGCGTCTTGCACGCGCCATGGGCGTCGCGGGCGCGCCACGCATGGCGCGCCTGCTGGCGCTGCCGGCCACCCGCATGGGTGAGGAGCTCTTCGGCGGCGAGGCGGCGCGCCAGCTCATCGTCGGCAACAGCCAGCACGCCGACATCCCACCGAATGCCGCCGGCAGCGGCGCGTTCGGCTGGCTGCTGTGCATGCTGGCCCAGGACGTCGGCTTCCCGGTGCCCGAGGGGGGCGCGGGCGAGCTCGCGCAGGCGCTGGCGCGGCGAGCACGCGCAGCCGGTGCCCGCGTGGAGGAGCACGTGCCCGTCGAGTCGGTCGAGGTCAGCGCAGGGCGCGCGACCGGCGTCCGCACCGCTGACGGGCGCGAGATCCGCGCCCGCCGCGGGGTGCTGGCCGCGCTCGACGTCGAGCTGCTGCTCGGCCACCTCGTCGGGCACTCGCACCTGCCGCGCTCCGCAGTCGACGACCTGCGCCGCTTCGAGCGCGACCTGCCCACGCTCAAGGTCAACTGGGTGCTGCCCCACGCCGTCCCGTGGCGGGCCAGCGCTGCCCGGCGGGCCGGCACCGTGCACGTCGGGCGCACGGTCGGCCCGTCCGTGCGGTGGGCCGCCGACCTCGACTCCGGTCGCACTCCCGACGACCCCTTCCTGCTCACCGGCCAGATGGCCACCGCCGACCCCACCCGCGCACCGGCAGGGCACGAGGTGCTGTGGGCCTACACGCACCTGCCGCGAGCCCTCGTGCACGCCGACGCCGCCACGCTCGAGCGGGTCGCGCGCGAGCACGTGCACCGGGTGAGCGACGTCATCGAGCGATACGCCCCCGGCGCGCTCGACGGCGCGTACGACCACTTCGTGCAGACGCCGCACGATCTGCAGGACGCCGACGCGAGCCTCGTGCGCGGAGCCCTCAACGGCGGGACGGCGCAGCTGCACCAGCAGCTCGTCCTGCGCCCGCTGCCCGGGACGTGGGGGGCCCGCCTGCCCATCGAGGGCCTCTACCTCGCCGGCGCGTCGGCCCACCCCGGGGGCGGCGTCCACGGCTCGTGCGGCCACAACGCCGCCGTCGCGGCACTGCACGACGCCGGGCTGCACGGGCGGCTCACCGCTCCCGTCCGCCGGGCGGCGCGGCGGCGGCTCTTCCCCGACCGCCAGGTCGGCCCGCCCGTCCGCTGATCGACCGAGGGGCGTCAGCGCTCGCGGACGTCGACGGCCTGCTCGCGCAGGGCGCGGGCCTGGGCCACCTGCTCGCGCTCGCGCTCGCGCTTCTTCTCGATGCCCCGGTCGTCGCGCACAGGGAGCTGCAGCTCCTCCGCCGCAGCCATCCCGGCCTGCAGTTGCCGGCTGCGCTCGATCTCCGAGTTCACCTCGGCTCCCAACAGCAGCGACAGGTTCGTGATCCACAGCCACAGCAAGAAGATGATCACTCCCGCTAGCGCCCCGTAGAACTTGCCGTAGTTGCTGAAGTTGGAGACGTAGATGCCGAAGCCGACCGACGCGACGGCCCACACGACCAGGGCGACGAAGGCGCCGAGGCTCATCCAGCGGAACTTCGGCTGCTTCACGTTCGGCGTGGCGTAGTAGAGGATCGCGATGATCACGACCGCCAGCGCGACGATCACGGGCCACTTGGCGACGTTCCAGACGGTGACGGCTACCGAGCTGAGGCCCAGCAGACGGCCGAGGGCCGCCGCGAGCGGACCGGTCACGACCAGGCCGAGCGCGATGAGCACCACGAGCAGCACGGCGACCAGCGTGATCAGCATCTGCAGCGGACGCAGCTTCCAGAACGGCCGACCCTCGTCGATCTCGTAGATGCGGTTCATCGCGCGGCCGAACGCGCCGACGTACGTCGACGCCGACCAGAGGGCGACGAGCACGCTCACGACCAGCGCCGGGCCGGCGGTCGTCGAGGTGCTGAGCTGGGTGAGCGGTCCGCGCACGGCCTCGGTGATCGAGCCCGCTCCGACATCGGACGCGACGCCCAGGAGCGTGTCGACCGTCTGCGGCCCCTTCCCGAACACGCCGATCAGGGACAGCACCGCAGTGGCCGCCGGGAAGATCGACAGCACCGCGTAGTAGGTGAGGGCGGCCGCGAGGTCGGTGCAGTCGTCGTCCATGAACTCGCGGAAGGCGTTCTTGGCCGCGAACTTCCACGAGGACTTGTGCAGGTCGGTGGGATCGGAGGGCTTGCGGGGGCTGTCGGGGTCGCCCGGGCGGTAGCTACTCACGAGTCGTCCTCTCGCTCGGTGCCCGTCGCGGCGCCGCGGCCCTCGGCGATGGCAGCCAGGCGGCGCAGCGACTCGACGTTGCGGTGGTGGAGCAGCGGGTCGATGACGGCGTCGGGCACCTTCGACAGCAGGCCCTCGTACATGTGCTCACGCATCTCGACGGTGCAGCGGCGGTCGCCCGCCGGCTCGATGGTCAAGGTGACCCGGCCGCGTCCCAGCGACAACACCGCCACGTCGAGCTCGATGCTCTCGTTGCGCGACCTCGCGATCACCGTGGTCTTGTCGTTGACCAAGAACGGCCAGGCACCGATGGAGTGGTGGATGCGCGCGCCCTCGTCGGGCCACGTGTCGTCGACGTCACGCACCCGCGAGGCCCCCACGACCCAGGCGGCGTAGCTCCAGCCGTCGGCGAGGACGTCGTACACGTGGGAGGCAGGCGCCTCGACGGTGTAGCGCGTGACAGCGGTCATGGGATGGCCTCAGCTCGGGACGGTGGACAGACGACGGACAGGGACCCTGGCAGCATCCCTGACCCCCTGCTACCCCGCGACCCAGCACGCAAACCGGGCCACCGACGCGACCCACCGTGCAGATCGTGCTGCAGCCGTGACCGGCGTCTCCCGACGACCGCGCATGACACGTCGCGCAGCGGGTACCACCTCAGGAGCCGACAACAGGAGGCGATGACGTGTCAGAACAGCAGTCCGGGCCCGTGGGGCCGCGCGAGGATGACGAGCTCAAGCACGACCACGAGGGGCTGCGTGGCCCCGGCACAGAGGGCAACGAGTGGCGCGAGCAGGGCACACCGCCCGGCATGACGCCGGCCGACGTCGAGGAGCGCTCGCAGCTCGCGCGCTTCCTCGACCCCTCGGCCTTCCCGGCGTCCGGCGAGGAGCTGGTGGCGGCCGCTCAGGCCAACCAGGCGCCGGACGTCGTGGTCGACCGGCTGCGCCGGCTCCCTGCCGGTGAGCAGTTCGAGAACACCCAGGACGTAGCCCGGGCCGCCGGGCTCGGGACGGAGGAGCGACGCACGTGAGCACCCACGACGACATGACGGGACGGGTGGCCGTGGTCACCGGCGGCGGCAGCGGTCTCGGCCGGGCGACGAGCATCGAGCTCGCCACCGCCGGGGCGCACGTCCTGGTGGCCGACGTCGACGCCGACGGCGCGCGGACGACGGTCGACCAGGTCGCGCAGGCCGGCGGCAAGGCGGAGGCGGTGCAGCTCGACGTCACCGACTCGGGCGCGGTGGACTCCTTCTTCACCGAGGCCTTCACCCAGCACGGCGCCGCCCTGGACTGCCTGGTCAACAACGCCGGCACCGACCGCGGCGCCAACGTCACCGAGGTCAGCGACGAGCAGTGGCACCAGGTCTTCGCCGTCAACGTGCACGGCCCGATGTACACCTCGCGGGCCTTCCTGCGCGGTGTGCTCGAGGCCGCGTCCGAGCGCGAGCGGCCAGCCGACATCGTCTCGGTGGTGTCGATCTCAGCGCTCACGGTGGGGGCCGGGGCCGGTGCGTACAACTCCTCGAAGGCCGCGCTGCTCAAGCTCACCGAGGTACTGCAGACCGAGGTGCGCGAGCAGTCGATGCCAGTGCGGGTCTGCGCGCTCAACCCGGCGGCGATGCACACGCCGATGATGGACCAGTGGAACCTGCCGGCCGAGCGGATGATGGAGCCGTCGGTGGTGGCAGGCCTGGTCCGCACGGCCGTGACGCTCGACCCGCGCGTCGTGCTGCAGACCGCCGTACTCACCCCGCGCGTGGAGTACTACCCGCGCTGATGGCGCTCGGCCACCGAGCCGGCCGCCGTCCCTTCCCCACCAACGTCTGGAGATCCCCTTGTCTCGCAACACCATCAGCCGCTCGCTGCACGACCTGGGCCTGTCGGCCTGGTTCGGCGGCACGCTGGCGAACGCCGTAGCCCTCAACGACGCCGCCGGGCACGCCGGTGACGACTCCGCGTCCGGCCGCGTCGCCAACGCCGGATGGGACGCCTGGACGCCGGTGAACGCCGCCGCGATCGGCGCGCACCTCATCGGCTCCGTGGGCCAGGTGGTCGGCAACCGCGGACGCATCGCCGGGCAGCGGGGCGTGGGCACCATGTCGGTGGGCAAGACGGCCCTCACCGCCGCTGCGCTGGGCGCCACCGCCTACAGCCGGGTGCTGGGCCGGCGCGTCTCGCACCAGCGCGACGTGCCCGTCGGTGACGGCACCAACCCGAGCTTCCAGACGCCTGAGCCGGTGGCCAAGGCTCAGCAGCAGCTCAAGATCCTGCAGTGGGTCGTCCCCGCGCTCACCGGCGCGCTCGTCGTCGTCAGCTCGTTCGCCGGCGAGCAGGAGCGGCCCAGCGAGGTCTCGCGCGGCCTGCTGGGTCGCGTCACCCGCCGCTGACCGTCCCCCTGCGGCAAATTCCCCGGAACTTGCACGCCTGCACCCCCTCAGGCGTAAGAGTTCCGGGGATCTTGTCGTGTCGGGCGGTCAGCCGGCGTCGGTGAGCAGACCCTGCGTGGCGACGGTCTCGCGGTCGAGGGTCTTGTAACCCTCTGAGTCGAAGAACACCGTGAGCCGGTCGGCGTCCAGGCTCATCACCGTGCCGCCACCCCACTCGGGGTGCTCGACCCGGTCGTCGACGGCGAGGTCGTCGTCCGGTCGAGCGACCTCGGCCCCGTGCGTGCGCGCCGCTGAGCCGCGGCGGCAGGTGTCGCAGTGGCCGCAGTCGGCATCGAGCTGCTCCCCGAAGTAGCCCAGCAGGTAGCGCCGTCGACAGCCCGTCGTCTCGGCGTAGCCGCGCATCATCTCCAGTCGCGAGCCCGCTCGCCGCCGTCCGGCGTCCGACTCCTCGGCCGCGCGCCGGACGGCGTCCCGCACCGTGACAGAGTCCTCCACCAGGTGCACCTCGCGCCCGTCCAGTTCGAGGATCCCGCTGTCCTGCAGCAGATTGAGGGCTCGCACGACGCGCCGACGGGTGGCGTCGACCTGCCCGGCCAGCTCGGCCACCGTCAGCGGTCGCGTCGCCTTCACCACGGCGGCGACCACGGCGCCCAGCAGCGCCGTGTCCGGTCGACCAGCGGACTGGAACCTGCGCAGCCCGAGGTCCTCGGCGCGGTAGAACAGGACGGCCTCGGCCGGCTCGCCGTCCCGGCCGGCCCGGCCGATCTCCTGGTAGTAGCTGTCGACGGAGTCGGTCACGTGCGCGTGGACGACGTACCGCACGTTGGGGGCGTCGATGCCCATGCCGAAGGCCGAGGTCGCGACGACGACGTCCAGGGCGCCGTCGAGGAACGCCTCGTGCACCGCCGTCCGGTCGACCGCCTTGCGGCCGGCGTGGTACGGCTGCACGCGAAGGCCCCGCTCGTGCAGGCCGTCAGCGAGCTCGAGCGTGTCCTTGCGGGTCGAGGTGTAGACGATGCCGGGGCCCGGCGCCGACGTCACGTGGTCGAGCATCGCGCTGCGCTGCCGGTCGGCGTCGCTGAACAGCTCGACCCTCAGGTCGATGTTCGGGCGGTCGAACCCGGCGACGACGACCGCGGGGTCACGCAGCCGCAGCCGCGCGCGGATCTCGTCGCGCACCGGCGGGCTCGCAGTGGCCGTGAGCGCGACGACGGGCGGGTCGCCCAGCCGTGAACGCAGGTCGCAGAGCCGCAGGTAGTCGGGACGGAAGTCGTGCCCCCACGACGAGACGCAGTGCGCCTCGTCGACGACGAGCAGCGACGGGCCGGAGTCGGCGAGGCGCGTCACCACGTCGTCGTCGGCGAGCTGCTCGGGTGACACGAAGGCGAACTCGACCTCGCCGTCCCGCAGCCGCCGCCACGACTCGCGGACGTCGGCCGCCCGGCGCCCGGAGTTGATCGCCACCGCCTCGACGCCGTGCGACCCGACGCGCTCGAGGGCGCCGACCTGGTCCTCCTGCAGCGAGATGAGCGGGCTCACGACCACGGTGGTGCCAGCCCGGGCCAGGCCCGCGACCTGGTAGACGGCCGACTTGCCGTGCCCGGTCGGCATGACGACCAGCGCGTCGCGGCCGGCGACGGCGGCCGTCATCGCCTCCAGCTGGCCGGGGCGCAGGTCGGTCCAGCCGAAGGTCTCACTGGCGATCTTCTGGGCGCGCGAGCGCGCCGACGAGAATGAGGTGACGTCGGACACAGAGGCCTTCGCTTCAGGTGGCCCACCGGGGGCGTGGGATCCGCCGGGGGCTGAAGCGGCCTGCCTCCGAGCCTCGCACGCCCCCGCAGCTGCGGCGACCGCAAGTGAGGACCAACGTCCCTGGGCCGGCTCAACCCGGCGCTCCTACGGTCGAGCCGGCGGCCGGACCGGGCCGCCATCGGACTGTGGAGGAGCACCTCGTGGACGCGCTGGACCTGGCCCGGTGGCAGTTCGGGATCGTCACGGTCTACCACTTCATGTTCGTGCCGCTCACGATCGGCCTGGCCCCCCTGGTCGCGATCATGCAGACGATCTGGGTGCGCACGAACGACGAGCGCTGGCTGCGGCTCACCAAGTTCTTCGGCAAGCTCTTCTTGATCAACTTCGCGATCGGCGTGGCCACCGGCATCGTGCAGGAGTTCCAGTTCGGCATGAACTGGAGCGAGTACTCGCGCTTCGTCGGCGACGTCTTCGGGGCCCCGCTCGCCATCGAGGGGCTCGCGGCCTTCTTCATCGAGTCGACGTTCCTCGGCCTGTGGATCTTCGGTTGGGACCGCCTGCCACGCAAGGTGCACCTCGCGACCATCTGGCTAGCCGCCCTGGGCACCTGGCTCTCGGCCTACTTCATCCTGGCCGCCAACTCGTTCATGCAGCACCCGGTGGGCGTGCGGTTCAACCCCGAGTCCGGCCGGGCCGAGCTGACGAGCATCTGGACGCTGCTCACCAACTCCACGACCCTCGCGACGTTCCCGCACACCGTGTCCGGCGCGCTGGTGGTGGCCGGTACGTTCGTCGCCGCCATCGCCACCTGGTGGGCGGTGCGGGCTCACCGGCGGTCCGACCTGCACGTGGCGGACACGTTCCGCGTCGCGATCCGGCTGGGTCTCGTCGCGCTGATCGTCGGCGGCGTGGGCACCGCCCTGTCCGGTGACGCGCAGGCCAAGCTGATGTTCAAGCAGCAGCCGATGAAGATGGCCGCCGCCGAGGCGCTGTGCCGCACCGAGGACGGCGCCGGCTTCAGCCTCTTCGCGGTCGGCGACGTCGAGAACCGCTGCGACGTCCGGCAGGTCACGATCCCCGGTCTGACGTCGTTCCTGGCCACCGGGTCGTTCGACTCGACCCTGAAGGGCGTCAAGGACCTCCAGACGGAGTACTCCGCCAAGTACGGGCCGGGCAGTTACGTGCCGATGCTGCCGGTCACGTACTGGTCGTTCCGGCTCATGATCGGGTTCGGCGCCGTGAGCGCCCTGCTCGCGCTGGCCGGCCTCTGGACGACGCGCCAGGGACGCACTCCCACGGACGCTCGGCTGGGTCGCCTGGCCCTGTGGGCGATCCCCGCACCGTTCCTGGCCAACGCGTTCGGCTGGATCTTCACGGAGATGGGGCGCCAACCCTGGGTCGTCGCACCCAACCCGTCGGGGGTCGACGGCGTCCGAATGCTCGTGCGCGACGGCGTCTCCAAGGTGTCTGCCGGCACGGTGCTCACCTCGCTGGTGTCGTTCGCGGTGGTCTACGGCGTGCTCGCCGTCGTGTGGTTCGGGCTGATGCGCCGCTACGCCGCCGAGGGCCTGCCCGACGTCACCACGACGGAGGTCCGCGACGAGGACTCCGACAAGCCCCTGTCGTTCGCCTACTGACGCAAGGAACCTGGAGCTCACGACCATGGAACTCACGACCGTCTGGTTCCTCCTCATCGCCGTGCTGTGGACCGGCTACCTGGTGCTCGAGGGCTTCGACTTCGGCGTCGGCATGCTGTTGCCCGTGGTGGGCCGCGGGGCGGACTCCGCCGGCACCGACACGCACCGACGGGTGCTGCTCAACACCATCGGCCCGGTCTGGGACGGCAACGAGGTGTGGCTGCTCGTGGCCGGTGGCGCGACGTTCGCCGCCTTCCCCGAGTGGTACGCCACCTTGTTCTCCGGTTTCTACCTGCCACTGCTGCTGATCCTGCTGGCGCTGATCGGCCGCGGCGTCGCCTTCGAGTACCGCGGCAAGGTCGACGACCCGGCGTGGCGCCGGCGGTGGGACCTCGTGATCATCGTGGGCTCGTTCCTGCCGTCGTTGCTGTGGGGCGTGGCGTTCGCCAACATCGTGCGCGGGGTGGCGATCGACGCAGACCGCCAGGTCACGTCGTCGCTGTTCGACCTGCTCAACCCGTACGCCCTGCTGGGCGGCCTCACGACGCTCACCCTCTTCGCGCTCCACGGCGCGGTCTTCCTGGCCCTGAAGTCCGGTGGTGCGGTGCGCGAGCGGGCCGGCCTGGTCGCGGCCCGGCTCGCGCCCGTCGCGCTCGTCGTCGCCGGAACGTTCGCCGTCTGGACCCAGCTGGCCCACGGCAAGGGGTGGACCTGGGCCGCCGTGGTCGTCGCCGCCGTGGCCCTCCTCGGTGCGGTCGCCGCCACCCGGGTGCGGCGCGAGGGCGTGGCCTTCGTGCTGACGACCCTCGTCATCGTCGCGGCGGTGGTGCTGATCTTCGGCAGCCTGTTCCCGAACGTCATGCCGTCGACCACCGACCCGGCGTTCAGCCTGACCACCAGCAACGCGGCCTCGACGCCGTACACGCTGAAGGTGATGACCTGGATCGCCGTCGGCCTCACGCCGTTCGTGCTGCTGTACCAGGGCTGGACCTACTGGGTCTTCCGCCAGCGGATCAGCGCCGAGCACATCCCCGCGCACACTGGCCTACCCGGACGCCGACGCCTTCCCGCCCAGCGGGGCGTCCCCACGCAGCGACACTGACATGCGCCCCCTCGATCCCCGGCTGCTCCGGCATGCGCACGCGGCGCGCGGGTACGTCGCGCTGACCGGCGGACTCGGGGTCGCGACCGCCGGACTCGCTGTGGCGCAGGCGTTCCTGCTCGGTGGCGTGATCAGCGCGGTCGTGGCGGGCGCGTCGACGGCCGAGCAGACGCGGTCCCTCGCCTGGCTGGCCGCCGTCGTCGTGGCCCGCGCAGCCGTCGTCTGGGCTCAGGAGCGGTACGGCGAGCGGGCGGCCGTCGCGGTGGTCGCCGACCTGCGTCACCAGGTCACGGCGCGAGCCGTCGCCCTGGGGCCGGCCTACCTGGACGCCGCCACTCGGACGTCGGTCACGACCCTCGTCACCGACGGGCTGGAGGCGTTGCGGCCGTATCTGTCGAGGTACCTGCCTCAGCTGGTCATGACCGCGCTGGTGACGCCGGCCCTGCTGCTCGCCGTCCTCACGCAGGACCTCATCTCGGCGGCGACGATCGCTGTGACGATCCCGCTCGTCCCGGCGTTCATGGCTCTCGTGGGCTGGATGACTCAGGCGACGGCGGCGCGGCGCCTGGTGACCATGCAGCGGCTTGGCTCGCAGGTGCTCGACCTGCTGGCCGGCCTGCCCACGCTGGTGGCGCTCGGCCGCGAGCGCGGTCCGGCCGCTCGGGTGCGCGAGCTCGGCGAGGCGCACCGTCAGGCCACCACCGCGACGCTGCGCACGGCGTTCCTGTCCGCCCTGGTGCTCGAGCTGCTCACCACCCTCTCGGTGGCCCTGGTGGCGGTGGGCGTCGGGCTGCGCCTGCTCTCGGGGCACCTCGACCTCCGAACCGCCCTGGTGGTGCTGATCCTGGCGCCCGAGGTCTACCTCCCGCTGCGCCAGGTGGGCGCGCAGTTCCACGCCAGCACCGACGGCCTCGCTGCCGCTGACGCGGCGTTCGCGGTGCTCGACCGCGCGGTGCCTGGGACGGGTTCGCAGTCGGCCCCCGACCTGAGCCACGCCACCATCGAGGTGCACGGCGTGCGCGTCGACCACCCGGGACGCCGTCACCCGGCACCGCACGACGGCTCGCTCACCCTGCGCCCCGGTACCGTCACCGCCCTGGTGGGCAGCAGCGGCTGCGGCAAGTCGACGCTCGCCGAGGTGGTGCTCGGCCTTCGTTCGCCCGATGCCGGTGCGGTCACGGTCGTCAGCGCCGATGGCACACGCACCGCGCTCGCCGACGTCGAGCGTCGCTCCTGGCTCGCGCAGTGCGCCTGGCTCGGGCAGCAGCCGCTCGTCGTGCCGGGCACCCTGCGCGAGAACGTCGCGCTGTTCGGCCGCCTCGACGACGCGCAGCTCGCGGCGGCCGCCGACCGGGCCGGTCTCGCCGAGGTGGTCGCGAGGCTCCCCGACGGCTGGCAGACACGCCTCGGCGCAGGCGGTGTCGGCCTGTCGGCCGGCCAGCGCCAGCGGCTCGCGCTGGCCCGCGTGCTGGCCAGCCCGGCGCAGCTCGTGGTGCTCGACGAGCCGAGCGCCCACCTGGACGCCGACACCGAGCGCTACGTGCAGGACGCCGTCGCCGAGCTGCGGGCTGAGGGACGCACCGTGCTCGTCGTGGCGCACCGGCCCGCGCTGGTGGCTGAGGCCGACCAGGTCGTCGACCTCTCTGCACTGCCGCAGGTGGCGTGATGGCGCTGCGCCGGGTGGTCGCCGCCCTGGAGCCGTCACCTGGCCGCGTGCTCGGCGCGGTGGCCGCTGGAAGCGCCGCGCTGGGCAGCGCCGTCGCGCTGGCGGCGGTGTCGGCCTGGCTGATCTCACGCGCCGCCGAGCACCCACCGGTGCTCGACCTGTCGGTGGCCGTGGTGGCCGTGCGGGCGCTCGGCATCTCGCGCGGCACCTTCCGGTACGTCGAACGGCTGGCCTCGCACGACGTCGCGCTGCGAGGTGTCGTGCGGCTGCGCGAACGGCTCTACGAGCGGCTCGCCTGGGCCGACCGCGCAGTGGTCAGCGGGCTGCGCAGCGGTGAGCTGCTGTCGCGGGTCGGCGCGGACGTCGACCTGGTGGCCGACGTCGTCGTGCGCGGTCTGCTCCCCTTCGCGGTCGCGGCCGTCGTCTGCACCGCGACGATCACGCTGCTGGCGTGGGTGCTGCCGGTGGCGGCGACCGTCGTGGGCGTCGCGCTCGTGCTGGCGCTCGTCGCCGCCCCACGACTCGCCGCGGTGGGCGCAGGACGCTACGAGCGGGCCGCCGACGGCACCCGCGCAGAGGTCTCGGCTCAGGTGCACGCCCTCCTGGACGGCGCCACCGAGCTCACGGTGGCTGGGCGGGTCGACGAGCGGTTGGCGCTGCTGCGCGAGGTCGACGCGCGCCGGGGTCGCGAGCTCGACCGCGCTGCACGTCCCGGCGCCTGGGCGGCCGCCCTGAGCGCCCTGCTCACCGGGCTCGCCGTCGTCGGCGCCCTCGCCGTCGGGGCGGCGGCCACGGCGTCCGGCCGGCTCGACGGCGTGCTGCTGGCTGTCGTGACGCTGACGCCGCTGGCCCTGGTGGAGGTCGTCGCGCCTCTCCCCGCGGCCGCGGTGGCCGTAGTGCGCGCGCGCGGGGCGGCCGAGCGGCTGACCGCCCTCCTGGACGCCCCACCGGCGCACAGCGCCGCCGAGCGCCCGGTGCCGACCGGGCCGCAGCACCTGCGCGCCGACGGCGTCGACGTCGGCTGGCCCGGCTCGACGCCGGTGCTGCGCGGGGTCACGCTCGACCTCGAGCCGGGGCGGGTCGTGGCCGTCGTCGGCGCGAGCGGCGCGGGCAAGTCGACGCTGCTGCGCACTCTGGCGGGGCTGCTGGAGCCGTTGCGCGGCAGCGTGTCTCTGGACGGCGTGGCGTTGGCCGACCTCGATCCCACCGCCCTGCGACGCACGGTCACGCTCACCGCCGAGGACGCGCACCTGTTCGCCACCACGCTGCGCGACAACCTGCTCGTCGCGCGTGGCGACGCCACCGACGACCAGCTCTGGGCGGCCCTGCGGCTGGTGCACCTCGAGCCGTGGGCCGCCGCCCTGGGCGACGGCCTCGAGACCGTGCTCGATCCGGGGTCGGTGTCCGGAGGCGAGCGCCGGCGGCTGCTGCTCGCGCGGGCGCTGCTCGTCGGCAGCGCCGTGGTGCTCCTCGACGAGCCGGCGGAGCACCTCGACCCGGTGCTCGCCGACCGCCTCCTGCGCGATCTCGTCGGCGCGGCCCGGGCTCGCGGGGTCACCATGGTCGTGGTGACCCATCGCCTCGAACCGCTCGACTGCGTGGACGAGGTCGTGACGATCGAGGCCGCGCAGGTCACCGCGCACAGCACGGAGGGGCGGTGGACGTCGACCAGCGCGTTGGTCTGAGCGACGCGGACGCCGCGGCCCGGCTCGCCGCGTCCGGGCCCAACCTGCTGCCTCGTCCCCCTCGGGTGCACCCGCTGCACCTGCTGGGGGCCCAGCTGGTGCACTTCTTCGCCGTCATGCTGTGGGTCGCCGCCGGCCTGGCGCTGCTCGCCGGGATGCCCGCGCTGTCGGTGGCGATCGCCGTCGTCGTGCTGCTCAACGGTGGCTTCTCGTTCGCCCAGGAGTACCGCGCCGACCGAGCCGCCGAGCGGCTGGCCGACCTCATGCCGGCACGAGCGAGGGTCCGGCGCGACGGCCGCACGCGGGTCGTCGACGCCGCGGAGCTGGTGGTCGACGACGTCGTCGTGCTCGAGGCCGGTGACCGCGTCGGCGCCGACGTCCGGCTGCTAGGGGGATCTCGCATCAGCCTGAACGAGGCGATGCTCACCGGAGAGAGCGCCCCCGTCGTTGCGGCAGAAGGTGATCCGGCGCACGCCGGCACCTACGTCGTCGAGGGTGCCGCGACGGCCGTCGTCACCGCGATCGGCGTCTCGACGCGGCTGGCCGGTATCGCGACGGCGACCCAGAACGCCGTCCGGCCGCGCAGCCCGCTCGCCCGTGAGCTCCATCGCGTGGTGCGGGTGGTCGCCGTGGTGGCCGTCGCCGTCGGCGTGGCGTTCTTCGCGGTGTCCCTGCTGCTCGGCAAGGGTGGGTCCGAGAGCTTCCTGTTCGCCGTCGGCGTCACGGTCGCCCTCGTGCCCGAGGGCCTGCTGCCGACGGTGACCCTGTCCCTCGCCCGCGCGGCGCAGCGGATGGCCGGCCGCCACGCGCTCGTCCGGCGCCTGGAGTCGGTCGAGACGCTCGGGTCGACCACGTACATCTGCACCGACAAGACGGGCACCCTGACCCTCGGGGTGATGTCGGTGGTGGAGGTGTGGACGCCGGACGGCACCGTCACCGTGACGGGCGCCGAGTACGCGCCGACGGGCGTCATCACCGGCGTGGCCGCGGCCCGGGTGGCGCTGCACCGCGCTGCCACCAGTGCGACGCGCTGCGCGCCGCACGCGCACGCCGCCACCAGTGCGACGCGCTGCGCGCCGCACGCGCACGCCGTCGAGCGGGGCGGCACCTGGCTGCCGGTGGGTGACCCCATGGAGGTGGCGCTGCACGTCCTGGGTGAGCGCGCTGCCGTCGTCCCCTCGCCGCTGCCGCTGGCCCAGCACCCGTTCGACCCCCGGCGGCGGCGGTCGTCGGTGGTCGATGCGGAAGGCGTCCACGTGATCGGCGCCCCGGACTCCGTCCTGCCCGTCTGCCGCACCTCCCACCCCGACGCCGACGCCGCCGTCGACGCGCTCACCCGCCGCGGCCTGCGAGTGCTCGCCGTCGCCCACCGCGCGGCGACGCCGCCTGACGAGTCGCCCCACACCTCGAACGCCGCCGTCGAGCGCGACCTGCAGCTGCTCGGTGTCATCGCCCTCGAGGACCCGCCCCGACCGGACGTCGCGGACGCCATCGCGTCGTGCCGCCTGGCCGGCATCCGCATCGCCATGGTGACGGGCGACCACCCGGCCACGGCCCTGTCGATCGCGCGCGAGGTGGGGCTGGTCGGCGGCGAGGCGCTCGTCGTCGCCGGCGACGAGCTGCCCTCCGACGACGGCGCGCTCGGTGAGCTGCTCGACCGCGACGAGGTCGTGGTCGCCCGGGTCACGCCCGAGGACAAGCTGCGCATCGCCCGCGCCCTGCAGGCGAGGGGGCACGTGGTGGCGATGACCGGTGACGGCGTCAACGACGGCCCGGCGCTGCGTACGGCCGACATCGGGATCGCGATGGGCGCCTCGGGCACCGACGTCGCCCGCGAGGCCGCCGACATGGTGCTGCTGGACGACCACTTCGGCACGATCGTCGCCGCCGTCGAGCTGGGCCGGTCGACCTTCGCGAACATCCGCCGGTTCCTGACGTACCACCTCACCGACAACGTGGCGGAGCTGACGCCGTTCGTCGTGTGGGCGCTGTCGGGTGGCTCGGTGCCGCTCGCGATCACGGTGCTGCAGGTGCTGGCCCTCGACATCGGCACCGACCTGCTGCCCGCACTCGCGCTGGGCGCCGAGCAGCCGAGCCGGTACACCATGGTCGGACGGCGGCGGCAGCGTTCCCTGATCGACCGGTCGGTGGCGGCGCGCGCCTTCGGTGTGCTCGGGCCGGCAGAGGCCGCCGGGTCGATGGCGGCGTTCATCGCGGTGCTGTTGCTCGGCGGCTGGCACGTCGGGGTCGCACCCTCGGCCACGCTGCTCGCCACGGCGTCCGGCACGGCGTTCACCGCCATCGTGCTCGGGCAGCTCGCGAACGCCTTCGCGTGCCGCAGCGAGAGCCGCTGGGTCGGTCGCACCGGCCTGCGCGGCAACCGGTTGCTGCTGCTCGCCGTGGCCGTGGAGCTGTTGACCCTGCTGGTGTTCCTCGTCCTTCCCCCGTTGCCGGAGCTGCTCCGAGGGCAGCTGCCCACCCCCGTCGGGTGGGGCCTCGCGCTGCTCACCCCGCCCCTCGTGCTGGCCGCCGACACCGCCGCCAAGGCGGCCCGACGACGGGACGTTCGCCCTCAGTGAGGGCCGACGCGGCGGTCGCACCGTGGAGGTATGACGACGGCCACCACGTACCCGACCGCCCCGCCGGCGCCGCAGACGCCGGGCTACCCGGTGCACGTCGACGCCGACAGCGAGCCGGCGCCGTCGCGCTGGCTCTGGCTGGTGAAGTGGCTCCTGGCGCTGCCGCACTACATCGTGCTGGCGTTCTTGTGGGTGGCGTTCGTCGTCCTCAGCGTCGTCGCGTTCTTCGCGATCGTCGTCACCGGGCGCTACCCGCGGGCGATCTTCGACTTCAACGTCGGGGTGCTGCGCTGGTCGTGGCGGGTCGCCTACTACTCCTACGGCGCCCTGGCCACCGACCGCTACCCGCCGTTCACGCTCGACGACGTGCCCGACTACCCGGCACGGTTCACGGTCGACTACCCCGAGCACCTGTCACGCGGTCTGGCGCTGGTGAAGTGGTGGCTGCTCGCGCTGCCGCACTACCTCGTGGTCGGCGTGTTCTTCGGGTCGGGGGCGTGGATCGCCTACGAGGCGAACGGCACCGAGCGCTGGGTGTGGGGCAGCGGCCTCGTGGGCATCCTCGTCCTCGTCGCCGCGGTCGTCCTCGCCGTGACCGGCCGCTACCCCCGCTCGGTGTACGACCTGCTGCTCGGAGTGAACCGCTGGTCGCTGCGCGTCGCCGCCTACGCGTCGCTGATGACCGATCAGTACCCGCCGTTCCGGCTCGACCTCGGGGCGCACGAGATGCTGACCAGCGCCCCTCCCCCCGCACCTCCGGCCCCGGCCGAGACTCCGCCTCCGGCCCTGGCCGTGAACCCCCCGCCGCCGCACCCGCCGCACCCGCCGCTCGATCGCTGGACGGCAGGACGCGTCGTGAGCGTCGTCGTCGGCGTCCTGCTCGCACTGGCCTCGCTCGGCCTGCTCACCGCGGGCTTCGCCGGCGTCGTGGCCGACCGCACGATGCGTGACGGCGGCGGCTACCTCATGACGCACGTGGGCCCGGTGACCAGCAGCGGGTACGCGGTCGTCACGGACGACGTCCTCATGGAGGGCTCGAGCGCCGGTGGCCGCTTCTGGCCCGCTCGCCTGCTCGGCGACCTGCGGGTCACCGCCACCCAGAGCGACCCCGCGACGGCGGTGTTCGTCGGCGTCGCGCCCGCAGCGCAGGTCGACGACTACCTCGCCGGCGCGGCGCCGCGCGTGCCGCCGGGCGACCTCGACATCTGGGTGGCGCAGGCCAGCGGCACCGGCCAGCAGCAGCTCACCTGGACGCCCGCCCGGGGCAGCTGGGCCCTCGTGGTGATGAACTCCGACGCCAGCCGTGGCGTCGACGCCGACCTGGACGCCGGCGCGACGCTGCCCGCGTTGCCGTGGGTCGGCGGAGCCCTGATGCTGCTCGGCCTGGTGCTGCTCGTGACCGGCACGCTACTGGTGGTGCTGCCGGTGCGCGCCGCGAGCTCCGGCCCCGCCTGAGGGCCGTCGTGACGGGGCGGGGTGCGAGGCGGGCGGCCGTGACGCTCGGTGCGGCGACGGCGTCCGGTGTCCTGGTCGGTGCCAGCGCGGCCGTCGCCGTGCCGCACGCGGCGAAGGACGGCGTCACCGCCCTCACGGTGGCGAGCGGGTCGGCGCTGGTGCTGTCGCTGGTGCTGCTCGTGGCCGCGGTAGCAGCCACCGGCCGGCTCGTCCGCGGCTGGCGCGGCGTCCTGGCGGCGTGCGGCGCGACGCTCCTGGCGCTACTCGCGGTCGACGTCGTGGTGCTGCCGGTCGCAGCCTCCACCGTGCCCGCGACCGCGGTCGGACGCCGTACACCGGCGGCAGCGGGCTTGGCGTTCACCGAGGTGACGACGACCACGGAGGACGGCGTCCGGCTGGCAGGGTGGTACCTGCCGTCGACGAGCCGCGCGGCGGTAGTGCTGCTGCACGGCTCAGGATCGACGCGGTCCGCGGTGCTCGGCCAGGCGATCGTGCTGGCGCGCAGTGGGTTCGGCGTGCTGGCGCTGGACGCGCGGGGACACGGGCGCAGCGAGGGCCGGGCCATGGACTTCGGCTGGTCCGGCGACGCCGATGTCGCCGCGGGGGTGGCGTTCCTCAGCACCCGCCCGGACGTCGACCCGCACCGCATCGCGCTCGTCGGGCTGTCGATGGGCGGTGAGGAGGCGATCGGCGCGGCGGCCACCGATCCGCGCGTGCGCGCCGTCGTCGCCGAGGGTGTGACCGGCCGGCAGGCGGCCGACCTGCGCTGGTTGTCGGACGCCTACGGCTGGCGGGGCGCAGCCCAGGAGGGCATCGAGGCCGCGCACACGGCCCTCGCCAGCGCCCTCACCCGGCGGCGCCCACCGACGTCCCTGCGCGACGCCGTGCGGCAGGCAGCGCCGCGGCCCGTATTGCTCATCGCGGCCGCAGAGGTGGCCGACGAGCAGCACGCCGCGGCCGACCTGAAGCGGGCGTCACCGGCGACGGTGCGGGTCTGGGTCGTACCCGGCAGCGGACACACCGAGGGCCTGCGCACCGCACCCGACCAGTGGCAGCAGCGGGTCGTGGGCTTCCTCACCACCGCCACGCGGTGACGGCGCGGGACCTTCTGCCCGACCCAGATCCCGGTCCGCGGAGCAGAGTGCAGACATGACCACCACCGCCCGCACGCACCGTGCCAGCGTGCCCCCTCAGCACTCACCAGCCGGCGCCGCACCGCTCGTCGTGCGGTTCGAGGACGGCAGCCGCGATCAGGCAGACCTGTTGGGCGGCAAGGGCGCCAACCTCTGCGAGATGACTCGCCTCGGACTGCCCGTGCCGGGCGGCTTCATCCTCACCACCGAGGTGTGCCGGACGTACATGGCGTCCGGTGAGCTGCCGGCCGGCGTCCTGGCCCAGGTGCGTGACCAGCTCGCGCGCGTCGAGGAGCGCCACGGGCTGCGGTTCGGTGACCCGGTGCAGCCGCTGCTCGTGTCGGTGCGGTCGGGGGCGCGGTTCTCGATGCCCGGGATGATGGAGACGGTGCTCGACGTCGGGCTCAACGACGAGACGGTCGTCGGGCTCGCCGAGCGCTCGGGCGAGCGGTTCGCGTGGGACTGCTACGCGCGGCTCATCGGCATGTACGGGCGCACGGTGCTCGGCGCGGACGCCGAGCGGCTGGCCCGGGCCACCGACGAGGTGCGCCGCCGCCACGGCGTGGCGCACGAGAGCGAGCTGGATGCGGACGGCCTGCGGGACCTGGTGGCGGCCACGCGGCGTGAGCTGGTGGCGGACGTCGGCAGCGACGTCCCGCACGACCCGCAGGAGCAGCTGGAGTCGGCGATCCTGGCGGTGCTGCGGTCGTGGAACTCCCCGCGGGCCCGCCTCTACCGGCGCCGCGAGGGCATCCCCGACACGCTGGGCACGGCCGTGAACGTCATGGCGATGGTCTACGGCAACGCCGGTGCGGACTCCGGCAGCGGCGTCTGCTTCACGCGCGACCCCTCGACGGGAGCCCCTGGGGCGTACGGCAACTACCTCACGAACGCCCAGGGCGAGGACGTCGTCAACGGCAGTCGCGACGCCCTGACGCTCGACCACCTCGCCGAGACCCAACCGGCCCCGCACACCGAGCTGCTGCGGCACCTCGAGACGCTCGAACGTCACTACCGCGACGTGTGCGACGTCGAGTTCACGGTCGAGCGCGGGCGGCTGTGGTTGCTGCAGACCCGCATCGGCAAGCGGACGCCGGCCGCCGCCTTCCGCGTCGCCCGCGACCTGGAGCGCGAGGGCCTCATCGACCTCGACGAGGCGATCGTGCGAGTCACCGGCCCCCAGCTCGAGACGCTCATGAACCCCCGGTTCGTCGACGCGGGGCAGCACGACGTCCTCGCCACGGGCCACGCGGTGAGTGCGGGCGCGGCCGTCGGCGAGGTGGCCCTGGACGCCGAGACGGCGGCGCGGCGGGCGGCGGAGGGGCACGACGTCGTGCTCGTGCGCACCGAGACGAGCCCCGACGACCTCGCCGGAATGGTTGCGGCGCAGGCGATCGTGACCTCACGCGGTGGCGTGACATCGCACGCGGCGGTCGTGGCGCGCGGCATGGGACGCACCTGCGTCGTCGGCAGCGGCCTGATCATCGACCTGGCGGCCCGCACCGTCACCGGGCCGGACGGCGTCAGCGTCGCCGAGGGCGACGTCGTCTCCGTCGACGGCGCCACGGGCGAGGTGCTGCGCGGCCGGCTCGACGTGCGCCCGAGCCACGTGGCCTCCGCACTCGAGACGGGTGACGCCGCGCCCGACGACATCCTGTCGAACGCGGTGCTGGACCTGTTGCGGCACGCCGACTCCCGCCGCCGGCTCGAGGTCTTCGCCAACGCCGACAACGGCCCGGACGCCGCCCGCGCCCGCCGCTACGGCGCGCAGGGTGTCGGACTGTGCCGCACCGAGCACATGCTGCTCGGTGAGCGCCGCAAGATCGTCGAGGACATCGTGCTCGGCGTCGGCCGCGATGCCGCGATGCTGGCCTTCGAGGACCTCCAGCGCGAGCAGGTGCGCGACGTCCTCGCCGCCATGGACGGCCTGCCGGTCGTCATCCGGCTGCTCGACCCGCCGCTGCACGAGTTCCTGCCCGACCTCGTCGAGACGTCGGTCGAGCTGGCGCGGGCCGAGGCCGAGGGCACGGCGACACCCGAGCAGGAGCGCCTCATGGCGGCGCTGCGGCGCTGGTCCGAACGCAACCCCATGCTGGGTCTGCGGGGCGTGCGCCTCGGCATCGTGATGCCCGAGATCTTCGCCGCCCAGGTGCGGGCGGTCGCCGACGCGGTGCTCGACCTGCGAGCGGAGGGGCACGACCCCCAGGCGCACCTGATGGTGCCGCTCGTGGCGGACGTCGCCGAGCTCGAGAACGTCCGCGAGCTGGTCGGGCGCAGCCTGGCCAACGTCAGCGCGCGCCGCGGTGTGCCGGCGCCGGCGATCCCGCTCGGCACCATGATCGAGCTGCCGCGCGCCGCGCTCACCGCCGGCGAGCTGGCCGGCCGGTGCGAGTTCTTCTCCTTCGGCACCAACGACCTCACGCAGACCACCTGGGGGCTGTCACGTGACGACGCGGAGTCCGGGTTCCTGCCGACGTACCGCGAGCTGCGGATCATCGACACCGACCCGTTCTCGACCATCGACCGCGACGGCGTCGGGCGGCTGGTGAGCATCGCGGTGCACGAAGGGCGGGCGGCGCGTCCTGACCTCGGACTCGGCGTGTGCGGCGAGCAGGGCGGCGACGCCGAGTCGGTGCACTTCTTCCACGACCTCGGCCTCGACTACGTCTCGTGCTCGCCGCCGCGGGTGTGCGCGGCGCGGCTCGAAGCCGGGCGGTCCGCCGTCCTCGGTGCGGTGTCGGGCAGCGACACCCGATGACCCACGCACGGGCCGATCGGCGCCAAAGATCATCAGCAGCAACGAGTTCCAGCGGACTCAGGAGGACGCCATGACACTCCCCCTCACGCGGCGGACCCTCGCCGAGCACCACGACCTCGCGCTGGCTGACGCCGTCGTGGTGGGCTTCGACGGCAGCTGGCACAGCCGGCCGGCGGTCGAGCGCGCCGCCGACGAGGCAGCGCAGCGAGGCATGCACCTCAAGCTGCTGTCGCTCGTCACGACGGACGTCGACACGTCGCTCAGCCCGCACGCGCAGGACCTCGACGAGCAGCAGCGGATGACGATCGCCCGCACGATCGCCGAGGACGTCGCCGAGCAGGTCGTGAGCGCGCGTCCCGGCCTGCTCGCGACGGTCGACGTCGTGGGCGTGCCCGACCCGGACGCGGTGCGCGAGCACCTCTCGACCTGCCGGCTGCTGGTGGTCGGCGACCGCGGCGGCCACGGCGCCCGGGCGTTCCTGCTCGGGACGACGAGCCGCGAGCTGGTGCGGTCGGTGAGCTGCCCGGTGCTCGTCGTCCCGGACGACTGGCTGGCGCAGGAGCCGGCCGCGCAGGGAGCGATGTCGCACGCCGTCCTGGTGGGCGTCGGGCGGGGCGCGGAGGCGGCGCACACGCTGCAGGTCGCGGCCGCCGAGGCGCAGCGCAACGGGGCGCACCTGCTGGTGCTGCACTCCTACGCGGGGGCGCCAGGGGAGTCCCCCGAGGCGCGGCTCGAGCACGGGCGAGAGGTCGTCGAGCAGGCTCTGACGAGCGCCGCCATCGACCCCGCGGTGCACGTCACCACCGTGTTCACGCCCGACCCGGCCGCCGAGGCGCTGCTGCTGCACGCGAGCCGCACCCGGCTGCTCGTGATCGGCTCGCGCGGCCCCATCGCGCTCGCGCGGCTGTCGATCGGGTCGGTGAGCCGGCAGGTGCTCGACGAAGCGACTGCGCCCGTCCTCGTCGTCCCCTGACCCCAGCGGCCCCCCTCCCCTCGTGCACTTCGGATCCGAACCGCACGGTGGGGCGCGGGGAGGTCAGGTGGGGAGGTGGCGCACCACCGGCCCCCAGGGCACTTCTGCCGGAGGTGCCACGCGCACGCGGGCGTCGACCACCAGCGGCGGCCCGGAACCGACGAGCACGGGGTTGAGGTCCAGCTCGGCCACGTCGAAAAGGTCGGTCACGAGCTCCGACACCCGGCTCACCAGCTCGTACAGCCGGGCCGAGCCGACCGACGCCGCGCTGCCCACGATCCCGTCGGAGCAGCGCAGCGAGCGCACCATCGCCTCCACCTCGACCATCGGCGCCGGCGCCAGGGCCCACGCCCGGTCAGGGTCGACATCGGTGTCGACGCCGCCGCGGCCCACCATCACGAGCGGCCCCCAGCCCGGCTTGCGGGTGCCCCCGATGATCACCTCGCGCCGCCCGAACACCATCGGCTGGACGACGAACCCGCGCACCTCGTCACCCAGCCGCTCGACCATCTCGTGCGCGGCATCACGCACGTCGTGGGCGCTGCGCAGGTCGAGCGCGACGGCGCCGCGTGCCGTCTTGTGCACCAGCGACTCGCCAAAAGCCTTGAGCGCCAGCGGTGCGCGCAGCGTCGCGCTGGCGTCGGCGGCGTTCTCGGGCGAGTCGGCCTCCACCGTGGGTACGAGGTCGACGTGGTAGGCGCGCAGCAGGTCACGCACCTCGCGCGGCTCCAGCCAGCAGCCCTCGGGACGGCGCAGCAGCGCCCCGCGCACCACCTCGCGCGCCGTCGCGGCGTCCGCGCGTGGCACCGGGTCGGCCAGTGGTCGCGCCTGCGCCTGCTGGCGCACCCACGAACCCCATCTCGCCTGCCCGGCAAGTGATCGGACGGCGCGCGCCGGGTCGTCGAACCACGGAACCCGCCCGCCCTCGCGCCCGCCCTCGCCGGTGATGCACAGCACCGTCGTGACGTCCGGGTGCGACGCCGACGTCCGGTCGACCACGGAGCGGATCAACGCGGTCGGTAGCTGCTGCAGAGGCGTCAGCGCGAGCAGCAGCGCGTCCACGCCGGGGTCGTCCATCACCGTCGCCATGGCCTGCTCGAGGACGTCGGCACCGGCCGAGGCGGTCATGTCGACCAGCTGCCCGGACGACGCCCCCGGCGCGAGCAGCATGTCGAGCCGCATCAGCGTGTGCTGCGTGAGCTCCGCCGCCACCAGCCCGCTCTCCGACAACGCGTCGAGGGCGAGCACGCCGGGTCCGCCGGAGTTCCCCACCACCGCAACGCGCAGGCCCCGCGGAGTGCTTTGGGTGGCGTGCAGGGTGGCGATGTCGGCGAGCTCCTCGAGCGATGCGACCCGGGTGATCCCGGTCCGCCGGCACAAGGCGTCGACCGCCGCGTCGTCCACGGCAGCGGCGCCGGTGTGGCTCCGCGCGGCCACCCGCGCCGCCACCGAGCGTCCGGGCTTGAGCAGCAGCACCGGCTTGCGGGTCGTGGCCTCCTGCGCCACGCGAGCCAGTGCGGACGGGTCGGCGAGGCCCTCGAGGTGCAGGGCCACGACACTCGTCTCGGCGTCCTCGGTCGCGTAGGCGAGCAGCTCCGCCGGCCCGACGTCGGGTGCGTCGCCGAGCGTCGCGAGCACCGAGACGCCGAGGCCCCGCCGATCGAGCATCTCGACCAGACCGGCGGCCACCGCGCCCGACTGCGCGACGACGGCGACCCGGCCCGGCCGCGGCGCCTTGGGGAGGAACGAGGCGTCGAGCCGCACCGACCGGTCGGTGTTGACCAGGCCGATGCAGTTGGGCCCGAGCAGCCGCACACCGGCCTCGCGGCACAGCTCGCGCAGCCGGTCCTCGTCGTGGGGTGACCCCTGCTCGGTCGCGTGGCCGAACCCGGCACTCAGCACCAGCAGCGCGCCGACGCCGAGCGCCAGCAGGTCTCGCACCACCGCCTCCACCTCGGGCGCCGGCACCGCGACGACACCGAGGTCGATCGAGCGCGGCAGGTCGGCCACCGACCGGTACGCCGGCACCGAGTGCACCGCGTGTCCCGAGCGGTTCACGACGTAGAGGGGGCCGGTGAACCGCGCCCGACGCAGGTGGGCCACCACCTGGTGGCCGACGCCGTTGCGGCGACGCCCCGCACCGACCACCACCACTGACTGGGGGGCGAGCAACCGCGCCAGCGACTTCACGCTGCTGGTGACGGCACGGCGGCCGGCCTCGGCGGCGCCGGGCCCGTTCTCCTGCAGCGGGATACGGAACGTGACCGTGTCGGCGTCCGTGAGGGCCTCGCGAACGAGGCCGCTGTCGCGCAGCACCTGCACCATCTGGTCGTTGGCGCTCAGCACGAAGGCGGTCACACCGGCGAGCCCGCGGGCCCTGGCCCGGGCGACGAGGTCCTCGAGCAGCAGCGTGCCGATGCCCCGGTGCTGGTGCTCGTCGGCCACGAGCATTCCGATCTCGGCCTCGCCCTCGGTGAGCACGTGGCTGGACGCCACCGCGACGAGCTCGCCGTGCAGCCTCGCGACCACGGCGTCCAGCCCTCGCGCCGGGTCGAGGAGCTGCTCGACGTAGGCATCGACGGCCGGGTGGCCGGCCCCGAGGAACCGTTGGTACAGCGAGCGATCCGACGCACGAGCGAACAGGTCCGTCAGCTCGTCGCGAGTCACCGTAGACACGCTGGAGATCTCGAACGGCACGCCGTCGGCCGAGAGCGTCTCGTAGCGCTCGGGCCACGCAGCCACCGCGGCCGGGTGACCGGGGCTCATCGTCGGGACGTCGGTCTCAGGCCCGTTCCTCGGGCGCGTCCTGGCCACGTGCGGCCGCCTCACACGGCTTCGACCGCCGCCTGGCGGCGGTGGCGCGTCGTCATGGCGGTCGACACCGGCACGAGCACCACCGGGCACCGCGAGTAGCGCAGCGACGGGCGGTGGTCGGTGTCGTCGAGCGGGACGACGAGCAGGTCACCGGGCAGCGTGCGTTCGAACTCCACGTGCGCGGCCCGGCCCTCGACGAGAACCCCCGTGACCGTGGCGACGCCGCGCACCGCTGCGCGCACGGCGGCCATCGTCGCGCCGTGCCGCTTCGCGGCGTCGTCGTGGGCGGCGTCCTCGACCTCGGTGGCGAGCAGGTCGCCGGCCATCGCACCCACCGACCACGTGTCGAGCACGTGCAGCTCGCGCGCCGTGCGCCTGGCTCGCCGGGTGGCCCACGTGAGAGCGGACGCCGCCGCCGCGCCGCTGTGGCAGGTGAGCACCACGCGCTGCTCGGGTTGCGGGACGGCCTCGGGACCCAGCAGCACCACCGGCTCGGTGGCGAGGCGCACGCACCGCCGGCTCACGCTGCCGAGCAGCGTGCCCACCGGGCCGATGTGGCCGCGCGTGCCCAGCACCAGCAGCTCGGCCCCGTGGGCAGCGTGGGTCACCGTGTCGGCTGCGGCGCCCTGGTGCACGATCGTCACCACCACGGCGCGGCCACGCACGATCGGAGCAGCCAGCTGCTGCGCCTCGTCCGCCGTCGCCTCGGCCGCGTCTCGCCCGACGGTCTCGGGGTCGTGGTGCCAGCTGCCGACATCGGGCAGCCAGGCGACGACGATCCGCAGCTCGCCGCGCAGCTCGGCGGCCTCGCGCGCCGCCCACTGCACCGCGGCCCGCGCGGCGGGCGACCCGTCGTACCCGACCACCACGAACGGTCGGTGCGTCGCCAGGTGGGCGGCGTCTGGACTGGACATGGTGGCTCCTCCCGTCGTCCCTGGGATCACCATCTCGGCGCCAGTGGGTACGAGACAGGGCCGTTGGTCCCCCACTGACCTTGGCGCCCGATGCGAGCATGAGGTGAGCCGCAAGGACGCCCTAGGAGGGGACATGGCCGGCACGTTGACCTTCCTCGGCGGAACGGGCACGGTCACGGGGAGCCGCTTCCTCCTGCGTCACGGCGACGGGCGCTACCTCGTCGACTGCGGCCTCTACCAGGGCGAACGCCAGTGGCGGCGGCGCAACTGGGAGCCCTTCGTGCCACCTGCCGAGACCATCGACCACGTCGTGCTGACGCACGCGCACCTCGACCACTCCGGCTACCTCCCGGCGTTGGTGCGCCAGGGCTTCAGCGGCCCGATCTCGTGCAGCGCCGGTACCGCTGCTCTCGCCGAGATCGTGCTGCGCGACAGCGCGCACCTGCAGGAGGAGGACGCGCAGGCGGCGCGCGAGCAGGGCTGGAGCCGGCACGACCCACCCCTGCCGCTGTACGACGCGGCCGACGCTGAGCGGGCGATCGCGCTCTTTCGGCCGCACCCGTACGGCGAGCGCGGCGCCCTGGGCGCCGACGTCGGCTTCACGCTGTCGCGCGCGGGCCACATCCTCGGCTCGAGCAGCATCCTGCTGGACGTCGGTGACTCCCGCCTGCTCTTCAGCGGTGACCTCGGCCGGCCCACGCACCCGGTGCTGCTGCCCCGCGACGACCCGCCCGCCGCGACGACGGTGGTGGTGGAGTCGACGTACGGCGACCGCACCCACTCGGCACCTCGCGGCGAGCGGCACGAGGTGCTCGCGGACGCCGTTCGGCGCACCCTCCAGCGCGGTGGGTCCGTCGTGGTGCCGGCCTTCGCGATCGACCGCACCGAGCTGGTGCTGCACGAGCTGGCCCGGCTGATGCGCGTGGGCGCCATCCCCGCCGTGCCGGTCTACGTCGACAGCCCGATGGCGCTGGCCTCCCTGGCGGCGTACCGCCGCCCCGACCTGCGCCCCGAGCTGCGGCCGGACGTCGGCGACGACTTCTTCGACCTGCCGGGCGTTCAGGCGGCCCGCAGCGTCGAGGAGTCGATGCGGCTCAACCAGCCACGCCACCCGTGCATCATCGTGTCGGCGAGCGGTATGGCCACGGGCGGCCGCGTCGTCCACCACCTGCGCTACCTGCTGCCCGACCGCCGGAACACGGTGGTGCTCACCGGGTACCAGGCCGTGGGCACGCGTGGCCGGGCCCTGCAGGACGGCGCGCGCCAGCTGAAGATGCACGGGCGCTACGTGCCGGTGCGCGCCGAGGTGGTGATGGACGAGGAGTTCTCGGTGCACGCCGACGCCGGCGAGCTGGTGACGTGGCTGCAGCGGCTACCGAGCGCACCCGAGACGGTGTACGTGGTGCACGGGGAGCCCGAGGCCTCGCGCGGCCTCGCCCGACGCGTCCAGGCCGAGACCGGTTGGTGCGTGGTCGTTCCCGAGGTGGGAGAGAAGGTGCGCATCGGTTGAGCACCATGGTCGGCCTCACCTCCACCGAGGCGGCCCGAGCGCTCGAGGACGTCGGCCCGAACGCGCTGCCGGTCGCCGCCCCGCCTCGGTTGCTGCTGCGCGTGCTGCGATCGGCCAAGGACCCGCTCGTGCTGGTGCTGCTCGGCGCGGCGGTGCTGACGGTCGTCACGCGCGACCTCGCCGACGCTGCGGTGATCGGCCTGGTGCTGGTCGTCAACACCGTGGTCTCGGTGCGCCAGGAGGTGGGAGCCGACCGGGCCCTGGAGGCGCTGTCGAACCTCGGTGCACCGGAGTGCCGGGTGGTGCGCGACGGCACCGAGCGGGTCGTGCTGGTGCGCGACATCGTGCCGGGAGACCTGGTGCTGCTCGGCGAAGGTGACCTCGTGCCCGCCGACGGCGCCGTGCTCGAGGCCGTCTCGCTGCGGGTCGACGAGTCGACCCTCACCGGCGAGTCCGTCGCGATCGACAAGGTCGCGGTCGGCGAGCTGGCGGCGACCGCTGACACCTCGCGACTGCTCGCGGGCACCGCCGTCGTCCACGGCCGCGGCACGCTGCACGTCGACGCCACCGGCCGCAGCAGCTCGCTCGGGCAGATCGCCGCCATGCTGGAGGGGCCGCGCGTCGTCACCCCGTTGCAGCGGCGGATGGCGCGGCTGTCGGCCCTCATCGCCGCGGCCACGATCGTGCTGTGCGCGGTGGTGCTGGGGATCGGCTGGGTGCGTGGCCAGGACCTCGAGCTGATGGTGCTGGCCGCCGTCAGCCTCGCCGTGGCCGCGGTGCCGGAGTCGCTGCCGGCCGTGGTCACGATCAGCCTGTCGCTCGCCGCGCGGCGCATGGCCCGCCGGCACGCGCTGGTGCGCAACCTGGCGGCGGTCGAGACGCTGGGTTCGGTGACCCTGCTCGCCACCGACAAGACCGGCACGCTGACCAACGCCAGCATGTCAGTGGTCGACTGGTGGCCGGCCCCCGGCGTCGACCCGTGGCACCTGCGTCGCGCGGCCGCGCTGTGCAACGACGCCACCCTCGATGTTGGCCGCGACGGCGGGCACGCCGGCGACCCCACCGAGGTGGCGCTGCTCGTCGCGGCTCGTGCTGACGCGCACCTGGGCAGCGACGACCTCACCCGCTTCCCTCGCGTCGCCGAGGTCCCCTTCGACAGCGTGCGCAAGCGCATGACCACCGTGCACTCGACGCCGGACGGCGAGCTGCTGCTGGTGTGCAAGGGGGCACCGGAGTCGCTCGCCTCCACTGGCCTGCTCGACGACGGGTCCGCGCTCGAGGAGGCGTTGCGGCGCAGTCACTCCCTCTCCGCCTCGGGGCTGCGGGTGCTGGCGCTGGCGGAGCGGCGCGAATCGCGGGCGGGCCGCTCGGACGGTCAGCTCGCCGACGACCTGAGGGCCGGTGGCCGACCGCTGCGGCTGCTCGGCCTGGTGGCCCTGCAGGACCCGCCGCGCGCCTCCGCGCACGCGACCCTGGAGTCGTGCCGCACCGCCGGTATTCGCGTCGTGCTGGTCACGGGCGACCACGCGCTCACCGCGACGTCGATCGCCCGGCAGGTCGGCCTCGCGCCAGAGCCCTTGCGGCAGCTGGATCTCAGTACGCAGCCGCTCGACCGTGGCGATGGCCTGGACGTCGACGTGATCGCCCGCGCCACGCCCGCTGACAAGCTCTCGGCCATCCGCATCTGGCAGGACGAGGGCCACGTGGTCGCCATGACCGGCGACGGCGTCAACGACGGGCCAGCCCTGCGGCGCGCCGACATCGGCGTCGCGATGGGACAGCGCGGCACCGAAGTCGCCCGCCAGGCCGCCGACCTCGTCATCGCCGACGACGAGCTCGCCACCGTCGTCGCCGCGGTGGAGGAGGGCCGCCGCGTCTACGCCAACATCCGCCGCTTCCTGCTCTACGGGCTGTCCGGTGGCATGGCCGAGATCGTCGTCATGCTGGTCGGCCCGTTCGCGGGGATGCCGTTGCCGCTGCTGCCCGCGCAGATCCTGTGGATCAACCTGCTCACCCACTCGCTCACCGGTACCGCGCTCGGCTCGGAGCCGGTCGAAGTCGGGTCGATGACACGTCCGCCTCGCAGTCCGCGTGAGGGAGTGCTGGGCGGTGGGCTGTGGTGGCGCATCGCCGTGCTCATGCTGGTGGTCGCCGGGGTCGGGGGTGCGGCAGCGTGGGCGGTGCCGGCGTCCGTCGCGCAGTCGACCCTGCTGGTCGCACTCGGGACGGCGATGCTGGGCGTTGCGCTCGGAGTCCGCGCCCGCGCGCACCGGCCCCGGGCCAACCCCTTGCTGCCGGTGTCGGTGGCGACGTCGGAGCTGCTGCTCGTGGCCGCCGTCGAGCTCCCACCGTTGCAGGAGCTCATGGACACGACCTCGATCGGTGGGGCGGGCTACCTCGCGTCGGCCGCGGCCGGGGTCGCCGCGTGGCTGCTCACCCGGCTCATGCGGGTCAGCTGACCTCTCGGCGCATCACCCGGCCGCCCGGATGGCCTCGAGCGTGGCGGTGACCGCGGCTCGGGCGACACCGTGGCCACGGTGGCGGCTACCCGTGAAGACGCAGCCGATGCGCCAGTCCGGCAGGGACGCGAGCTCCTTGTCGTAGACCTTGCGGTTCTTGATGTTCGGCAGCTCCGCCGGCGACCCGTACTGACACCAGCCCACGCAGTCGTCGCCGTCGTAGACGAGGGTCTGGTGCACACTGCCGCGCGTGACGTGGTCGCGTTTGGCCTGTCGGTTGCCACCTGGCTCTTCGGCCTGCCGCCCAGCGGGCGCGCGTGGCAACGCCGGCCCCCTGGCGGTCTTCGCCTCAGATGAACAGCAGCTGGGCGCCGTCGGTCTTCTCGATGAAGTCGGCCGCGCTGATGATCGCCTCGACGCCGTCGTACAGGTCATCCTCGTCGAGCTTCATCATGTCCGCCGACATCCGGCACGCCCACAGGTGACCGCCGGAGTCGACGATCTGCTGCAGGAAGTCTGGGACGTCGGGCACGCCGACCTCCTCGATCTGCTTGCGCATCCGCGAGGTGGCCAGCGCGGTCATGCCAGGCAGGCCTCCGAGACCCTGCGGCATGTGCGTGGCCGGGTTGCCCAGCATCGTGAACTGCAGGTGCCCCATCGTCTTGCGGTTGATCATGTCGAAGCCCCAGAAGGTGAAGAACAGGTGCGTCTCGACGCCTTCGCCGAGTGCGGCGTTCGCCAGGATGAGGCCGGGGTAGGCCATGTCGAGGCTGCCCTTGGAGCAGATGATCGCGAGCTTGCGACCAGTGCCCTCCTCGTCGAACGACGGCACGAGCGGGGCCGCCTGCGGGACGGCCGTGTCGGTGGTGGTCATGACGCTCCTCGCTCTCAGACGCAGCCGTGCGGCTTGGGCAGGCCGGACACGTAGGCGAGCTTCTTCGCCGGCTTCTTCGGGAACAGCTCGAACAGGCGCTTGGTCGGGAAGCCGCCCACGGTCGAGATGCGGCGCAGCGTGGCGGTCTCGCCCTTCTCGGCGAAGTCCTGGCGCAAGAAGCGGATCACCTGCCGGTGCTCGTCGGTGAGCTGCAGGCCGATCTGGGCGGCCAGCGCCTCGCTCAGCGTCTCGTCCCACTCGCCGTACTCGGTCATGAAGCCCTCGTCGTCGACGGTGATGCTGCGGCCGTCGAGCGTGGTCACGGGCATGGCTGGGCCTCCTTGTGCGGTTGCTCCTTGCCGGCCATCGACATGGCGGTCGGCAACGGGATCGGGCGGCCGGGCAGCAGCAGGTTCCAGTAGACCCACCGGAACGCGAGCTTGCCGAGGTGGTTGGCCCGCGTCTCCTTCGCAGGCTGAGCGGCCCCACCACCGGGAGCGGGAAGCGGCCCGGCAGCGGCTCGGTGTCGTAGTTGAAGTCGATGAGCAGGCCCTTGCCGTGCCCGCTCTCGACGAAGCAGTTCGCATGACCGTCGAACGCCTTGGCCATGGGCCGCCCGGCGATCTCGTCGAGGAAGTTCTCGACGAACACCTCCACCGAGAAGTGCGCCACCGAACCGGCCTTCGACGCCGGGATGTCAGACGCGTCCCCGATGGCGAAGACGTTGCTGTGGGCGTTGGAGCGCAACGTCTTCTTGTCGACCGGCACGTAGTTGAGCTCGTCGCCAAGCCCCGACCGCTCGACGAACTCCGCGCCCATGTTGAGCGGCACGGTCACCAGCAGGTCGAACGGCACCTCGCGCTCGTCGTACGACAAGAGGGTCTTGGCCACGGGGTCGATGCTCTCGACGACGAAGTCGGCTTCGACGTCGATGCCTCGCTCGTCGAGCATCGACTGCAGGTGCTCGGCGGCTATCGGCTGGGTGAAGGCGCCGGGCAACGGCGTGACGTACGTGATCGACACGCGGTCGCGCACGCCACGCTCGCGCAGGAACGCGTCGGCGAGGAACGTGAACTCCAGCGGCGCGACCGGGCACTTGATCGGCATCTCGGTGACGTGCACGACGAGCCGGCCGTGGTCGAACCGTTGCAGCACCGGGCCGAGCGCGATCGCGCCGTCCAGCGTGTAGAAGTCGAAGACGCTCTTGCGCCACTCGTCGCTCAGCATGCCCGGTGTCTGGTCGGGGCGAGGCGTCGTGCCGCTGGCGATGACGAGGTAGTCGTAGGGCAGCGAGCGCCCGTCCATGAGGGTCACGACGTCGTCGTCGGCCTGCACGCGGTCGACCTCGCCCACGACGAAGTCGACGCCTCGAGCGAGGAACCGGCTGCGCGGCTTGGTGAGCTGCTCGGGCCGGTATCCGCCGAAGGGCAGGAACAGGTAGCCCGGCTGGTACGGGTGGACGTCGTCGCGGTCGACCACGGTGATCGACCACTCAGCGGGGTCGAGCCGGTGGCGCAGCTTGTTGGCCACCATCGTCCCGGCGGTGCCGGCGCCCAGCACCACGAGTCGCTTCATCACAGGCTCCTTACTCGCTCTCTCGGGTGCGGACGACGGCCACCGGGCAGTCGGCGAGCTGCAGGACGTGCCGGCTCACCGAGCCGAGCAGCAGGCCGGAGAACCCACCGCGGCCACGCGAGCCGACGACGAGCAGGTCGGCGCCGGCGGAGTCCTTGGTCAGCAGCTCGACGGGTTCGGCGCGCACGATCTGCTGTCGCACCTCGACATCGGGGTACTTCTCGCCCCACCCGGCGATGACCTCCGACACCAGCGCCCGCTGGCTCATCTCGAGCTCTTCGTGCTCGCCACCGGTGTACGGGACGGCGAACACGTCGCCGGCGTACTCGAGCCACCAGCCGTGCACGACCGTGAGCGTCGCGCCGCGCGACGAGGCCTGGGCGAACGCGTAGCCGACCGCGTCGTGGCACGTGCCCGCGCCGTCGACGCCGACGATGACGCGGCGCTCAGTCGACACCGCCCTGGGTGGCGCCTGTCGCACGACGACCACGGGGCACTGGCTGTGCGCGGCGACTTGCCCCGCCGTCGACCCGAGCAGCGCCCGGGCCACGCCACGCCGGCCGGCGGTGCCGACCACGACGGTGTCAGCGCGCGTCGAGGCGTCGATAAGGAACTTGGCGGCCGAACCGGTGTGCACGGCCGCGGTGACGCTGAGGTCGGGACCCAGCCGGTTGGCGCGCGCGACGGCGTCGTTGATCACCGCCTGCGCCATGCCACGCAGGTCGTCGAGCGCCGGTAGGACGCCGACCGTCATCGTCGGGTAGTCCTGCACGAAGACGTGCACGAGGTGCAGCGGCCGCTTGCGGCGGGCCGCCTCGTCGGCGCCCCAGTCGATCGCGAGCTCGGACGACGGCGAGCCGTCGACGCCGACGACCACCGCACCGCGGGGCGTGGGGGTGTCGCGGACGGTCATGGCGGCCTCCTCAGCAGGCTGGGCGCCGGTGCCAGGTGGTACCGGCTGCCAGCTCAACCCTCGCTGGGGCGCACTGCAGCGGGAAGGGCCGTTGGTCCTCCGGTGCGGCCGCTCTCGGGCGCCTCAGTCGTCGGCGCGGCGCACGCGCTGCAGCAACCGGTGCGTGCCGTCGCACCACGGCGCGATCCCGGACTTGCCGCACCGGCACAGCGCGACGGTGGCGCGCCGCATCGGCACCTCGGTTCCGTCGTCCCCCAGGATCGCCACGGCGTCGCGCAGCACGAGCGGACCGTCGGGGATCTCCACGACCCGGGCGCGGTGGGTGGGCGGCTGCGCGGTACTCACCGGTCCATGGTGCAGCCGCTCGACGATCGGCGCTCAGCGAGCGGTTCGGGCCGCGCTAGGTGAGCATGAGCAGTACCGATCCGGGGAAGAAGGGGACCATGCTGTCGTTCACCCACGCCACCGACGGCTCCCGCATGCCGGTGCCGAGCGCACGCGGACCGCTCACCGACGCGTTGAGCGCCGTCCTGCTCGGTGACCACGCGTCCACGCCTGACGAGCTCCCGCTGCTCGCCACCCTCGCCAAGTCCGCGATCCACGAGGCGGCGGCCCACGGGCCTGAGGCGCTGGTGGGCGACGACGACGTCCAGCTGGCCCTCACCATGCTCTACGAGCTGCACTACCGCGGTCTGCACGGCGTCGACGACCGCTGGGAGTGGCACACCGGGCTACTGGCGGTGCGCCTGTGCCTCGAGCAGGCCCTCGAGGCCGCGCTGCGGGCGCTGGTGGACGACGACGCCGGCACCTCGGCCGCCGACGTCGTGGCCACGCTGCACGAGCTCACCGAGCCGGCGCGCAAACCCGGCCTCGCGTCGTACCTGGCGCGCCGCGCCGAGCTCGAGCAGTTCCGCGAGCTGCTCGTGGTGCGGTCGGTCTACCACCTCAAGGAGGCCGACCCGCACACCTGGGCGATCCCGCGCCTCGCGGGTGCCGTGAAGGCCGCCATGGTCGAGATCCAGACCGACGAGTACGGCGGCGGGCGGCCGGAGTGGGTGCACGCGGCCCTGTTCGCCCAGTCGATGCGGGCCCTCGGACTCGACGACTCCTACGGCGCCTACGTCGACCTGGTGCCCGCGACGAGCCTGGCCGTGGTCAACGCGATGTCGCTGTTCGGGCTCACCCGCCGGCTGCGCGGCGCCGTCGTCGGCCATCTCGCGGCGTTCGAGATGACGTCGACCCTGCCCAACAAGCGCTATGCGCAGGGACTGCGGCGCCTCGACGCCCCGGACGAGGCGATCGCGTACTTCGACGAGCACGTCGAGGCCGACGCCGTGCACGAGCAGATCGCGGCCCACGACCTCGCAGGCGGCCTGGTGCGCGACGAGCCGACGCTCGCGGGCGACGTGCTGCTCGGTGCTCGCGTGGCGCTGGCGCTCGACACCCTCGTGAGCGACGCCATGGTCGCCGCGTGGAAGAGCGGGCGCAGCGCCCTGCGCTCCACCACGGGTGGCGCACGGCGCCGGGTCGCCACCGCCTGACCCCCGCCAGCCCAGCCCCCGGCCGCCCTTCCCCCGGCCGCCCTTCCCCCGGCCGGGGGACCTTGGGCCCGGGTGCGCGCGCGGCGGCGCGGCGAGGCTGTCCGCATGACAGCCGGGACGACGCCCCTCAGCCGCGCGCGGCGTGACGCGCGCCGGCGCGCCGCCCGCCGCACGTGCCTGACGTGCGGCACCGCACACGCCCTGCGCGTGGTGAACCACCCGTCAGGTCACGTCGTCGTCTGCATCCACTGCGGGGACGTCCGGCTCGCGGCGCGCCTGCTGCGTCCGGCCTGAGCGTCAGGCCAGCGTCAGGAAGAGCTTCTCCATCGCCTTGACGTCCGCCGACTCGGCGCCGCCGGGCTCGCTGAGGCACTGCTTCAGCCCCGTCGACACGATCGCGAAGCCGGCGCGGTCGAGCGCGCGGTTGACCGCAGCCAGCTGCGTGACGACGTCCTGGCACTCGCGGCCTTCTTCGATCATGCGGATGACACCGCCGATCTGGCCTTGAGCGCGGCGCAGCCGGTTCATGACCGCACCCATGTCGTCGGGGTTGAGCGCCACCATGGCGAGCTCCTTCGTGTCAGGCCAGTGAGTCGAGCGCCGCGGCGAGACGGCGACCGGCCTCGTCCGCGACGTCGGTGAGTGCGGTGTTGTCGGTGAGCCCCACCATGACCTGGGGGTCGAGGGCCTCGACGATCGTGGTCGAGTCGTCGACCGAGCGTACGACGACGTTGCACGGGAGCAGCAACCCCACCGAGGGCTCGGCCTGCAGGGCCGCGTGCGCCAGCGGCGGACGACACGCCCCGAGGATCACCTGCGGGGCGACGTCGACGTCCAGCTTGGCTTTCAGCGTGGCCTTGAGGTCGATCTCGGTGAGGACGCCGAAACCTTGCTCCGCCAACGCCTCCCGGGTGGCGGTGAGCGTGTCGTCGAAGCCGCGCTCGACGGTCGTGCTGAGTGCGTAGCCCATGGGGTCTCCTCAGTGGGTGGTGGCGGTCTGCTCGGCGAGCTGGGACCGGACGGCGTCCATGTCGAGGGCGCGGAGCTGGCCGATCAGGTCGTCGAGCGCCGGGGCGGGCAGTGCGCCCGGCTGGCTGAAGACCAGGATGCCGTCGCGGAAGGCCATCAGCGTCGGGATCGAGGTGATCTGGGCGGCCGCGGCCAGGCTCTGCTCGGCCTCGGTGTCGACCTTGCCGAAGACGATGTCGGTGTGCACCTCGGACGCCTTCTCGAAGACCGGCGCGAACATGCGGCACGGGCCGCACCAGGACGCCCAGAAGTCGACGAGCACGATGTCGTTGTCGCGCAGGGTCTGCTCGAAGTCCGTGGCCGTGAGGGCTCGGGTGGTCATGGGTTCTCCTCCTGGTGTAGAGCATACCGGCAGGGGTATACGGTCACTACAACGCGACAGCGCCGCAGGCATTCCCCCGGGCGTCGGCGCCCCGCGGGAATCAACTCGACGGCACCCTCGTTGCGACGACTGATACCCCCCTGGGTATAGTTTCAGCGGAACCGAAGGGATGGAGTCAGCACGCATGCGAGAGGTCACCCTGGAGTCGTTCGTCGCGGCTCACCGCGACGGCGCGTACGTCATCGACGTGCGCGAGCCCATGGAGTACGTCAGTGGACACGTCCCCGGAGCAGAGCTCGTCCCCATGGGCCGGCTGCCCGGCAAGGTGGCGGACCTGCCCCAGGACCGCCCCGTCTACGTCATCTGCGCGCGCGGCAACCGCAGCCTGGCGATGACCGACTTCCTGCAGCGCGCCGGCGTCCAGGCGACGTCCGTCGCTGGAGGCACCCACGCGTGGGCCTCCGCCGGATACCCGATCGTCACCGGCCCGCGCGCCAACGCCGCCTGATCCGCTCACCGCCCGAGAGGTCTCACCCCATGGTCACCATCGTCCCCCTCGAGACGCCGAGCCTCGGCGATCGCAGCTACCTCGCCCACGACGGTGAGGTCGCCCTGGTCATCGACCCGCAGCGCGACATCGACCGCGTGCTCGACCTCGCGCGCGCCACCGGCGTCCGCATCACGCACGTCTTCGAGACGCACCTGCACAACGACTACGTCACCGGGGGCCTGGCCCTCGCCGAAGCCACGGGGGCGGCGTACCACGTGAACGCCGCCGACGAGGTCGCGTTCGACCGGACGCCGGTCAGCGACGGTGACGTCGTCGAGGTCGGCCCGTCGATGCGCGTCGCCGTCATCGCCACCCCCGGCCACACCTTCACCCACCTGTCGTACGCCCTCGAGGCCGATGGCGAGCACCTCGGGGTGTTCACCGGCGGGTCGCTGCTGTTCGGCTCCACCGGGCGGCCCGACCTGCTCGGCCCCGACCACACCCAGGCCCTGGTGCATCACCAGTACGCCTCGGCCCACCGCCTCGCGTCCGAGCTGCCGGACGACGCCCAGGTGCTTCCCACACACGGCTTCGGCAGCTTCTGCTCCTCCACGCAGAGCGAGGCGACGACGTCGACCATCGGCCAGGAGAAGCGGTCGAACCCGGCGTTGACGCAGGACGAGGAGCAGTGGGTCGCCGACCTGCTCGCCGCGCTCGACGACTGGCCCGCGTACTACGCGCACATGAGCCCGGCCAACGCCGCCGGCCCCAGCGCCCCCGACCTCGGCGCGCCGCGCCGGGCCGACAAGCAGGCGCTGCGCGCGAGCCTCGAGCAGGGCGAGTGGCTCGTCGACCTGCGCACGCGCACGGCGTTCGCCGCCGGCCACGCCAAGGGCACGTTCAACTTCGGCCTCGACGGGCAGTTCTCCACCTACCTCGGCTGGCTCATGCCGTGGGGGACGCCGGTGACGCTGCTCGGTGAGTCCGAGGAGCAGGTGGCAGAGGCGCAGCGCGAGCTGGCGCGCATCGGCATCGACGGCCCGAGCGCAGCCACGGGCCGCCCGCAGGACTGGACGGACGAGGAGCTGGGGTCGTTCCCCCGCGCCACGTTCGCCGACCTGGCTCAGGTGCGGCACCACCGTGACGTGGCGGTGCTCGACGTCCGTCGCCGTCAGGAGTTCAAGGACGGCCACATCGAGGGCGCCGTCAACGTCCCGATCCACGAGGTGCTGGAGAGCCTCGACGAGGTGCCGCGTGGCGAGGTGTGGATCCACTGCGCCGGTGGCTACCGCGCGTCGGTCGTCGCGTCGATCCTCGCGGCCCAGGGCCACACCGTGGTCGCCGTCGACGACTCCTTCGACGAGAGCGCCGCCCAGGTCGGCCTGCCGATCACCTCATGATCTGGCTGGCGATCCCGCTCGGGCTGGCCATCGGGCTGAGCCTCGGTGCCCTGGGCGGGGGCGGCTCGATCCTCACCGTCCCCGCCCTGGTGTACCTGCTCGACCAGGACCCCCGCAGCGCCACCACGGGCTCGTTGCTGATCGTCGGCATCACCTCGCTGTTCGGCATGTTCGCCCACGCGCGGGCCGGACGGGTGCGGGTGGCGCACGGCCTGGCCTTCGGCGTCCTCGGCATCGCGGGCGCATGGGCCGGGTCGCGCCTGTCAGCCGCCGTGGCGCCCGAAGTGCTGCTTGCGGCCTTCGCGGGGCTCATGCTCGTGGTCGCCGCGATCATGTTCCGCCGCAGCATGCGCGGTGGGCGCGGTGACGGCGGCGACGACCCCGGTGAGGCGACGGTCGTGTCGTTCCACCCGTTCGTCTGCCACTGCCCGCAGGCGCTGAAGGTCGTCGTCACCGCGACGGCGGTCGGCCTGCTCACGGGGTTCTTCGGGGTGGGCGGCGGGTTCGCCGTCGTCCCGGCCCTCGTGCTGTCGCTGGGCTTCTCGATGCCGGTGGCGGTCGGCACGTCGCTGCTCGTGATCACGGTGAACAGCGCTTCGGCGCTCGTGGCCCGGCTCGGTGCAGGCGTCGAGCTCGACTGGAGGCTGCTCGCGACCTTCACGGGCGCGGCCATCGTGGGGAGCCTGGTCGGCGGCCGGGTCGCGACGCGGGTGCGTCCGGTGACGCTGACCCGGGCGTTCACGGTGCTGCTCGTGCTGGTGGCCGTCTACACGGCCGTCCGCAGCGTGCCGCAGCTCGTGTGATCCCGAGAGGTCGACGGGTCAGAGCCCCGCGACGGCGAGGGCCGACCGGTGGAGCTCGCGGCGCAGCGTCGCCTGAGGCACGCCACCGGGGGCGAGCTGCGCGGCCGACCGCAGCAGCCCGGCGATCAGCTGCGCGCGCGCCCGCTGGACGTCGGCCCGGCGGGCACCACCCGAGCGCAGGATCTCGGTGAGCGTTCCGTAGAGCTCCCTGTGCCGCTGCGCGAAGTGCTCGCGCACCTCGTCCGGCAGCGGCTCCAGCCCGGCACTGGCCTCGGTGAGCATGGCGTGCGACTCCTCGGTGAGGAAGTCCAGCTGGACGTCGATCCACGCGGTGAGTCGGTGCGCCGGTGTGCCGTGGCCCTCGACCACCGCGCGCGAGGCCTCGACGAGCGGCAGCATCTCGAGGTCGAACCAGCGCTGCAGGATGTGCGCCTTGGTCGGGAAGTAGCGGTAGAGCGAGGTGCGCCCGAGCCCCACCTCGGCGGCGATGTCACCGAGGGACACCGCCGCCACGCCGCGCTCGGCGAACAGCCGCTTCGCCGCGTCGACGACTGCGGCCTCCTGGGCGGCGACGTGCTCGGCGATGGTGGCGCCGGTGATGCGGGGCATGCGCTCGGTCAGCTCCTGATGACGGGTGCGACCCTCCCGTGCTCCAGGTGCACCTGGCGGTCGGCCCCCGCGGCCTGGTCGACGTCGTGGGTCACCACGAGGGTAGCCGCGCCGAGCCGCCGCGCCTGCGCGACCAGCAGGTCCATCACCGCCGCACCGCGGTCGGGGTCGAGTGACGCGGTGGGTTCGTCGGCGAGCAGCACCGCGGGCTCGTTCATGAGGGCTCGGGCGATGCCGACGCGCTGGCGTTCACCACCGGAGAGCTCGGCAGGGCGAGCATCGCGTCGATCGGCCAGGCCGACCTGCTCGAGCAGCTCCTCGGCGCGCCGACGGGCCGCGGCGTCGAGGCGTCCGGCGATGTGCGCCACGACCTCGACCTGCTCGCGTGCCGTGAGCGAGGGCAGCAGGTTCGGCGCCTGGTAGACGATGCCGATCCGATCACCACGCAGCCGGGTGCGGGCGCGTTCGCGCAAGGAACCGGCGTCGGCTCCGGCCAGCAGCACCCCACCGGAGTCGATGCGGCGCAGCAGCCCCGCCACCGCGAGCAGCGTCGACTTGCCGGAGCCCGAAGCGCCGGTGAGCGCGACGACCTCGCCGGCGTCGACGGCGAAGTCGACGTGGTCGAGCAGGGTGCGCGGGGTCGTGCCGTCAGGCACGGTGACGGTCACGTCACGCAGCTGGAAGCTCATGGGTTCCTCTCAGTCCGAGGCGCGCAGCGCGCCGGAGGGGTCGACGGACGTCACGCGGCGCACACCCGCGAGACAGCCTGCGAGGCCGAACAGGACGAGCAGCCCGAGCGCAGTCAGGGCCGGCCCGGCGTCGAGCTGGAACGGCACGGCCGTGCGCTCCACCAGCGTGCCCAGGCCGAAGGCCACGAGGCCGCCGACCGCTGCGGCGCCGACCAGGACGACGCCGAGCTGACCCACCGCGTCGCGCGCCACGTAGCCGCGTGAGGCGCCCAGCGCCTTGAGGACGGCGATCTGTCGGGAGCGCTGCATCGTCCAGACGATGAAGAACGCACCGACGACCAGGGCGGAGATCACGAGCAGGAACCAGCGGATCATCGTCATGGTCTGGGTCTCGCCGGTGTAGCCCGGCGACCCGGCGTAGGCCTGCTGCTTGGTGACGACCTCCATGCCCTCACTCGTGGCGGCCTGAGCCTGGGCCGAGTCCAGAGCAGCCGGATCGTCCGCACGCAGCGCGATCGCTGAGAATCGGCCCTTCGCGTTGTCTCCGTAGAGCAGGCTCTGCCACGTCGACAGGCTGGTGAAGCCGATGTCGACGTGCCCGTACGAGCCGGTGTAGGTGAAGCCGAGGACGGGCAGCGGCCGGTCGACCCCGACGATGGTGAGCTCGTCGCCGACGTTCACGCCGTCGTCCTCGAACGCGTGGCTGAGCACGAGGCCGGGGTCGCCGGCCAGGGCGCGTTCGGCGTCGCGTCGGGGCGCGAGGAAGCTGCCCGCTGGAACGCCGATGAGCGCGATGTCGACGGTCGAGCCGCCGGGGCGCTTGGCGTTGATGAACGACACCCCCATCGGCGACGCCTCGACGCCGGGGACGCCACGCCAGGTCGCGAGGTCACCCGGTGTGAGGGTCGACCGGCTGAAGGTGCTCTGGGCGCCGTGCTGGAACGCCAGGTGCGTCATCGGCAGCCGGCGCAGGCCGGAGATGCCGGCGTCGACCAGGCCGTTGGCGAGCCCGGACAGCAGCGTCGTCATCAGGGCGACGAGCGCGATCACGAGCCCGACCAGGACGAAGCGGCCGCGAGCGACCTTCAGGTCTCTCAGTGCGACGTACACGGGGCGTCTCCTCCAGGTATCGACAGGTTGTCACCAAACATGATGACACCCTGTCGTTATCTAGGGGAAACCAGCCCCCGAAGTGGCTCAGTCGCCGTCGCCCTCGCCACCAGACGGCGGGGTGTTGGCGACGCCGCTCCACGCGGCCTTGGCCCCGCTGTGGCCGATGCGCACGATCTGCACCGACGTGCCGACGACACCGATCACCGCGAGCACGGCCACCGCAGCCGTCAGCGGGACGCGCACCTGGGCCCCTCGGCGCTGCAGCCACCAGATGGCGGCGGCGGCCACGACGAGCACGATCACGAACGGCAGCAGGCCGTCGGCCAGCTCGGCGTGCCGCTCGACCAGCGCGGACTCGCCCACGCGGTGCTCGAGCGACTCACCCGACTGCGTCGACAGCGGCACCAGCACCAGCGCGACGACCGACAGCGCCAACGCCGCGATGGCTCCGTGCCGCCGGAAGCGCGGCCAGAACGCGGCCAGCGCCACGGCTACCGCAGCGGCCGGGACGAACACGACGGTCGCGTGCACGATGAGCGGGTGCACGGGGAGGCCGAAGATCGTGTCGAACATGACGCTCCTAGATGAAGGTGGGTGCGAACGGCGCGAGGACCGGACCGCGATCGTTCCGAGAGATTCTCAGAAGAGTCTCAGAACCGCACCAAAGCGTGACATACCGCATCAGTTGTCCGAGGCCGGAAGCCGCAACGTGAAGGTCGCCCCGTGCCCGGGCGCGCCGTCGACGTCGAGCTGGCCGCCGTGCACGCGCGCCACCTCGTCGACGAGGGCCAGACCGAGGCCGAAGCGACGGCCGCCGTCGCGGGAGGTGCCCCGCGCGAAGCGCCGCGCGAGGTCGCGGGCCTGAGCCGGGTCGATGCCCTCGCCGTCGTCGGCGACGGCGACCAGCACGTGGTCGTCCGCCGTACTGACCCGCACCTGGACGTGACCGCCAGAACCCGTGTGCGCCAACGCGTTGTCGACCAGCGCGGTGAGGGCGCGCCGCAGTGCGGCCTCGATACCCACGACGTGCGGCGCGCCGTCCGTGCCCGAGGTCGTCAACGCGACCTCCCGCTCGTCGGCCAGCACGCTGAGGCTCGCGACGACCTCGCGCGCCACCGCGCTGACGTCGACGGGCTCGCCGCGCTGAGGAGCGTGCTCGAGCTCGGCGGCCAGAAGCAGGTCGGTGACCACCTCACCGAGGCCCTGCGCATCGCGCACCAGCCGGTCGAGCTCGTCGCGGGTCGCCGGGTCGGCGGTCTGCCCGACGAGCCGCCGCCGCAGCAGCTGGGCACGCGTGTGCAGCACGGTGAGGGGAGTGCGCAGCTCGTGGCTGGCATCGGCGACGAACCGCCGCTGCAGCCCGAGCGCCTCACCCATGGGACGCACGGCGCGTCGTCCGATGAGCGCGCCCACCCCGGCAGCTCCGGCGATCCCCAGCAGCGCAGCGACGCCGAGGCTCACCAGCAGCCGGTTGCGTTCGGACTCGCGTGGCGACAGGTCGTAGACGGCGCTCAGCCGGCCGAACCTGCGGTCACCGGTCCACAGCGCGAGCTCCTGGCCGCCAACGGTGAGGCGGGAGGCTCCGTCGGGTTGCTTCGCGGGGTCGACCTCCCGCACCGCCTCGGGTGCGCCGTCCGTCACGAGGGTGCGCCCACCTTCGGTGCGCAGCACCAGCCAGATGCCGACCGGCGGGTCGCTGACGTCGTCAGCGCGGGCCCAGGCGCTGCGCGTCGTGGAGTCGGCCTGCCGGTGCTGCTGCTGCTCGTCGACCACCAGCACCACCGCGGTCATGGCGAGGACGACGAGGGCGACGGCGAGAGCGGCCTGGATCGCGACGCTGGCGCTGGCGCGCCGCATGAGCTGGCGATCGGCGGCGGTGGCGTCCCTCATGCGGCGTCCCTCATGCGGCGTCCCTCATGCTGCGTCCCTCATGCCGCGTCCCTCATGCCGCGTCCCTCATGCTGAGCCCAGCCGGTAGCCGCTACCGCGCACGGTGCGGACGACGTCGCGCCCGAGCTTGCGGCGCAGGTAGTGCACGTAGGTGTCGACCGACCCGGTGGTGTCGGCGTCGTCGAACACGCGGTCGAGCAGCTCGGAGCGCGAGAACACCCGCTCCGGGCGGCGGGCGAGCACCTCGAGCAGCGCCGCCTCGCGCGGCGACAGCTCGACGTCGGGCTGGCCGCCGCCGGTGACCAGCCGCTGCTCCGGTGACAGCGTGCGCGTGCCGAGCGACAGCGACTCGGCGACGTCGCGGTGGCGGCGCAGCAGGGCGCGCAGCCGGGCCAGCAGCTCGTCGACGTCGAACGGCTTGACGAGGTAGTCCTCGGCGCCGGCGTCGAGACCCTCGACCCGGTCGTCGGTGGTGCCGCGGGCCGTGAGCATCAGCACCGGCGCGGTGACAGCCCGCCCGCGCAGGCGGCGGACCAGGTCGACGCCCTCGATCGCCGGCAGGCCGCGGTCGACCACGAGCACGTCGTGGTCGCCGGTGAGCCCGAGGTGCAGGCCGCGCTGGCCGTCGCGCGCGACGTCGACGTCGTAGCCCTCGCTGATCAGCAGGCCCTCCAGGAGCCCAGCGAGATCGGCTTCGTCCTCGACGAGCAGCAACCGAGGGCGCGGCGGCTGAGGTTGCGGGTGAGCGTCGGTCACCCCGTGATGGTGGCACGTGAGCTCTCAGAGATCTCTGAGTCTGGCGGCGCATCGTGGAGTCACGTTCGAGGTGAAGGAGCGCTCATGAGCACCGTGATCGGGCCCGTCAGGCACACCGATGCGCGCCGTACGTCCGGCACCCACGCGCCGGGTCAGGAGCGGGCGCGAGCGCGGCGGCGCGCGGCCGACGTCCTCGAGGTGATCGCGGTCACGGTCGTCGTCGCGACGGCCGTGCTGTTCCTGCTCGACGGCGGCAGCTCGGCTCTCACCGGCGGCACCGCGGCCGACCGGCTCGTGGGCCTGGGCCGCCTGACCGGCCTGGTGGGCACGGTGCTCCTTCTGCTGCAGCTGCTGCTGGCCGCACGACTGCCGTGGGTCGACCGCACGTACGGGCACGACCGCGCGCTCGTGGCGCATCGCCGGCTCAGCCGGGTGGCGCTGCCGCTGCTGCTGGCTCATGCCGGCGCGCTGGTGCTCGGCTACGGCGCGCGGTCGGGGATCAGCCCGGCCCTCGCGTGGCTGGTCGAGCCGGTGCGCATGCTCGGTGGTGCGGTGCCCGACATGCTCACGGCGTTCGTCGCGCTCGGTGTGCTGGTCGTCGTCGCGGTGACGTCGGTGAACGCCGCGCGCCGCCGGACCCGCCACGAGACCTGGCACCTCGTGCACTTCACCGCCTACGCGGGTGTCGCGCTGTCGCTGCCCCACCAGCTGTCGACGGGCACCGACATCGCCGGGCACCCCGTGACCCGGGCGTTCTGGCTGGCGCTCTACGTCGCTACCGCAGGCGCCGTCGTGGTGTTCCGCGTGCTGGTTCCGTTGTGGCGCAGCCTGCGTCACCAGCTCGTCGTCGAGCAGGTGGTGCCCGAGGGGCCGGGCGTCGTGTCGGTCGTGGTGCGCGGTCGGCTGCTGAACCGCCTGCCCGTGCGCGCCGGCCAGTTCATGCACTGGAGGTTCCTGACCCGGGGGCTGTGGGCAGCAGCCCACCCGTGGTCGCTCTCGGCCGCACCTGACGGCCGCCGCCTGCGCCTCACGGTGCGCGACCTCGGCGACCACTCGCGTCGCCTGATGGAGCTGCAGCCGGGCACGCGCGTGGTGATCGAGGGCCCCTACGGTGCGTTCACGACCGCCCGGCGGACGCAGCAGCGGGTGCTGCTCATCGCCGCGGGCATCGGCATCACGCCGGTGCGCGCGATCGTGGAGGAGCTGGCCGGCGCGCCGTCCACCCGCCCCGGCGACGTGACGGTGCTCTACCGCGGCAACGACGAGCGCTCGCTCGTGCTGGTCGACGAGCTGCACCACCTGGCGGCGACGTCCGACGTGCGGGTCGAGACGCTCGTGGGGCCGCCCGTACCGGGCTCGTGGCTGCCGCCGCACCTGGCCCGGCGCGAGCGCCGCGCCGACGCCGCGACGCTGCGCCGCCTGGTGCCGCACCTGCGCGACCACGACGTCTACCTGTGCGGGCCGCCCGCGTGGATGTCGCTGGTGCGGCGCGACCTGACGCAGGCCGGCGTGCCGGCCTCGCAGGTGCACGACGAGCGGTTCGGCTGGTGAGGCGCCGGACGGCGGCAGCGACCGTCATCACCGCAGCAGCCGCACTCGTGACGGCGTGGCGCGTCGGCGGTACGGCGGGTCAGCCCGGCAGCGTGCCCGGCGTGCACGTCGTGGCCGCACCGCCCTCGGCGTCGTCGACGCACCAGCCGGCGTCTCGCAGCAAGACCGGCTCACGCTCGACCACCCGGACGACGGCCCCCGCCACCAAGCGCACCATCACCGGTGCGGTGGTGTCGACGCCGTACGGGGACGTGCAGGTGGCTGCGGTCGTGAAGGGCTCGAAGCTGCTCGACGTCAAGGCGCTGCACCTCACCGACGCCAACGGGACGTCGCGCTCGATCAGCGCGAACGCAGCGCCTCAGCTGCGCTCGGAGGCGCTGCAGGCGCAGTCGGCGCAGATCGACACGGTGAGCGGGGCGACGTACACGAGCGAGGGGTACCGCCAGTCGCTGCAGGCCGCGCTCGACGCCGCCCACCTCTGAGCAGCGACTTGTGACGAGTTCTCGACCCTTCTCGAGCCCAGGAAGGTCGCGAACGCGTCACATGTCGACGACGGACGGCGGCCGGTGGGCGCGGAGGGACGCGAGCAGGAGCAGCAGCGCCACGGCCTGGGTGACGGCCACCACCACCGCGAGCGCCGGCAGCGAGCGCTCGTAGAGCGCACCGGCGACGGCGCCGCCGCTCACCGCAGCGGCGCCCTGGATGGCTGCGAAGACCCCGTAGGCGCTGGCGCGGCGGTTGCGGTCGACCAGGTCGGCCACGAGCGCCTTGGCCGTCGAGTCCTGCAGCCCCGTCGCCGCGCCCCAGATCACCACGCCGAGGACGACGACCCCGACGACCCCGCGGAAGGCCAGCAGCGGCACGACCGCCACGAGCACCGGCAGCACCACGAGCACGCGTGCCCCGTGACGGTCGTAGAGGTACCCGGTGGCCAGCGCCGCGATCGCCTCGGCGCCCATCGCCGCCGCGTAGACCACGGGCACCACCGCGACGCTCACCAGGTGCTGCGTCGCGAGGTGGAACGAGATGAGCCCGAAGGTCACGAGCCCCGCGCTCACGGCCCCGGCTGAGGCCGCGAAGAGGTAGAACGCCCGCGGCAGTCGTTCGCGCGGGACGTCCACGGCGGTGGCCTCGGCCGGTGGCGACGTCGGCTGCCGGCTGCCGTCCAGCCGCGCCCGCATCCACCCCAGCAGCACGACGGCCGCGATGCCCGGCACCGCGAGCGCCAGCATCGCCGGCCAGATGACGGCCGTCACCGCGATCACGCCGCTGACGATCAGTGGCCCGACGAACGCCCCGAACTGGTCGAGCGCCTTGTGGACGCCCAGCCCGCGCCCCATCCCCACGTGCCCGGCGGCGTCTGCGAGCAAGGTCGACTTGGCCGGGCTGCGCACCGCCTTGCCCGTGCGCTCGGCCAGCACCAGCACGCACGCGAGCGCGAGCCCTGCCCCGCCCACGAACGGGGTCACGGCGAGCAGCGGCACGCTCACCGCGGTGAGCGCGTACCCCGCGATCGCGATGGCCCAGTACCGGTGCGTGCGGTCGGCGAGCGGGCCGAACACCAGCCGCAGCACCAGCGCCGCCGCCTCCCCCGCGCCGGTGACGACGCCGACCACCACGGCCGTCGCGCCCAGCGAGGCCAGCAGGGGCCCGGTGATCGAGCGCGCCCCCTCGTAGACGACGTCGGCGAGCAACGACACCACGCCGAAGCCCACGATCGTGCGCCACGGCGACCACCCAGCGTGCTCGCGCACTCAACCTCCTTCGCTTGCCGTCCGATACATCCCACCATGGGGGTTGACTTCGGTGCCGCAGGCGTCGCGATGACGCGGCTGCGCGCTGCCCTCGCGCGGGCCATCGCCCCCGTGACGCCGCACGACGACCTCACCCACTGGCGGCTGTCGGCCTTCCTCGAGACCGCCGACGAGGTGCCCTTCGAGACCACTGCCGACGGCACCATCACCTACGCCGGGCCACGCTCGGTCGACCTGCTCGGCTACGAGCCTGCCGACGTGGTGGGCCAGAGCATGGCCGTGGTGCTGGCACCTCGCGAGCTGGACCGGGCCCGCCGGCTCCTCTCCGACTCACTCGTCGCCGGCTCGGGGTGGACCAAGGAGCGCTACACCTACGTGACGCGCGACGGGCAGGAGCGAGAGCTCTACAGCAGCGCGCTGCTGCACGTCGGCCCCGACGGCGAGCCCATCGGGTTCACCGGCACGCTGCGCGCGATCGACGCAGACGTCGCCGCGCTCGCCGCCTGGCAGCGCACGCACGCGCGGGTGACTGCGGCGATCGAGCAGCAGGCGCTGCACGCCGTCTACCAGCCGATCGTCTCGGTCACCTCTGGCGAGGTCGTCGGCGTCGAGGCTCTCGCCCGGTTCACCGCTGAGCCGGTGCAGGCGCCCGACCGGTGGTTCCGCGAGGCGGCCACCGTCGGTCTCGGCACCGCGCTCGAGCTGCTCGCCGTCGAGAAGGCTCTGGACGGCGCGCAGCACCTGCCGCCGGGGCTGTACGTGTCGGTCAACGTCTCACCGCAGACGCTCCTGAGCGGGCGCCTCCCCCGGCTGCTCGACGAGTCGTTGTGGCCGACGTCCCGACTGGTGCTCGAGATCACCGAGCACGTGTCGGTGGACGACTACGCCGAGCTGTTGCCGTTCGTCGACGAGGTCCGGGCCCGCGGGGCGCGCGTGGCGGTGGACGACGCCGGAGCCGGCTACGCGTCGTTCCGGCACATCCTGCGGCTGCGACCGGACTACATCAAGCTCGACCGCACGCTGGTCGACGGCCTCGACGTCGACCCCGCCAAGCGGGCCCTCGCCGGCGCCTTCGTGACGTTCGGGCACGAGGTGGGGGCGACCGTCGTCGCCGAAGGGATCGAGACCGAGCAGGAGCTGCGGGCCGCTGCGGCGCTGGGTATCCAGAGCGCCCAGGGCTACCACCTGGGTCGGCCGGCTCCCGTCGACCAGCTGGCGGGCTCGCTGCCGCGCCCGTCGCCGCCGGTGCCCGTGCCGGCGCGGCCGCCTCAAGACAGGGCCGCCACCTGAGCCTCGAGCGTCGCGCGCAGGCCGGTGATGCGCTCCAGGTCGCGCTCGCTGCCCAGGACGGCGCTCAGCGCGGCCTCGAGGTGCGGTCCAGCCTGCTCGGCGGCCTCTGCGGCTGACCTCGGCTCGGACGCCGGCCCCGCGGTGCCGCGCAGCATCCGCAGCACCAGCTCGGCGCCGTCGAGACGTCCCCAGAGGTAGTCGTTCTCCCGCCACGCCGCGTCGACGAAACCGCCGAAGTGGTGCAGCGACACGCCTTTGAGCTTGCCGCCCTTCGGCGTCGGCAAGGCCATGGCGGCCAACGGACTGAACTGGCTCACCGTGATCGGCGTGAACTGCGGCAGCCGCGAGAGCGCCACGGTCGGGAAGATCAGGGCGTCCCACAAGGGAAAGCCGAGGTAGCGCGAGAGCAGGCCGCGGCGCGTCTCGGCGGCCCAGGCTCGCGTCAGCTCGGCGAACGACTGCCACATCGGCACGCTGCTGTCGGCGAGCTGCTCGGCGAGGCTGGCCCGGTAGGTCGTGAAGAGCTGCGTGAACGCCGCGTCGTGCTCGGCCGCGAAGGCCTCGGGGTTGGCGAACACCGCGTCGTCGCTCAGGTCGGCGCCGAGGAAGGCGACGAGGGAGTCCGTCACGGCGCCCACGGCGTCGCGCGGCGCGGCGTGCAGATCGTCGAGCAGCTCCCAGGCCTTGGCCTTCAACGCATCCAGCTCCGTGCGGCGCGGCGTGCCCGGGCCGGAGTCGGCCACCGGGTACAGCGCGTTGATGCCCGCGAGGATGAACATGAGCCGTCGCTCGCGGTACGGCACGTCGACCGGCCCCAGCATCTCGAGCAGCCGCGTCGAGTCAGGCTGCCGCCACTCGACGCGACCACGGGCCCACGCGGCCAGGGCGGCGCGTACGAAGGTGGTGCGGCTGGAGCCGGGCGGGTAGACGAACCGCGCGACGATCTCGTCGGCCAGGCGCTCGCCCGCTGCCTCGACCTTGAGCCGGCAGTACGTCGTGAAAGCGGCACCGGCGAACGCCGGCGCCTGCGCGTACATGCTGTCGGCCAGGCGCTTGACGTCGTCAGGGTCGTCGATGCTCCACGCGCTCTGCGGTGCGCCAGCCGTCTGCTGCCAGGCCTCGTCGATGGCCGCCGTCACCTGGTCCATCTGCTGGGCGGCGATGGCGCCGAGCTCGGCCACCCGGACGTTGAGGTCGCGCAGGTCCTCGAGGTCGCGCAGGATCGAGTGGCTGCCCTTGACCCCGACGACGCTGCGCAGCAACGCCTTCAGGTACCCCGGCGCCGACTCGTCGCCGTCCGGCTGGTCGTCCTGCTGCATGAGCCGGAGGCCCGGGTCGGGCTGGATGTAGACCAGCCGACGCACCACCTCGGTGCGCGCCCGCTTCTCGGCGATGGCCTCGACGACGAGATCGAACGGCGCGTTGTCGAGCACGCCGCCGTCGACGAACCACCGACGTGCCGCAGTGGTGTCGGCGTACCGGCGGCGGAACATCAGCGCCACGGCGTCGGTGTCGAGCGGCCGAGGGTCGATCTCGGCCGCGAAGCTCGTGAGGCTCACTGGCGGGAACGCCCCGGGGAACGACGACGTGGCCCTCGCCGCGAAGGCCAGCGCGCCCACGCTGCCGGGTCCGAAGGTCTTCTCCACGCCGTCGCGCGCGCGGAACTGCACGACCTGGGCGTGGTTGGTCTCGCGCTGGCTCGCGCCGCCGGCACCGCTCGCCACCAACACCGCCGCGCCGTCCAGGTCGGTGGTGGTGACGAACAGGTCGAGGGGCGTCGCGGGCAGCAGGAGGCTTGCGCGGCTGGGGTCGACCGGCTGATCCATGGCGCTGATGGCGTCGTAGAGCAGCTGCGACATGCGCGCGCCACGCAGCGGCGACACCGGCTGTCGCAGTCTCAGGAGGGTGCGGCCCACCGCCAGCGCAGCCCGCGTGCGCCATCCCCCGACCGGCGGGGCGTTGAGCAGCTTGGTGAGGTCGCCCTCGTTGATCCACAGCCGCTTCAAGGCGTCCTGCGATCCGTTGCGCGCCAGGACCTTGGCCAGGCAGACGCCGTTGATGCCCCCTGCCGAGGTGCCGGCCACGATGTCGATGTTGGCCGAGACCAGCACCCGCTCCCTGGCCAGGTCGCCGAGCGTCTCGAAGTAGGCGTGCTCGGTGTCGGTGCGCTCGTCGAAGGGGTTGGCCGCTGCCGGGCCCAGCTCGTCGAACGCGCGGGACGCGACCACCAGCTTGTGCAGCTCCTTGGCGACCCCGTGCATGTAGATCGCCAGCGACACCCCTCCGTAGCAGATGAGGGCGAGACGCAGCTCGGTGACGGTGTGCGGCTTCGGCCGCGTCGTCGTGGTGTCGTCGGGTCCTGGCACGGCGTCCTCCGCAGGTCACCCGGATACGCCACCCCGCACCCGTGGTGCACCGCAGCGTCCTGCGCCGTGGGCGGCGTGTCAACGGTGGGCACCACGGGACTTTGTGCCCTGGGGCAACCCGTGGCGCCGACCTAGCCTCGGCCACGTGCCGACCAGCCCCGCCCGTCCTGGCCGTGTGTCACCCGTAGCGCGAGCGGTGGTGATCGGAGCCGGCGTCAGCGGCCTGGCCGCGGCCTGGCGGCTGCACCGCCGTGGCGTGCACGTCACCGTCGTCGAGGCGGCCGATCTCGCCGGCGGTCAGGTGCGCACGGTGTTCTTCGACGGCCGCGCCGTCGACGTGGGGGCCGAGGGGGTGCACGTCGCCGAGACGTCGACCGTCAGCACCCTCGCTCAGCTCGGGCTGCTCGAGAGCGCTGTCACCGCCCGCACCGGTGGCACCTGGCTGGAGCGCGAGGGCCGGCTGCGCCGCCTACCGGCCGGCGTGGGGCCCGCCGGCCCGACCCGGCTGCGACCGGTGCTGACGTCCGGCGTGCTGGGCCCCCTGGCGCTGGCGCGCGCCGGCCTCGAACCGTTGCTCGCGCGCCGCCGCGTGGTGGGTGACGTCTCCGTCGGCGAGTTCGTCGGACGCCGGTTCGGCCCGCAGGTGGTCGACCGCTTCGTCGACCCCCTGCTCGGCGGGATCCACGCGGGTGACGTCCGCCGGCTCAGCCTCGCTGCCTGCGCACCCCAGCTGGTCGACGTCGCCGCCGAGGGGCGCTCGATCGTCCTGCGCCGTCGGCCCCCCACGCCCGCGCCGGCCCGCCCCGAGGCGCCCGTTGGGCTCCTGAGCTGGCCGGACGGTCTGCAGCGCTTGACGTCCGAGCTGTCGTCGCGCCTCGGCGAGCCTGTGCGCCTGCAGGAGGCGGTGCGCGCCCTGGGCTTTCGCGGCACCCGATCGTGTGAGGTCGAGCTCGCCTCGGGCGAGATCATCGACGCTGACGTCGTCGTGCTCGCGACACCGGCAGCCACCGCGGCCGACCTTCTCGCACCGACTGCTCCCGGCGCGGCTGCTGCGCTCCGGCTGGTCCAGACCGCCTCTGTGGCCACCGTCATCGCGTCGTTCGCCGATCCGCGGCTGAGCCGTCACCCGGCCCTCGACGGCACCGGCGTCCTGCTCCCCTCCAGCAGCGGCCACGTGCTGCGCGCCGCCACCTTCCTGAGCAGCAAGTGGCCGCACCTGGACGGCGATCGGCCGCTCGTGCGCCTGTCCGCCGGCCGCGCGGGCGACAGCCGGCTCGACGACCTCACCGACGACACCCTGGCCGACCGCCTGGTGGACGAGCTCGGCACGCTGCTCGGGCTGCGTCTGCAGCCGAACGAGGTGTCGGTGCACCGCTGGCGCCGCAGCATGCCCCAGCAGGTGGTGGGCCATCGCGAGCTCGTCGCCACGGCCCGCGGGCGGCTCGCCGACCTGCCGCAGCTCGCGCTCGCGGGCGCCTCGTACGACGGCGTCGGAGTCGCGGCCTGCCTGCGCTCCGGCGAGCGGGCGGTCGACGCGCTGCTGGGCCGGCCCGAAGCCGCTGAGGTGGTGGCGTGAGCATCCCCGCCGCGGCCGCCCGGCCCGTCGTCCGCCACCAGCGGCACGACGTCGGCAGCCGGCCGTTCATCGTCATCTGGGAGGTCACCCGCGCCTGCCAGCTGGCCTGCCTGCACTGCCGCGCGGACGCGATCAAGCGCCGCAACCCGTTGGAGCTCGACGCATCCGAGAGTCGGGCGTTGCTCGACTCCATCGCCTCGTTCCCGACTCCCCACCCACTCGTCGTGCTCACCGGCGGTGACCCGTTCGAGCGGCCGGACCTCGCCGAGCTCGTCCGCTACGGCACCGGCCTGGGCCTGTCGGTGTCGCTCTCGCCGTCCGTGACGCCGAACCTCACCGCTGACCGGCTGCACGAGCTGCGTGATGCCGGTGCCCGGGCCGTGTCGCTGTCGCTCGACGGCGCCACTGCCCTCACGCACGACGGGTTCCGCGGCATCGCCGGCACGTTCGAGCAGACGCTCGAGGCCGCTCAGCTGGTGCGGGAGAGCGGGTTCCGGCTGCAGGTCAACTCCACCGTGACCCGAGACAACGTCCACGAGCTTCCGGCGCTGCTCGCCCGCGTGATCGACCTCGGGGCCGCGCTGTGGAGCGTGTTCTTCCTCGTGCCCACCGGGCGCGGCCAGCAGCTGCGCACGCTGGACGCCGACCAGGTCGAGGACGTCCTGCACTGGCTCGCCGACGTCTCGCACGTCATCGCGATCAAGACCACTGAGGCGCCGCACTACCGCCGCGTCGTCCTGCAGCGGGCAGCGGGCCGCCTCACGTCCGAGAGGGGGCCGCTCTATGACGAGCTCGGCCGCACCACGTCGGTTGCGCTGCACGGCATGCAGCTGCGGCAGCGCGCCGCCCGGCCGCCGATCGACGTCAACGCCGGCCGCGGCTTCGTCTTCGTCGACCACCAGGGCAAGGTCTACCCCAGCGGCTTCCTCCCGCACATCGCGGGCGACGTGCGGGCGCAGGACCTCGTGACGATCTACCGCGAGTCACCCGTGTTCCGCGCGCTGCGCTCACCCGAGCTGTTGCGCGGCAAGTGCGGGCGCTGCGCGTTCCGAGAGCTCTGTGGCGGATCGAGGTCGCACGCGTACGCCGTCACCGGCGACCTGCTCGACAGCGACCCGAGCTGCAGCTACGAGCCGGACGACGTCGACGCCACCACCCTCAGCGGAACGCCGACTGCCCCGTGAGCGCCTGGCCGATCACGAGCTGGTGCACCTCCGACGTGCCCTCGTAGGTCAGCACCGACTCCAGGTTGTTGGCGTGGCGCATCACCGGGTAGTCGAGCGTGATCCCGGCCGCGGCGAGGATCGTGCGGCACTCTCGCGCGATGGCGATGGCCTCGCGCACGCTGTTGAGCTTGCCGAGGCTGACCTGCTCGGGACGCAGCTGGCCGGCGTCCTTGAGGCGGCCGAGGTGCAGGGCCAGCAGCATGCCCTTGCCGAGCTCGAGGGTCATGTCGGCGAGCTTGGCCTGCGTGAGCTGGAACCCGCTCAGGGGCTTGTCGAAGATCTCGCGGCTGCCGGCGTACGCGATCGTCGTCTCGAGGCAGTCGCGAGCGGCACCCAGCGAGCCGAAGATGATGCCGAAGCGAGCCTCGGTGAGGCTCGACAGCGGGCCCGACAGGCCTACCGCCCCGGGCAGCACAGCCGACTCCGGCAGCCGGACGCCGTCCAGCACCAGCTCGGCCGTGACCGACGCGCGCAGCGACATCTTGCGCTTGATCTCCGGTGCCGAGAAGCCCGGCGTGTCGGTGGGTACGACGAAGCCGCGGATCTTGTCGTCCGTCTGCGCCCACACGACGGCGACGTCGGCGACGCAACCGTTGGTGATCCACATCTTCGTGCCGTCGAGCACCCAGTCGGATCCGTCGCGACGCGCGCGGGTGCGCATGCCGGCGGGGTTCGAGCCGAAGTCCGGCTCGGTCAGGCCGAAGCAGCCGATCGCCTCGCCGGCGGCCATGCGGGGCAGCCACTCGTCCTTCTGCTCGTCGCTGCCGTAGCGGTGGATCGCGTACATCGCGAGCGACCCCTGCACCGACACCAACGACCGGACGCCGGAGTCGCCCGCCTCGAGCTCGGTGCAGGCCAGTCCGTAGGCGGTCGACGACGTGCCCGCGCAGCCGTAGCCGTCGAGGTGCATGCCCAGCACACCCAGCTGGCCCAGCTCGCGGGCGAGCTCGCGCGCCGGCAGCGAACCGGACTCGTACCAGTCGGCGACGTTCGGCTTGATCCGGTCGTCGACGAACGCGCGCACGGTGTCGCGGATCGCGCGGTCGTCGTCGCCGACTAGCCCGTCGACGTCGAACAGGGCGAGGGGAGACTGGGCGGCCATGGCCGGAGCCTAGCGCCCGCCACCTGTGATGAGATTTCGACCTCTCAGCCCCCGCTGAGCAGTCGGAAACGCGTCACAGGTGAGGTCAGTCGCGGTCGGCGATCGGGTCGCGCTTCATCCACTGCTCCATCATGGTCGCGAGCGCCAGCAGGCCACCCATGGCGATGATCGAGCCGATGACCACGGCGAAGATGCTGTCGATGTCGGTCATGCGGTGGACTGTAGTTGACCAAGGCTTGACGCGCTCTTTGATCTTCATCCGTCAGCCGAGCGCCTCGGTGAGCAGCGCGGCCGTGCGCTGCCAGATCCCGCTGGCGGGATCGATGACGGTGAAGTGGTCGCCGTCGTCCTCGATGAACGTGACGTCGTCACCGGCCGCCCGGGCCGCGCGCTCGTAGCGCCGGCTCATCTCGCGCAGGTCGGGCGACTCCGAGCGCCCGACCACCACGGCCTGCGGGACGCCCACCGGCAGGCGCTCGAGCGGAGACGCCTGCGCGTACACCTGCGGTCGCTCCTCCGGTGTCCCGCCCAGGGCCGTCACGACGGCGCCGTTGCCGATGTCGCGGCGGTGCGTGCCGACGAGATCGACCAGCCCGGCCAGCTGGACGACGAGCCGCAGGTGCGGGACGCGCGCGGCCACGGCGTCCCCCGCCAGCTGCACGGCCATCGAGCCGCCCGCGGAGTGACCGACGACGGCGACGCGGTCGAGGTCGAGGGGCCAGCGGGCGGCGAGCGCGTGGAGGTGCTCGAGGCTGCGTCGGACGTCCTGCACGGTCGCGCGCCAGCCGTGGCGATCAGGCCGGCGGTACTCGACGTTCCAGGTCGCCAGGCCGCGCTCGGCGAGGTCGACGCTCACGGCGTCCATGAGGTCGAGCTGCCAGCACGAGCGCCAGAAGCCACCGTGCAACACCGTCGCCACCGGGAACGGGCCGTCTCCGGCCGGTAGCCGCAGCTCGCCGAACTGGTCGCGCCGGTCGCCGTAGGCCTCGCGGTGGATCGGGTACCGGCGGCGGTGGTGCACGGCCCGCAGCGCCCACACGACACCCCACACACCGCGCCCCTGCACGTGGGCCACGAGACCGGACGTCAGGTCGGGTTCGCGCAGCGCGACGTCGAGCCGCAGCACCTGCTGCTGGCCGACGGGCGCGACCGCCTGCAGGTCCGGCTCGCCCGGAGCCGTCAGCACCACCAGCAGCTCGTCAGCGGCCTCGGCCGCGCGGACGGCGGCGCCGAGGCCGGTGAGGTCGTCGACCCACGTGGTCGTGACGTGGACACCGAGGGCCGCGGCCTCGCCCGCGACGAGCTCGTCGACCGTCTGCTCGTCGACGTCCTGGCGCTGCGCCAGCAGACGGATCGCCGGCGCGGCGGTGTTCACGCGACGGCCAGCCCGCGCCGGTCGTCGCGGACGACGGCGCCGCCCTTCATCACCCAGCGCAAGGTCCGCAGGGCCGAGACGTCCTGGGTCGGGTCGGCGTCCATGGCGATGAGATCGGCGTACTTGCCGGACTCCACCGTGCCGATGTCATCGGCCGCGCCCAGCCATCGCGCGGGGGCGATGGTCGCCGCCCGCAGCGCATCCAGTGGCGCCAGGCCGAACTCGGCCATGTGCTCGAGCTCGCGCACCGTGGCGGTGGTGCCGCCGGTCTCCTGGAACGGCGGCATGTCGCTGCCCAGCAGCACCTCGACACCAGCTGCCAGCGCCAGCTGGTAGCTCTCGACGTGGCGGGGGCCGGCGTCGAGCGAGCGGCGCTGCATCCACTGCGGCACACCGAGAGTGTCGAAGAAGTCCCCGCAGCGGGTGACGATGAGCGTGGGCACGAGCGCCGTGCCCCGCTGGGCCATCAGCTCGCTCACCTCGCGCGTCAGCTGGTAGCCGTGCTCGACGCAGTCGAGCCCCAGCCGAACCGCCGTCTCGATGATCGGAGCCGGCCCGGCGTGCGCGGTGACCTTGCGGCCCCACGCGTGCGCCGTCTCGAGCACCGCGGCGATCTCGTCCTCGGTGAGCTGCGGCGTGTCGATCGCCTCGTGCTCGCCGGCGATACCGCCCGAGATCATCACCTTGATGAGGTCGGCGCCCTCGCGGATCTGCGCTCGCGCGCCGCGCCGGAAGCCGTCGGCGCCGTCGCACTCCACCGTGTCGGTGCCCTCGTGACCGTGCCCGCCGGTGCACACCAGCGCCTGCCCCGCGGTGAAGATGCGCGGGCCCACCGCCGTCCCGGCCTCGATCGCCGCGCGCAGCGCGAAGTCGACGTGGTCCTTCTCCGCCACGCACCGCACGGTCGTGACGCCGCTGTGCAGCGTGCGGCGCGCGCCGTGGGCCATGTAGAGGGTGAGCTCGTGCGCCCCCATCGCCTGCACCGCACCGCCTCCCGGGCCGGGCAGCGACAGCGAGAAGTGCGTGTGCATGTTGAGCAGCCCGGCCATCAGCCACGCGCCGTCGAGGTCGACCTCGTCGACGTCGTCCTCACCCGCCTGCGCTCGGACGTCGGGCTCCGGGCCGACGGCGACGATGCGCTCGCCGCGCACCAGCACCGCGGCGCCGGGGAGAACCTCGTCCCTGACGCCGTCGAACACGGAGCAATGGTGCAGCAGGGTCGGACGGTCGCTAGGGCTCACGCGTTCACCATAGACGTACGGCGTTTACCGTGACTAGATTCGTCGCATGACCGCGGGACCGGACGGCGTGAGCGAGGCTGAGGCGTTCGTGGACGCTCTCGACGCCACGCCGCCGGACGCCGTCACCGCCTGCCGGGGCTGGACGACCCATGAGCTCATCGCCCACCTCGCCTCCGGCGCCGATGCCTTCGCCGACCAGGTCGAAGCGCACCTCGACGGTCGGCCCGTTCCCGAGTTCGGTGCGTGGGACGTGCGCGAACCGCCCTACCGGGCCATGGACGACCGCACGCTGCGCCGCCGGCTGGTCAGCGCCGAGCGCCGCATGAGCGAGCAGTTCCGCATCATGCTCGACGCCGACCCCACGGTGGCCGTGCCCGACGTCGGCTGGGGCCTGCCGGTGGCCGAGCTGGTGACGCACATGCGCCAGGAGTTCGCGATCCACCGCTGGGATCTCGTGGGCGACGACGAGCTGGGCGCCACGATCCTCGGCCGGCCGGACCTCATCGACCACTCGGTGCGCCTGCTCGGGGAATCGTTGCTGCGCAACGGTCTGGCCCGTGATCCGCGGCCCGGCGAACCGCTCGAGGTGCGCCTGCGCTGCACCGAGCAGCCCGACCTGGTGCTGCACGTGGAGTCCGGAGCGGGCCGCCTGGCGTTCGCGGCACCGCACGACGCCCCGAACGTGATCGAGATGGATCCGGCGGCCCGGCTGCTGGTGCTCTGGGGACGCCACCCGCAGGGCGCTCACCGGCTGCGCAGCTCACTGACGCCGCCCGACCTGGGCCGGCTGCAGGCGGTGCTCGTTGGCTACTGACGACGTGCACCCGTACGTCGAGCTGCTCTTCGCCCACGACCCGATCCTCGCGTCCGTGCAGGGCGACGAGCGCGGGAACGACCGCCTCGGCGACATCGAGCCCGGCGCGTTCAGCGACCTCGCCACCGCCCGCATCCGGATGCTGGCCGAGGCCGAGGCTGTTCCGCCGGAGGCGCCCGGCACCCAGGCCTGGCTCGAGCAGGCGGTGCTGCGCACCGAGCTGCGGACGGCGGCGCGACGTGACGAGGTCGAGCGGCCCTGGCAGCGGGCGCCGTACTGGTACGCCGAGCGCCTGGGTGACGCGCTGTCGGTGCTCATGCAGCCGGGCGACGACCGCCCGCAGACCGGTGAGGCGCTGCTGGCCCGGTTGCGTGAGCTGCCCGCCTACTGCGAGCAGGCGGTGCGCAACCTCACCGACGACTCCCCCGCTGAGTGGGTGGCGATGGGACGTGCGGCGGCGCGCGGGCTGCAACCGCTGATCGGCACCGCCGTGCCGGGCTTCGCCGCCACGATGCCTGAGGCGTTGGCGGCCGACATCAGCCGCGCTGCGCAGGCGGCAAGCACTGCGGCGCAAGGGTTCTCTGACTCGCTCGGTGAGCTGGCTGGCCGCGCCCACGGGCAGTGGCAGTGCGGCGCCGAGCACGTCGACTTCCTGCTGCGCGAGTACCACCACCTCGACCTGGACGCCGAGGCGCTGGCCCAGCGGGGCCGCGAGCTGGTCGAGTCCGAGCGCGCCGAGCTCGAGGCGTTCGCCGCCGCGCTCGACCCGGCGACGTCCTGGCACGACCAGGTCGACCGGGTGAAGGACTGGCACCCCGAGCCGGCGGACTTCCTCGACACCTACCGCACTCAGATGCACCGCGCCCGCGACCACACCGTCGAGCACGGGCTGCTGACGCTGCCGGACGACGAGGTGTGCCGCATGGACTGGGTGCCCGAGTACCAGCGCGAGGGCCTGCCACTGGGGGTGATGTCGCCCAGCCCGCCCTACGCACCCGGACTGCGCAGCGGCTTCCTCATCACGCCCGCTGACGAGCACGCCACGCCCGAGCAGCGCCTGCAGCACATGCGCGACAACTGCTACGTCTTCGCGACGTCGATCGCCGGCCACGAGACGTACCCCGGCCACCACGTGCAGTACGTGCACCACAAGCTCGGCACCGACCGCGGCTCGATCCTCAGGTACTTCTCGACCCCGCAGCTCGTCGAGGGCTGGGGGCTCTACGTCGAGGACCTGCTCGAGGAGACCGGCTTCATGGCCGACGACCGGGTGCGGTTGTTCAAGCGTCGCAACGGCCTGTGGCGCGCGCTGCGCGTCGTCGTCGACGTCGGCCTGCACACCGGCACGCTCGAAGTGGACGCCGCCACCGAGCTCATGCAGCGCGAGGCCGGCATGGACGCCCACATGGCTGCCGGCGAGGTGCGCCGCTACACCCGCCACGACAACCCGACGTACCCGTCGTCGTACATCCTCGGCCGCGACCTCCTCCACGAGGTGCGCACGGCCGAGGAGCAGCGGGCCGGCGCGGCGTTCTCGCTGCGCGCCTTCCACGACGCCCTGCTCGCCCACGGCTCGCCGCCGGTCCCGTTGCTGCGCCAGCTCGCCGGCGGCGGCTGCCTGTGACCTCGTGGCCCGCAGACCGTTGACGTCGCCGCTCGGCTGCTGTTTAGTGACGACGAACGATGTTCCATAGCACTACACACCTCTGAGAGGGCCCTATGAGAACTGTCCCCGCGCACCGGGTGAAGCTCGGCCTCGGCGCCGCGCTCACGGTCGCCGCCCTGAGCGTCAGCGCCTGCAGCGGCAGCGGCAACGCGCAGGACCGGCAGGACGCGCAGTCCGCCAAGGTGCTGACGGTCGACACGTCGTTCGTGGTCAAGACGCTCGACCCGGGCACCGTCTACGAGCCCACGGGCAACGTCGTGGTGCACGCGCTGTACGACACGCTCGTCACCTTCGACGGTTCCGACATCTCCAAGCCGGTGCCCGACATCGCCAAGTCCTGGACCTCCTCGCCCGACGGCAAGAGCTTCACGTTCGAGCTCGACCCGGCCGCGAAGTTCAGCGACGGCTCGAAGGTCACCGCCGCCGACGTCGTGTTCAGCCTCAACCGGCTCAAGAACCTCAAGGGCAGCGCCTCGGCCATCGTCGAGGGCCTGTCGTTCAGCTCGAACGACGACAAGACCGTCGTCGTCACGAGCGACCGGGTCAACCCGAACGTGCCGACGATCCTCGCCGAGCCCTATGCCGGGATCCTGAACTCCAAGCAGGCCAAGCAGAACGGCGGTTCGGACGCCGCCGACGCCTCGTCGGCCGACAAGCTGGGCAACTACCTCAACACCACCGCGCTCGGCGCGGGGCCCTACCTCATCGAGTCGTTCGACGCCGCCTCGCGCATCGTGCTCAAGGCGAACCCCAACTACTGGAAGGACAAGCCCGCCTTCGGTCGCGTCGTCTTCCAGAACATGGACGTGCAGAACCAGAAGCTCACGATGGCCAAGGGCCCGACGTCCGAGGTCGCGCTCGACCTGGCCGGCAACGCCCTGTCGGACCTGCCCCAGGACCTCCAGCAGTCCGGCAGCCCCGACAGCTACTACCAGCTGCGCGTGCATGCCGACCCCGCGGTCAGCAAGGTGACGTCGAACCGCGACTGGCGCCTCGCCCTGCAGGCGGCCATGGACTACCAGGGCATGGCGCAGCTGTTCGGCCCTGCCGGCAAGCCCGCGGCGGGCATCGTCCCCACGGCCTACGCGGGTGCGCTGCCGGCGTCCGAGGCGCAGACGCAGGACCTCGCCAAGGCCAAGTCGCTGCTCGCCAAGTCCGGCGTCGGCGACCAGACCGTGAAGCTGCTCTACCCGGCGATCACGTACGGCGGCATCGACCTCGGCACCTTGGCCGCCAAGGTGCAGAGCGACGCCGCGAAGGCCGGTATCAAGATCCAGCTCGACCCCGCCCCCATCGCCTCGTTCCTCGACCAGCGCAAGACCGGCAAGGTGCCGTTCAGCTTCAGCCCGCAGTCGCTGGACTACCCGGTGGCGGCGTCGATCGTGGCCGACCTCATGCCCGGTGGGCACACCGCTGACGCGGCCGGCTGGACGGCGAACCGGGCCGACCCGGCAACCGTCGCGGCGGCCGAGAAGGTGCTGAACTCCACGGACGCGAGCGAGCAGGAGCAGCTGCTGCAGGACTGGCAGCGCCTGATGATCACCAACGCGCCGTACGTGACGCTGGTCTACAACTCGACCACGGTGGTGGCGAGCAAGGATCTCAAGAACGCCGACTACACGGCGGCCGGCTGGGTCATCGACCTCGCGGACGTCAGCACCAAGTGACCGACACGCTCACCGTCGAGCCGGAGGCGGCACCGGGGCGACCTGCGCAGCGCAGGTCGCCCCGGGCCCTCCCGCGGTTCATCGCCAAGAAGGTGCTGATCACCGTCGGGCTCCTGCTCGGCGTCACGGTGATGACGTTCACCCTGGTGCAGCTGGTGCCCGGCGACCCGTCGCTCACCAACCTCAGCGAGACGGCGCAGCAGAACCCCGAGATCGTCGCCGCGTACAAGGCGAAATGGGGCATGGACAAGCCCCTGCCCGTGCAGTACCTGACGTACCTCGACAACCTCGCGCACGGCGACCTGGGTGTCTCGCAGAGCACCGGCAACCCGGTGCTCACCGAGCTCGGCAAGTACGTGCCGGCGACCATGGAGCTCGCGATCCCGGCCCTCGTGCTGTCGCTGCTCATCAGCCTCGTGCTGGGCACCTGGGCGGCCGTGCGCAAGGACCGCGCCGCCGACCACACCATCCGGGCCGCGGCTCTCACCGGCCTGTCGACGCCGTCGTTCTGGCTCGCGATCGTCGTGCTCTACCTGTTCTTCTACAAGCTGGGCTGGTTCCCCAACGGCGGCCGCATGTCGACCGTCTACCGCCCGCCGGACCACATCACCGGGCTCTACACGGTCGACTCGCTGCTGGCCGGTCGCACCATCTTGTTCCGCGACGTCGTGTGGCACCTCGTGCTGCCGGTCGTCGTGCTCACCGCGCTCACCGTCTCGGTGCTGATCCGTTTCGTGCGCTCGGCGATGCTCGAGGTGCTCGACCAGGACTACATCAAGGCGGCCTACGCCAAGGGCCTGCCCGGTCGCATCGTGCTGGTGCGTCACGTGCTGCGCGCCGGCCTGGTGCAGATCATCACCGTCGGCGGTCTCGCGCTCGCCTCGCTGCTGTCGGGCACCGTGCTGATCGAGCAGATCTACAGCTGGCCGGGCCTGGGGCAGTACGCCTACCGCGCCGCCCTCAACCTCGACCTGCCCGCGATCATGGGCGTCGGCCTGTTCGTGGCGCTGGTGTACATCCTGGTCAACCTGGCGATCGACATCCTGTACGGCGTCATCGACCCGAGGATCCGCGTCTCATGAGCCAGGCCCCTGTCGCCGCCGAGGTCGGTGCAGCGACCCCCGACCCGCTCGACCTGCCGGCCCGCAGGTGGTTCGGCCTGCGCCCCGGGCCGCCGCGCACCGCCGCCGCGCGCGGTCCGCGCAGGCACGCCAACGCGCTGACGATCGCGGCCATCACGATCCTCGCGCTGTGGGCTGTGGTGGCGGTCGCCGCTCCCCTCCTGGCGCCGTACGACCCGCTCGTGCAGTCGGGCCCCTACTACTCGCCACCGTCGTCCGCGCACTGGTTCGGCACCGACCAGCTCGGCCGCGACATCGCCAGCCGCATCATCTACGGCGCGAGGCTCTCTCTGCCGCTGGCCGTGGTGATCGTCGCGCTGGCCCTGCTCATCGGCGGCACGCTCGGGCTGCTCGCGGGGTACGTCGGACGCTGGGTCGACGAGGGCTTGATGCGATTGACGGACCTGGTGTTCGCGTTCCCGCCGATCATCCTGGCGATGGTCGTCACGGCGTCCTTCGGGCCAAGCGCGCGCAACGCCGTCCTGGCGCTCGTGCTCGTGTCGTGGCCGACGTACGCGCGGGTCGTGCGCAGCGCGGTGCTGTCGATCCGCGGCTCGGACTTCCTGCAGGCCTCGCGCATGCTCGGCGTCGGCCCGTGGCAGGCGCTGCGCCGCGACGTGCTGCCGAACAGCGTCGGCCCTTCTGTAGTGCTCGCCAGCCTGCAGCTCGGCGACGCGGTGCTCATGCTGGCCTCGCTGTCGTTCCTCGGCCTGGGCCCTCGGCCCCCGGCGCCCGAGTGGGGCGCGATGATCGCCGCGGGCTCGTCCGACCTCACCAAGTGGTGGGTCAGCATCATCCCCGGCATCGCGATCCTCACGGCGGTGCTCGCCTTCAACCTGCTCGGGGACGCGGTGCGCGACTGGCTCGACCCCCGCAGCAAGGCGGCACGATGACGACGCAACCGCTGCTCGAGATCGAGAACCTGCGGGTGTCGCTGCCCTCGCCGGCCGGCCCGGTGCAGGTGATCAAGCGTCTCGACCTGCGCGTCGAGCCCGGTGAGATCGTCGGCATCGCCGGTGAGAGCGGCTCGGGCAAGAGCCTCACGGCGCTCACGCTGCTCGACCTGCTGCCGCGCGGTGCGGTCGTCGAGGGGTCGATCCGCTTCGACGGCCAGGAGCTCGTCGGTCTCACGCCCCGAGAGTGGGGGGCCGTGCGAGGCACCGCGATCTCCATGGTGTTCCAGGACTCCAGTGCCGCCCTGCACCCGATGCTCACCGTCGGCAAGCAGCTCACCGAGCACATGCGGATCGGCCTGCACCTGAGCCGCGCCAAGGCCCGTGAGCGCGCCATCGACCTGCTCGAGCAGATGCGGATCCCCCAGCCGCACCAGGCGATGCGGTCGTATCCCCACCAGTTCTCCGGCGGCATGCGTCAACGCATCGCCATCGCGATCGGGCTCGCCTGCCGGCCCCGGCTACTCATCGCCGACGAGCCGACGACGGCCCTCGACGTCACGGTGCAGGCGGGCATCCTGGCGCTGCTCGACGACCTGCGCCGCGAGAGCGACCTCGCCGTGCTCTTCATCACCCACGACCTGGGCGTGCTGTCGTCACTCACCCAGCGCGCCTACGTCTTCTACGCCGGGCGGGCGATGGAGAGCGGACCGACCGGTCAGGTGCTCACGTCGGCGCGCCACCCCTACACCGCCGCGCTGCTCGCGGCTCGGCCGCACGGCTTGTCGGCGACCCGGTCGCTGCAGGCGATCCCGGGGCGCCCGGCGCTGGCCAGCGAGGTGCTGCCCGGATGCCCCTTCGCGCCCCGGTGCACCTTCGCCCAGGACGTCTGCCGCGCCACCCCGCCGGACGTCGTCCCGATCGGCGACGGCCGGACGCTGGCCTGCGCCGTCGACCCGCTGCGTCTGGAGGTGCGGGCATGAGCGAGCTCGTGCTGCGCGACGTCGAGGTGGAGTACCACGCCCGCGGGCGCGGAGCCACGCGCGCCGTTGCGGGCGTCGACCTGCGGGTGGGCCCGGGCGAGGTCGTGGGGCTGGTGGGCGAGTCGGGCTGCGGCAAGTCGTCGCTGGCACGCGTGGCCGTCGGGCTGAGCGCACCCAGCGCCGGCGAGATCACGTTCGGCGGCACGCGCGTCACGCCGCTGGGATGGCGGCGCCGGGCGATCGACCAGACCCGGCTGCAGATGATCTTCCAGGACCCCGGCGGTTCGCTGAACCCTCGCCGCACGGTGGGCGCGCAGATCCTCGACGGCGTCACGGCCGGCGCAGACACCGCGCGGCGCCGGCGCGTCACCGAGCTCCTCGAGCGTGTCGGCATGTCGGCGTCCGCGGCCGACCGCTTCCCGCACCAGTTCTCGGGCGGGCAGCGCCAGCGCCTGGCCATAGCCCGCGCTCTGGCCGCTGACCCGCAGCTGATCATCGCCGACGAGCCGGTGACCGCCCTCGACGCCTCCGCGCAGGCGCAGGTGGTGTCGCTGCTGCTGTCGCTGGTGCACGAGCTCGGCGTGGGGCTGCTGTTCATCTCCCACGACCTCGCGCTGGTGCACGACATCGCCGACCGCACGGCCGTGATGTACCTCGGCAAGATCGTCGAGGACGCCCCCACCCGCAAGCTCATGGCCGAGCCCAACCACCCGTACACGCGGGCGCTCGTCTCGGCCATCCCGACGATCTCGGCCACGCCGCACCTGCCGGCGGTGCTGCCCGGCGAGGTCCCGGACCCCAGCCGGGCGCCGTCCGGCTGCCGGTTCCGACCGCGGTGTCCGCACGCCCGCGAGGTCTGCCTCACCGAACCCGTGCTGCGTCCGGTGGGCGGCGACCTCGTGGCGTGCCACCGGGTCGAGGAGATCGAGCGCGAGACCCGGCACGCCGCTGCCGTTCCCGCCCACCTCACCAAGGAGGCCCCGCATGAGTGACCGCGTCCGGGAGACGGCGGGTGACGTGGAGTCCGCCGTGCGGCAGATGTACGCCGGCCTGGGGCACCCCGAGCGGTTCGACCGGTTCCTGCACCCCGACATCACGATCTGGGAGAGCGACCAGCCTGGCGCGCGCATCGGCCTGACCGAGCTGCAAACGTTGCGGCAGAGGCGCTCTGCTGCTGCCAAGAAGGCCGAGTCGTCGTTGCCGCAGATCGAGATCGACGACCTGCTGGTCGATCGGTGGGGCGACGTCGCGGCGGTCGCGCGGTACGTGCTGCGCGCCCGCACCGACCACGGCGTCGAGGAGTTCCGGGTGACCGACGTCTGGGACCATGACCGCCAGGAGTGGCGCATCGTGCACCATCACGCGGAGGCGGTGCCGGTGGACGCGACCGCTACCGAGGGGAGCTCGCATGCTGGGTGAACGACTGCGAGAGCTGCGGCTCAGTCACAAGCTGACCCTGCGAGAGCTCGCGAAGCAGGCCGAGGTGTCACCCGCGCTGCTGAGCCAGCTCGAGAACGGCGTCACCGAGCCCAGCCTGTCGACGCTGCGCAAGCTCGCGACGGTGTTCCAGTCGGAGATCTCGGCGCTGTTCAGCGAGCCCAACGCACCGATGGTGCACGTCTCGCGCCCGGGCGAGCGGATGCGGCTGACCGCGCCACAGGGCGAGATCAGCTACGAGCGGCTGACCCCCGGCCGCGGTGACCTGGAGGTGCTGCAGGCCACCATGGCCCCCGGCAGCGTGAGCGCGGCGGAAGCCCGCGGGCACGAGTCCACCGAGTGCGTCGTCGTCCTCCAAGGTGAGGTCGTGGTCGAGATCGACGGCGACCGGATGGTGCTGGTGCAGGACGAGTCGGTGACCTTCGACTCCCGGCTGCCGCACCGGTTCTGCAATGAGTCCACCGAGCCGGCCCGGTACCTGCTCGCCGTCACCCCGCCGACCCCGTGACCGGCGCCATCTCGCTGGGGTTCCAGACCGACAAGTCGCCGGCTGACTACGCCAGGCTCGCCGTCATGGCGGAGTCGCTCGGCTTCGACGGCGTCTCGGTGTTCCACGACCTCGGGTTCCAGCCGTCGATCTTCCCGCTGCTGGAGATGGCGCGAGCGACGAGCCGGATCCGGCTGGGCTCGGCCTGCCTGAACGCGTTCCTGTTGCACCCCATGGAGATCGCCGGCCAAGCCGCCGCGCTCGACCTCGCCTCCGACGGCCGCGCCTACGTCGGCATCGCGCGCGGCGCCTGGCTCGACCGGGTGGGTGTCGACGCGCAACGTCCGCTGCGGCGCATGCGCGAAGCCATCGAGGTGGTGCAACGGTTGATCGCCGGAGACGACTCCGCGTACGAGGGCGAGATCTTCCAGATGGCTGCCGGCACGCGGCTGCTCTACCCGCGCCGACGCGACCACGTCGACCTGCTGCTCGGCACGTGGGGACGGCTCGGCCTGAAGCTGGCCGGCGAGTACGCCGACGAGGTGAAGCTGGGCGGGTGCGCCAACCCGGACATGGTGCGCGTCGTGCGCCACCAGCTCGACGAGGCGTGCCTCGCGGCGGGTCGTCCGGCGGGGTCGGTGGGCGTCGTCGCCGGTGCCGTGACGGTCGTGGACGACGACAGCGCGGTCGCGCGACGTCGCGCGCGCACCGAGGTGGCGATGTACCTCGACGTCGTGGGTGGCCTCGACACCACGGTGGAGGTGCCCGCCAGCCTTCTCACGCCGCTGCGTGAAGCACTGGCGCGCGGCGACTCCGAAGGGGCGGGCGCGATGATCCCGGACGAGCTGCTCGACAAGTTCGCGATCGCCGGTGACCCCGACACCGTCGCTCAGCACAGCGCCGCGCTGTTCGCGGCCGGCGCCAGCCGGGTCGAGTTCGGCACGCCACACGGTCGCACCGACGACGAGGGCGTCGAGCTGATCGGGCGCAAGGTGCTGCCGGGTCTGCGCGCGCTGACCGGAGCCGGCTCGTGAACGTCTCACAGGTCGCTGACCGGCTGCTGGCCGACCTCGCGCCGGTCGACCCCGAGGCCGCGCAGGCACTGGGCCTCGAGCCGGACGTCGTGATGCCGGCCCTTGCGCCGCAGGACTTCCAGCGGCGCGACGACGCGCGACGCGAGGCGCTCGCCGCGCTGGGCACCGCGACGGTCTCCGGCGAGAAGGAGCGCGTGCTCCAGGCGGTCATGCAGGAGCGGCTCGCCAGCGAGCTGGCGCTCGACGAGTCGGGGTTCACGCGTGCGCTGCTCGCTCCCCTGGCCACCCCGGTGCACCAGGTGCGCGAGGTGTTCGACAACCTGCCGCACGAGACGACGTCGGACTGGGAGCGGGTGGCCGACCACCTGGCGCTGGTGCCGTCGGCGTTGCAGGACTACGCCGAGACCCTGCGTGCCTCGGCGGCGCGCGGGCACGTCGTCGCGGCCCGGCAGGTGACGGTGATGGCCGACCAGTGCGAGCGCTGGGTCGATGCCGGGCGCGACGACTTCTACGGTCGCCTCGTCGCGCAGGCGCCGGACCCGGCGTCCCTGGCTGCGCTGGCCGCGGGGGCGTCGTCCGCCACGCTCGAGTTCGCTAGCTTCCTGCGCGGCGAGCTGCTGGCGCAGGCACCGCAGACCGACGCAGTGGGTCGCGACCGCTACCTCGTGACGTCGCGCGCCTTCCTCGGTGACGACGTCGACCTCGACGAGACGTACGCCTTCGGGTGGGACGAGCTCGCCCGGCTCACCGACGAGATGCAGGCCGTGGCCAGCGATCTCCGGGCCGGCTCGATCGAGGAGGCCGCAGCGCGGCTGGACGACGACCCCGCGGTGCAGCGGTCGAGCCCACCGCAGCTGCTGGAGTGGTTGCAGGGCAGGGTCGACGAGGTGGTCGAGGCGATCGACGGCACGCACTTCGAGCTGCCGGCGATCGCGCGACGTCCGGAGTGCCGTATCTCGCCGACCACGTCAGGCGTCATGTACTACTCGCCACCGGACGCCGGCTTCACCCGGCCCGGACGGATCTGGTGGGCCCCTCCCGCGGAGGGGACGTCGTTCACCTGGCGTGAGGTGACGACCGTGCACCACGAAGGGGTGCCGGGCCACCACCTGCAGATCGCGGTGTCGATGGCCGAGCCCGGAATCCATGCGTGGCAACGGTCGATGGGCCACGTGCACGGGTACGTCGAGGGCTGGGCGCACTACGCCGAGCGGCTGTGCGACGAGCTCGGGCTGCTGCGCACGCCGGGTGAGCGGCTCGGCATGCTCTACGGCCAGCGGTGGCGAGCCGCGCGCATCGTCATCGACATGGGGCTGCACCTCGGCCTGCCGATTCCAGCCGGCAACGGCTTCACCGACCAGACGCGCTGGACGCCCGAGCTCGGTGCCGACGTCCTGCGCCGCGCGGCCGGTGCGGACGCCACGACGGCGCGCTTCGAGGTCGACCGCTACCTCGGCTGGCCGGCTCAGGCGCTGGCGTTCCGGGTTGGTGCACGGCTGTGGCGCGAGGTGCGCCGGGAGGCGGAGCGTTCGCCCGACTTCGACCTGAAGGAGTTCCACATGCGAGCGCTGCGGCTCGGGCCGATGGGCCTGGCCCCGCTGCGCTCGCTTCTGACGGAAGGTGCGTCATGACCGACGAGCCGAGCGAGACCAGCGACGACCTGGCCGGCGACATGGAGCTGTTCGACCTGCGCGTCACCGTCGACCGCATCGAGGGCCGCTCGGTCTGCGGCATGGCGGTGGGCGACTACTTCGAGCTGGTCAACAGCGCCGAGCTGCGGCTGCCCGAGGGCAAGCACTTCTGCGTCTACGCCCTGCAAGCGGTGCTGCCGCTGCTGCCGGCCAAGCAGCGCCAGCTTCCCGCGGCCGACTGGCTCGAGCGCGACTCGCTGGCGTGCTGCCCCGATCCGGAGGAGCGGCTGATCATGCGGATCGAGCGCACCGGCACGCGGCGGATGAACTCCGACGACCTCACCTGAGCCCTCGCCGAGAACGCACCTGGGGGACGCGCGTCACGCCCATGCGCCCCGGCGCAGCACCAGCCAGAGCTCCGCAGCCACGTCGGGATCGTCGAGGTCGACGTCGAGGGCGGTCGTGCAGCGGCGGATCCGGTTCCGCAGGGTGTTGCGGTGGATGCCCAGTGCGCGGGAGGCCGGCTCCCACTGCCCCCGGTGCCGCAGGTAGCCGACCAGCGTCTCGCGCAGCGGTTCGCCGAGCCCGTCGACAGCGACCCGCAGTCGGCCGGCCACGTCGTGGTCATACGGCACCTCCACGCTCGCGGTCAGCCGGCGCGTTCCTGGGCTGAGCGTCGTCAGCGCCGAGGTCGTCAGCTGTCGCACACGGGGCGCCTGCTCGACGGCGACGACCTCGGAGAGGATCGCCACGGCGTCGGCGTCCACTCTCGCGATGGCGGTCTCGAGCGGTTGCAGAGGCGGGTGGTCGCCTGGGACCAGGCCCCAAGCGCTGTGACGGTCCGTCCGCACGGTCAGTGCCTCAGCGCACCAACCGCGCACCGCGTTCGTCAAGCGATCACTTTCTCGGCCGCGGAGCGCCAGGACAGCCACGTACTGACCGGGGCTCGCGACGTCGGTGGCGGCCGCGAGCTGTCTCGCCGCGCCGACCTGCCCCTGGTCGACCAGCAGCGCGACGCATCGGCCGGCCTCGCTCGCGACCGCGTCGGCGCGCGACCGGCGCACCGAGTCGAGACTGAGCAGTGCGCACGCGGTGAGGACCGCCCGTCGCTCGTTCGCGTCGAGCGTCGAGGACGTTCCTACAGCCAGGTAACCGACGACGCGGTCGTCTGCCGCGAGGGGTAGGACGACGACCGCGGACTCAGCCGTCGCGAAGGACGCGGCTGAGTGCACACCCGCGCCCTCGAGGCGGCCCAGCTCGTGGGCGACCTGGTCCACCTCGTGGGCTGCGCGCGCCGGAAAGACCCGCTCGAGGTCGCAGCCGGGCCCGAAGGTCGCCGCCCACGCACCGAGGGCCCGCGCGAGCGTGCGCAACACGCTGCCCACGGGGTCGAGGGACGCAGCGGCATCGACCAGGGCGCGCTGCGTCGCCAGGACGTCCTTCAGCAGCTGCTCGCTCGAGCGCGAGACGGCGGCCCAGTAGGCCGTCGTCACTCTCAGGAAGGGTGTCGGCGCAGGCACGACCAGAAGCGGCAGGTCGAAGCGGGCGCACGCTGAGGCCAGCACGGGAGGCACCGCGTCGTGAACCGGTCCGAGGCCCACGGCGAGCGCGCTCAGCTGCGCCTCGATCAGCCGACGGACGTACCGCTCGCACCCGAGCTTGGTGCGCGGCAGGGTCAGTCCGGTCGTCAGCAGCAGCTCGCCGCCGCTCAGGTAACCGGTGGGGTCAGGCAGCTCGCTGATGTGGACGGCCGAGACCTCGCGAGACGGAGCGGTGAAGCCGGGAGCCGGCGCCAGGTCGGACCCGAGGTCGTGGCACAGCGTGGCCACTGTGGGAACCGACACGGACGCCTCCTGGACGATTCGCACACGCAGGGCCTGAGAGTGTGCATATTAGCCCTGGTCGAGCCGCGTTCGCGCCCATAGCGTCCTGCCATCGCCTCGAAGGAGACCGCATGACGCTGCCCGAGCAACGACGCATCCTCAAGACCGCCATCCCCGGCCCGCGGTCCGTGGCGCTCCAGGAGCAGCGCACCGCTGAGCTGGCGGGCGGTCTGGGCGTCACCCTGCCCGTCTTCGTGGACCACGCCGGCGGCGGCATCCTGGTCGACGTCGACGGCAACCACCTCGTCGACCTCGCTTCTGGCATCGCCGTGACGAGCGTCGGAGCAGCGCACCCCGAGGTGGCTCGGCGGGTCGCGGACCAGGTGGAGCGGTTCACCCACACGTGCTTCCTGGTCACTGAGTACGAAGGCTTCGTCCAGGTGGCGGCGGCGCTCAACCGGTTGACGCCTGGCGACCACGACAAGCGGACGGCCCTGTTCACCACGGGCGCTGAGGCGGTGGAGAACGCGATCAAGATCGCGCGCACGTACACCGGCCGCGACGCGGTCGTCGTCCTGGGCCACGCCTACCACGGGCGCACGTTGCTGACCATGTCCATGACGGCGAAGAACGTGCCGTACAAGCAGGGTTTCGGGCCCTTCGCGCCCGAGATCCACCGGGTGCCCTCGCCGTACCCGTTCCGCTGGCCCGGAGGGCCCGCTGCCGCAGCCGAGGAGGCGCTGGGGCAGCTCCGAGAGGTCATCACGACCCAGATCGGCGCTGAGAACGTCGCAGCGATCGTGGTCGAGCCCATCCAAGGTGAGGGCGGCTTCATCGTGCCGCCACCCGGCTACCTCGCGGGGGTCGCTGACTTCGCCCGCGAGCACGGCATCGTGTTCGTCGCCGACGAGATCCAGACCGGCTTGGCCCGCACCGGAGACCTGTTCGCCTGCGAGCACGAAGGCGTCGTCCCCGACATCATCACGACCGCGAAGGCGCTCGCCGGTGGCCTACCGCTCTCGGCCGTGACCGGACGGGCCGAGATCATGGACGCCGTCGGTGCCGGAGGGCTCGGTGGCACCTACGCCGGGAACCCGGTCGCCTGCGCCGCAGCCCTGGCCGTGCTCGAGGTCATCGAGCGCGACGGGCTGGTCGAGCGGGCACGCCACATCGAGTCGATCGTGCGCCCGCGGCTGGAAGCGCTGCAGGCAGAGGGTTCCCCGATCGGTGAGGTGCGCGGCAGGGGCGCGATGCTCGCCATGGAGTTCGTCCGCCCCGGCACGCTCGAGCCGGCGCCAGACCTGGCCAAGGCCGTCTCGGACGACTGCCACGCCCAGGGTGTGGTCACCCTGGTCTGCGGCACCTTCGGCAACGTCATCCGACTGCTGCCCCCGCTGGTGATTGACGATGACTTGCTGGAGGACGCGTTGACGGTGCTGGAGCAGGCAGTGCGAAGGACGTACGCATGAGCACCACGACGAGCTTCAACCCGTATGACGGGCAACCGGTGAGCGTCGTGCCCGACAGCACCCCCGAAGCCGTGCAGCAGAAGGTTGCCGACGCGGTGGCGACCGCCGCGGAGGTTGCGGCCACCTCTCCGCAGGTGCGACGCGGGTGGCTGAACGCCATCGCCGACTCGTTGGAGGGCCACCTCGACGAGCTGGTCGCGATGGCGGATCTCGAGACCGGGCTCGGCGCCGCTCGACTGAGCGCGGAGCTGTCGCGCACCGCGGGTCAGCTGCGCTTCTACGGCGACGTCGCGGCAGAGGGCTCCTACCTCGCCGTGGCCATCGACGAGGCCTCGGCCACGACGCCTCTGCTGGTCCGTCTGAACCAACCGCTCGGGCCAGTCGCGATCTTCGGAGCCAGCAACTTCCCGTTCGCGTTCTCGGTGCTCGGCAACGACACCGGCTCCGCCCTCGCCGCCGGCTGTCCGGTCGTGGTCAAGGCGCACCCCGCGCACGCGGGGCTGAGCGTGCGGTTGGCCGAGCTGGCCGAGGACGCTCTGCGGCGGGCCGGAGCCCCAGACGGAGCGTTTGCTCTGATCAGTGGCCATCACGCCGGAGTCTGCCTCGTGCAGGCCGAAGAGGTGGCTGCGGTGGCCTTCACCGGCTCGCAGTCCGGAGGCCTGGCGTTGTGGCGCCTCGCGAACGAGCGCGAGCGCCCCGTCCCGGTCTACGCGGAGATGGGCACGGTCAACCCCGTCGTGGTGACCCCGGACGCGACGGCGCGGCTCGACGAGGTCGCCCGCGGGTTCGTCGGCTCCTTCACGCTCGGCGCCGGCCAGTACTGCACCAAGCCGGGCCTCATGCTGGTCCCCGCCGGCCACGACGCCGCGGCGAGGGTCGGCGCAGCGCTGACCACGGCCGCACCGAGCCCACTCATGCTGACCGAGTCGATCGCCGCATCGGTCGAGCACGGCCTGGCCGACCTCGTCGCGGCCGGGGCCACGGTCGTCACCACGCTTCGCGGCGCCCAGGCTGGTTGGTCCGCCCCCGCGGCCGTGCTGTCCGCGCCGGTCAGTGCGCTGGTCGAGGGAAGTCGGCTGCTGGAGGAGTGCTTCGGCGCCGTGGCCCTCGTGGTGGAGTACGCCGACGACCACGACCTGCACGCTGCGCTGCTCGCGCTGCAGGCCAGCTTGACCGCCACGGTCGTCGCCGGCGACGACTCCGACCCGGACGCGCCACGGCTCGTCGACCTGCTCTCGCGCAAGGTCGGGCGAGTCACGGTCGGTGACTGGCCCACGGGCGTGGCCTACACCTGGGCCCAGCACCACGGAGGCCCCTGGCCGGCCACCTCCGATGCGCGGGCCACCTCCGTGGGCGCGGCGGCCCTGGACCGCTTCGTCCGCCCGGTCACCTACCAGTCGACGCCCGACGGCTGGCTCCCGCCGGCTGGGCGCAGCGACAATCCCTGGAACGTGCCGCGTCGGGTCAATGGAGTGCTCGACGCGGGCGCTCGGGCGCAGCCGTCATGACGATGCCGCTGGACGGCGTCGTCGTCGCCGACTTCAGCCGCGTCCTGGCCGGGCCGCTCGCGACCGCCACCCTGGCCGACCTGGGCGCCACGGTCATCAAGGTGGAGCGACCCGGCGCAGGCGACGAGACGCGGTCCTGGGGGCCGCCGTGGACGACGAACTCGAGCACCTACTTCGAGTGCGCGAACCGGTCCAAGCAGTCCGTGGTCCTCGACCTCGAGGACGCGCATGACGTCCGACTCGCGCAGACGCTGGCCCGACGGGCCGACGTGCTCGTCGAGAACTTCAAGGACGGAGCACTCGCCCGGCGAGGTCTCGGCTACGACACGGTGCGCGCGAGCAACCCACGCGTCATCTACTGCTCCATCACCGGGTTCGGCAGCCACGCGGGCGCTTCCTTGGCCGGGTACGACTTCCTCGTCCAGGCGTTGGGCGGCCTCATGAGCATCACCGGCGAGCCCGACGGGGAGCCGATGAAGGCCGGAGTCGCCCTCGTCGACGTCCTCACGGCCAAGGACGCGACGATCGGGATCCTGGCTGCCCTGGCCGCCCGCAGTCAGTCCGGCGAGGGGCAGCGAGTGGAGGTCAACCTCCTCAGCAGCCTGCTGGGCGCGCTCGCCAACCAGGCCTCGGCCTACCTGGCGACGGGCGAGGTCCCCCGCCGGCTGGGGAACCGGCATCCCTCGATCGCGCCGTACGAGACGCTCGCCTGCCAAGACGGTCGGTTGGCGGTGGCGTGCGGGAACGACCGGCAGTTCCGGCGGTTGAGCAGTGTGCTCGGAGCCGCCGACCTGGCCGACGACCCCCGGTTCGCCACCAACTCAGCGCGGGTCCGGCACCGGTCAGCGCTGATCGAGGCGCTGGAGTCCCGGTTGGTGACTGACACGGTCGACGCGTGGAGCGCGCAGCTCACTGCGGAGGGCGTCCCGGCAGGCAAGGTCGGAGACATCGCCGACGGCATCGCGCTCGCGACCGCGCTCGGGCTCGAACCCGTCGTCTCCATGGACAGCTCAGCGCCGCCACAGGTTCGCCACCCGGTGACCTTCTCCGCCACGCCGGTCACCACGTACCTGCCCCCACCACACCTCGGCGAGCACGACGGCCCGGTCCGCCGTTGGCTCACTGACCTGATCGAGGAGACCGATCGATGAGTCGCCCCAGCTCGCTGCCGCCGTTGGACCCGAGAGATCCCGCTGGTCTGGCGGACCTCCTGACCCCGGACGAGAAGGCGGTGGCGGCCTCGGTCCGGCAGCTGTGCGCTGAGCGGATCGATCCCTACGTCAGCGGTTGGTTCGAGCGGGGCGAGATCGACGACGTCCGGGGGCTCGTCAAGGAGCTGGGCGCCCTGGGAGTGCTGGGGATGCACCTGGACGGCTACGGCTGCGCCGGGATGAGCGCCACCGAGTACGGCGTGGCGTGTCTTGAGCTGGAGGCCTCCGACTCGGGCATCCGATCGCTGGTGTCGGTGCAGGGGTCCCTGGCCATGTTCGCGCTCTGGAGGTGGGGGAGCGAGGAGCACAAGCAGCGCTGGCTCCCTGCCCTGGCCGCCGGCGACGCGATCGGCTGCTTCGGTCTGACCGAACCGGACGTCGGCTCCGATCCGGGCAGCATGCGGACCCGGGCCCGTCGCGACGGGCAGGACTGGGTCTTGGACGGTCGCAAGATGTGGATCACCAACGGCAGCATCGCCGACGTCGCGGTCGTGTGGGCGCAGACCGATGAGGGGGTGCGCGGGTTCGTCGTCCCGACGGACACCCCGGGCTTCTCGGCTCCCGTGATCAAGCACAAGCTGTCACTTCGGGCATCGGTGACCAGCGAGCTCGTCCTGGACGGCGTGCGGCTGCCCGATGACGCGGCCCTTCCCGGCGCGCACGGCCTCAAGGGCCCGCTGAGCTGTCTCAACGAGGCTCGCTTCGGCATCGTGTGGGGAGCGATGGGAGCGGCCCGTTCCTCGCTGTACGCCGCACAGTCCTATGCGGAGCAACGCACCCAGTTCGGCCGGCCGATCGCGGGGTACCAGCTGACCCAGCAGAAGCTGGTGGACATGTCGCTGGAGTACGTGAAGGGTGTGCTGCTCGCGGTGCACCTGGGCCGCCGCAAGGACGCGGGAACCCTTCGCCCCGAGCAGGTCAGCATGGGCAAGCTCAACAACGTCCGTGAGGCCTTGGAGATCTGCCGGACCGCCCGCACCGTTCTCGGCGCGAACGGGATCTCGCTGGAGTACCCCGTGATCCGGCACATGAACAACCTGGAGTCCGTCCTGACCTACGAGGGCACCGTGGAGATGCACACGCTCGTCGTAGGCCAGGCGATCACGGGCCACGCCGCCTTCCGGTGAGCGCACGACGGCGGCCCGGGTCGATCAACACCGCCGGAGCGTCATCGGGCACCCGCCGTTCTGTGATGGGATAGCCGCCATGCAGCTCGCCCTGGCCGATGGTGGCATCGAGACCGATCTCATCTTCCACCACGACCAGACCCTTCCCGAGTTCTCGGCGTTCGTCCTGCTCGACGACGACGCGGGCCGGGCCGCGCTGCGTCGTTACTACGTGCCGTACCTCCAGCTGGCGAGTGAGGCAGCTCTGCCCCTCGTGCTCGAGACGCCGACCTGGCGCGCGAGCGAGGACTGGCTGCGGCTGCTGGGACGTCCGGCGCAGGACGTGATCCGCGTGAACACCGACGCCGTCCGGTTCGTCGACGAGGTGCGCCGCGAGATCGCCCCGGACGCGGACGTGACGGTCAGCGGCTGCGTCGGCCCACGGGCGGACGGCGATCCCGGCCCCGGCGCCATGACCCCGGACGAGGCTCGGGACTACCACGGCCCGCAGATCGACGCTCTGGCTGCGGCCGGCGTGGGACGGGTTGCAGCCCTGACGATCTCCTACGTCGCGGAAGCGATCGGCATCGTGCTCGCCGGACGGGACGCGGGTGTCCCGACCGTGCTGTCGTTCACGGTGGAGACGACCGGAGAGCTGCCGGACGGCACGGCGCTGGGAGAGGGCATCCGCCAGGTCGACGTCGCGACGGCACAGGCCGCCGACTCCTTCATGGTCAACTGCGCTCATCCCGACCACATCACGCGCGCGCTGAGCACCGGAGGCGACTGGACTCGCCGGATCAGCGGTGTGCGCGCGAACGCGTCGACCCGCAGCCACGCCGAGATGGACCAGGCCGTGGACCTCGACGAGGGGGACCCCTCCGCGTTCGCCGAGGCCCTGCTCGGCCTGCGCGCCCAGCTGCCCTCGATGCACGTGCTGGGAGGCTGCTGCGGCACGGACGTGCGGCACATCGCCGCCATCGCCCGTGCCGCCGGCGCCTAGGTGCGCGGCCGCACCACCGCGCCGTACAGCTCTGGACGTCGGTCGCTGACCACACCGTTGTGCGCAGAGGTGCCCTTGCGCCGTGCGTCCGCCAGGTCGCACTGGGCGAGGAGGGTCTGCTCACCGCCCTCCCCGCCGGTGGCCGTGAACTGGGCCAGCGCCAGCGGATGGCCGTCGGGATGGATGATGGCGGACCCGCCGACCCACTCGACGCCGCGCTCCGTGCCGACCCGGTCGCACGTCGCCACGAAGATGCGGTCGATCGACGCACTCGCCTGCGCGCGCGTCACCTCGATCGGCCGCTCGCCGGCCGGACGCGGTGCTACCGGCCAGTTGGTCGGCGCACAGAGCACGTCGATACCTTGCAGCGCAATGGTTCGAACCCACTCAGGGAACTCGAGGTCGTAGCAGATCACCACCCCGATCCGCCCGAGCGGCGTCTCGACAGCGGTGGGCGGCTGGTCGCCCGGCACGAACAGGTCGTTCTCGTCGTCCCAGAGGTGCGCCTTGCGGTACACGGCCCGGGACGCCGGGGAGCCGTCGGCGTCGGCGCTGACGACGAAAGCGCTGTTGCGCAGCACGTCGTCCTCGTCGAGCTCGGCGAACCCGCCGACCACGACCACCGGCCGCCCGTGCCGACGAGCCAAGGCGGCGGCAGCCTCGGCGAACGCCGACACGGACGGCCCGGACACCGGCTCGGCGAGGGGCCTGAGCTCGTCACGGTCCGCGAAGGCGTACCCGGTGGTGACGAGCTCCGGCAGGACGACCAACCCTGCCCCGCGATCGCACGCGGCGCGCACCGCCTCGACGGCGCGCGCCACGTTGCCTGCGACGTCCCCGATCACCGGGGCCAGCTGGCACACCGCAACTGTCACGGTGGGGGGCATGTCAGACCGCCGCAGGTGCGTTCAGCTCGTCGTCGAGCTCGGCGTCCGTCATGTGCAGCTCCGGCGGCCGACGGCGGAAGCCCCGGGTGATGACCGCCAGCCACACCAGGCCGGCCAGGACCCAGATGCCACCGACGACGAACGTCGTGCGAGACAGCGACGTCCACAGCCACGCGGTCAGGAGCACTCCGATGAGCGGGAGGAGCCCGAACAGCACCAGGTCGCGGGGGGTGCGCCGGTTCTGGTCGAAGACGTAGTGCTTGATGACCGCCAGGTTGACGAAGGAGAAGGCAGCGAGCGCACCGAAGCTGATCATGGCCGCCGCGAGGTCCAGGCTGATAAAGAGCGCGACGCACGACACCGCACCGACGAGCAGCGTCGCGAGCATGGGGGTGCGGTACCTCCGGCTGAGCCGGCCGAAGAAGCTCGGCGGCAGGACGCCGTCCCGGCCCATCGCGTAGAGGATGCGGGAGACGCTCGCCTGGGACGCCATGGCGGACGCGAAGCAGCCGGCGATGTAGGCGGCGGTGAAGAAGGACGCGAGGAACGAGCCGCCGATGTGCTTCATGACGTCGAGGGCTGCGGAGTCGACGTCGGTGAACGCCCGCCAGTCGGGGAAGGCGAGGTGGCCGGCGTAGGAGATGAGGATGAACATCGCGCCGCCGGCCAGGGTGGTCACCATGATGGCCCGCGGGATGATCCGGCGCGGGTTGTGCGTCTCCTCCGACAGCGTCGAGATGGCGTCGAAGCCCAGGAACGACAGGCAGAGGATCGCGGCGCCCGCGAAGATCTTGGACATCGAGGGGTCACCACCGAAGAACGGAACGGTCAGCGACGGCGCCCCGTCGCCGGAGATGGTGCGAACCGCCCCGATGAGGAAGACGACGATGAACACGATCTGGAAGCCGACCAGCACGAGGTTCATCCGGGTCACGAGCCGGATTCCCAGCACGTTGAGGCCGGTGACGACGACGATGGCCGTGACGATCCACACCCAGTTGGGCACGGACGGGAACTGCGCGTTGAGGTAGATGCCGATCACCAGGTAGTTGATCATCGGCAGGAAGATGTAGTCGAGCAGGAGCGCCCAGCCGACCATGAAGCCGGTGTGGCTGCCGAAGCTCTTCTGCGTGTAGGTGTACGCCGACCCCGCGTACGGATGCGCCTGCACCATGCGCCCGTAGCTGTAGGCGGTGAAGAGCATCGCCACCAGCGTGACGACGTAGGCGCCGGGCAGGTGCCCCTCGGTGCCGTCGGTGACGACGCCGTACGTCGTGAAGACCGTCAGCGGCACCATGTACGCCAGCCCGAAGAGCACGAGAGCGGGCATGCCGAGCACCCGGTGCAGACGGACCGCGGGTTCTTGAGGGGTTTGTGTCACGTCAGACTCCTAGGGGTGGGGTGGGGTGGGGTGGGGGT
>NZ_LMER01000018.1:188-250242 GCF_001426435.1 Angustibacter sp. Root456 | reverse complement strand
ACCCGGGCACCTGAACCGAGCCTGCGCAGGCACCGGTCCTGCCGTCAATGAAACAAGTAGCCGCGAGGTGCGCGGCATGACTGCCGAGGACGAGAACAACTGAGTCAGGCCGCGTGGAGGTACCGCTCGAGTGCGAGCTCGAGGCGTGAGTGCACCGCCGGAGTCGGCGCTGGTGGCGACGTCGACCGGTATCTCGTGCCGGTCGGGGTGACGATGTCGACAGTGTGCCGGCCGGGTGGGCCGTTGCCCGGGCGCTGTCGCCAGCCGAGCGCCTGCTTGGCGTAGTTGCAGGCCTCGCACAAGCCCTGGCCGTTGATCACGATCGTCCGGCCACCGCGGTGCACCTCGATCACGTGGTCGGCGTGCCTGACGGGGGCGTTGCACCACGGGGTGCGGCAGATGCGGTCGCGGAGCCGGATGAAGCGGGCCAGTGCGGAGGGGAAGGAGCGGCTGCGCGACTCCATCGCCACCAGCGCGCCATCGGCAGGCCGGGCGTACAGCCGGCGGATCGCCACCTGCTCCTCGGGCGCGGCCGTCACCAGCGCGCGGGCGAGCTCGCCGGGCACCGGGCCGAAGCCGTCGACCTCGGCGGCGTCGTCCACGCCGCCGAGCAGCGCCTGGTCGGACATCACGACGTTGACGGTCACCGGCACCTGGGGACGCGCGCCGTCGTCCTGACCGAGCAGCCGCGTGACGAGCAGGTCGGCCATCACCTGCCCGCGCGAGCGGGCGTCGCCCTCCGAGCGCAGCGTCGCGGCGGCCGAGGTCAGCGCCGCGAGCGCCGCCACGCCGTCGGCGACGGGCAGCAAGGCCGTCAGGTAGGTCATCGTGTCGGGGGCCGGCCGCAGCGACACCGACCGCTCGCTCTCGGCGCGCCGACGCCGTGCGACGACGGACTCCGGCTCCAGCCGGTAGGACAGCCGGCGCAGCTCTGCGACCAGCTCACGCTCACCGGACTGCTCGAGCACCGCGTCGCTGATCGTGCGGTCGACCTGCTCGCGCGCCTCGCGGGTGAGGCAGGCCGTCTCACGGGCGACGAGGGTGGCCCGCCACTCGCTGATCCGCCCAGCGCGCAACGCCTTCAGCGTCTGCGGCAGCTCGGCGGTCAACGCTCGCGCGAGGCCGAGGTGGCGGGTACCCCGGTGGTGGGACTCGCGTCGCGCGAGCGCCACCTGCAGACCGACGCCCTGCCCCCGCCGCTCGGCCGGGACACCTGCAGCCGCCTGCTGGGCGCGCTGATCCGCGTCGAGCGCGACGGCGGCGGCCACCTGCGCCCCCTCGGCCTGGCCCTTCAGGCGCTCGAGCTCGGTGATGAGCTCGACGAGGTCGGCGCCGCCGTCCGCCTCGCCGTCGAAAGCCCACAGCGCGCCACCGAGCTCGCGCACCCGCTCAGCGAGCGCGGCGGCGGAGGAGGTGGGTGGGGTCTCGAACACGTGTTCGACTCTACCGTTGCGAGCATCTGTGTGGCAGTGACTATCCACAAGCCGTATGGCCGGGCCGCCGCGGGCCGGGTCCGTCATATGGGACGCCAGACCGCCACTTGGACGCCTCTGCGCCCCGAGGCGTACAGTCGAGCCCGTGCGGACGACGTCCCTTCTCCTTCGTCGCCGCGGCGGGGCACGCTGACCGACCGGCCCCTCGCCGCGGGATCTCGACGTGCCGGTCTCCTCTCCTGACCACGAAGGCACCTTCGATGACCGACACCACCGCCCGCACCACCTTCTGGAACACCACCCCCCAGCAGCCGTCCCCGATGCCGGTGCACAAGTACCGCCCGTACGGCGAGACGTTCAGCGTCGACCTGCCCGACCGCACCTGGCCCGAGCGCACCATCGACCGCGCGCCCCGGTGGTGCGCCGTCGACCTGCGCGACGGCAACCAGGCCCTCATCGACCCCATGAGCCCCGCCCGCAAGCTCGCGATGTTCCAGCTGCTCGTGCGCATGGGCTACAAGGAGATCGAGGTCGGCTTCCCGAGCGCGAGCCAGACCGACTTCGACTTCGTCCGCGAGCTCATCGAGGGTGAGCACATCCCGGACGACGTGATGATCCAGGTGCTGACCCAGTGCCGCGAGCACCTCATCGAGCGCACCTTCGAGTCGCTGGTGGGCGCCAAGCAGGCGATCGTCCACTTCTACAACTCGACGTCGACGCTGCAGCGCCGTGTGGTGTTCGGCCTCGACCGCGACGGCATCACCGACATCGCCACCCAGGGCGCAACGCTGGCGAAGAAGTACGCCGAGATGATCACGCCCGACACCCAGATCCACTACGAGTACTCGCCCGAGTCCTACACCGGCACCGAGCTCGAGTACGCCGTCGAGGTGTGCAGCAAGGTCATCGAGGTCATCGACCCGACGCCCGACCGCCCGCTCATCATCAACCTGCCGGCCACCGTCGAGATGGCCACGCCGAACGTCTACGCCGACTCCATCGAGTGGATGAACCGCCACCTGCCCCGCCGCGACTCGATCGTGCTGAGCCTGCACCCGCACAACGACCGCGGCACCGGCGTCGCGGCGGCCGAGCTGGGCTACCTCGCGGGTGCCGACCGCATCGAGGGCTGCCTGTTCGGCAACGGCGAGCGCACCGGCAACGTCTGCCTGGTCACGTTGGGGCTCAACCTGTTCAGCCAGGGCATCGACCCGCAGATCGACTTCAGCGACATCGACGAGATCCGCCGCACGGTCGAGTACTGCAACCAGCTGCCCGTGCCCGAGCGCCACCCCTACGGCGGCGACCTGGTCTACACCGCATTCAGCGGCTCGCACCAGGACGCCATCAAGAAGGGCCTCGAGGCGATGGACAAGGCCGCCGCCGAGGAGGGCAAGGACGTCGACGAGCTGGTCTGGCAGGTGCCGTACCTGCCGATCGACCCACGCGACGTCGGCCGCACCTACGAGGCCGTCATCCGGGTCAACAGCCAGTCCGGCAAGGGCGGCGTGGCCTACCTCATGAAGTCCGAGCACCACCTCGACCTGCCGCGCCGGCTGCAGATCGAGTTCAGCGCCGTCGTCCAGCGGCACACCGACGACGAGGGCGGCGAGGTCTCGGCGGCCGAGCTGTGGTCGGCCTTCACCGACGAGTACCTGCCGAACCCCAGCCGCCCGTGGGGCCGGTTCGCGCTGCAGGGCAGCCGGCTGTCGACGTCGGCGCAGGGCCTGGACCAGCTGAGCGTCGAGCTCGCCGACGCCACCGACCCCGCCGACGTCGTGCACGTCGAGGGACAGGGCAACGGGCCGATCGCGGCGTTCACCGAGGCGCTCGCGGAGCGCGGGGTCGACGTGCGGGTGCTCGACTACCACGAGCACGCGATGAGCGCGGGCGGCGACGCGACGGCGGCCGCGTACGTCGAGTGCGCCGTCGACGGACGCGTGCTCTGGGGAGTGGGCATCGACCCCAACATCGTCACGGCGTCGCTCAAAGCGGTCGTCTCCGCCATCAACCGGGCAGACCGCGACGCTGAGCCATCACCCACGCGGCCCTAGTTGCCCGGATGCACCGCACAGCGTCACCCACTCGTGCAGAATCGGCAGCGCCAGAGGTGCTCGGGGTGAACGGGGACGGCGTGGAGCGAGCGAGTGGCGTGATCGCGGTCGCCGGTGCCTTCGGGCCACTCGACCTGCTGTCGGACTGGGCGCACGAGCTCTATCTCGACGGTTTCTCGGGCCGCGCCGTGGTGGCGGCGCGCGAGGCCATGCCGGTGGCGGCCGGTGCCGGCGACCTGAAGACGCTGCGGTACCTGCACTACACGTGTGGTGTCGCGCTGATCGAGCAGCGGCGCTGGGAGGAGTCCATCGCCCACGCCCACGAGCTGCTCGCGGTGATCGACGCCGACGACCTGGCCTGGCGCGCGAAGGCGCTCTCGCTGCTCGGTGACGCGAGCCTGCGCCTCGGTCACGCCTCGCAGGCCGTCGACGCCCTCGCCGAGGCGTACGCGTTGGTGGAGCGCACGCCGCCGCAGCGGTACAACGACCTCAGCGCGACCATGGCGGTCGCGGTGGTGCTCGGGCACGCGCAGCTGTTCACGCCCGCCGAGGCGCTGTTTCGGCTCTGCGAGACCTCGCCCGCCGTGCGCGGGGACGACGCGGCGACGCGCATCGCCCGCGTGCTGGTGCTGCAGGAGTACTCGGTGCTCCACGCCACCTGGGGTGCTGCCCTCGAGCTCGACGGCCGCGATCGCGAGGGCCGCGCCCACCACGTGCGCAGCGCCGAGCTCGCGCTGCACATGATGCGGCTCACCGACGACGACGTCCCGATGAACGCGCGCGCCCAGCTGGTGGAGGCCTGGGCCCAGCTGCGGCTCGGGCAGACCGAGCTGGCGGTCAGCCGGTTGCGGCACGCGATGGACCTGTTCGAGCTGCGCCCTGAGCTGCCCGAGGTGCAGATCGGTCGGCTCGCCCTCGCGGTCGGCCTGCGCGAGCACGAGCGCTTCGACGAAGCACGCGTCGAGCTCGCCGAGGTGCTCGACGGCGCCCAGCTCACCGACCGCATCGTGTGGGAGCTCGCGGCGCTTTCTGCCCTCGCCCTCACCGAGGTCGCCGAGCACGGCGACCACCCGGCGCGCGAGTACTACGAGCGGGCGCGCCGGGTGGCGTCCCACCGGTTGTGGGTCGAGCGCGAGAGCCGGTTCTTCGCGCTGCGCGACCGGATCAGCTTGCGGGCGCTGGCCGCAGAGGCGTCGCAGCTCGGCCAGGACGCGCTCATCGACCCGCTCACGGGCCTGGGCAACCGCCGCATGCTCGACGCCGGGATCGCCGAGTCGCTCGGCGGCGCTGCGCTGTTCGTCGACGTCGACCTGTTCAAGCAGGTCAACGACCGGTACTCGCACGCCGTGGGTGACGAGGTGCTGCGGCGCATCGCCGACATCCTGCGCGCGCAGTGCCGGGCCCACGACGTGGTCGTGCGCTTCGGTGGCGACGAGTTCGTCGTCCTGCTGCCAGCGACGTCAGCGCAGGAGGCGGCCGCCGTGGCCGAGCGCGTGCGCTCGGCGGTGGCCCGCGAGCCCTGGGAGGACACCCAGCCCGGGCTGGGGGTGAGCGTCTCGGTGGGCGTGGCCGCCTCCGACGCCTCGGCCGACAAGGTGCTGAAGGACGCCGACGCCGCGCTCTACGAGGCCAAGGAGTCGGGCCGCAACCGCGTCACGGTCTACTGACGAACCCCGACCACGCCGTCACGACCTCCTCACGGCGGCGGAGCGTCCGGCGTAGGACAATCGACGGGTGAGCCTGTACCGCGACGAGGCCGTCGTCCTGCGCACCCACAAGCTGGGTGAGGCCGACCGCATCGTCACCCTGCTCACGCGCGAGCACGGAAAGGTGCGGGCGGTGGCCAAGGGCGTGCGGCGCACGCGCAGCCGCTTCGGTGCGCGGCTGGAGCCGTTCATGATGACCGACGTCCAGCTCTACGAGGGCCGCAACCTCGACACCGTCACGCAGGCCGAGACGCTGGCCCCGTACGGCGAGCGGTTGGTGGCCGACTACCCCCGCTACACCGCCGGGACGGCGATGCTCGAGACCGCCGACCGGCTCACCGAGGAGCGTGAGCCGGCGGTGCAGCAGTTCCTCCTGCTGGTCGGCGGACTGCGCACCTTGGCGGCGGGGGAGCACGACCCCTCGCTCGTGCTCGACGCCTACCTGCTGCGTGCCCTGTCGGTCGCGGGGTGGGCCCCGAGCTTCGTCGACTGCTCGCGATGCGGGGCACCGGGCCCGCACCGGGCGTTCGCGGTCGCCGCGGGCGGTGTGGTGTGCCCGGCCTGCCGCCCCGGCGGGGCGGTCGCGCCGGCGCCGGCGACCCTCGACCTGCTCGCCGCGCTCCTCGCGGGAGACTGGGACGCCGCCGACGCGAGCGAGCTGCGGCACCGGCGAGAGGGCAGCGGACTGGTGACGGCGTACCTGCAGTGGCACCTGGAGCGTGGCGTGCGGGCCATGCGGCTGGTGGAGCGCTCGTGAGGGCCCGCCGCTCGGGCCGGGCAGAGCCGGCGGCCGCCGTCGCGCCCGTGGCACCGCCGCCGCACCCGTCGGGCGCGCGAGCGCCGCAGGTGCCGCCGGATCTCGTGCCGCGCCACGTCGCGGTGGTGATGGACGGCAACGGCCGGTGGGCGAACGCGCGGGGCCTGCCGCGCACCGAGGGCCACGCGCGGGGGGAGGCGTCGCTGCTCGACGTCGTCGCGGGTGCGATCGAGATCGGGGTGACGCACCTGTCGGCGTACGCGTTCTCGACGGAGAACTGGCGCCGATCGCCCGAGGAGGTGCGGTACCTCATGGGCTTCAACCGCGACGTGATCCGTCGCCGCCGCGACGAGATGCACGCCTGGGGGGTGCGGGTGCGCTGGGCCGGCCGGCGACCTCGCTTGTGGCGCAGCGTGATCCGCGAGCTGGAGGCCGCCGAGCAGCTGACGCGCGACAACCGCGTGCTGACGTTGACGATGTGCGTCAACTACGGCGGGCGCGCTGAGATCGCCGACGCCGCAAGGGCTCTGGCCCACGACGTGGCCGCCGGCCGCGTCGCTCCTGACCGCGTCGACGAGCGGCTCCTCGCGCGCTACCTCGACGAGCCCGACATGCCCGACGTCGACCTGTTCTGGCGCTCGTCGGGCGAGCAGCGCACCTCGAACTTCCTGCTGTGGCAGTCGGCCTACGCCGAGATGGTGTTCGACGACGTCCTGTGGCCGGACGTCGACCGACGACACCTGTGGCGCGCCATCGAGACCTACGCCCAGCGCGAGCGGCGCTACGGCGGCGCCGTCGACGCCACTCAGTGATCGCTGCAGGTGCCGAAGACCTCGAGGGTGTGGCTGACGTCGGCGAACCCGTGCTGGGCGGCGACCGACTCGGCCCACCGCTCGACCGCCGGGCCCTCGACCTCCACCGTGCGCCCGCACTCGCGGCACACCAGGTGGTGGTGGTGCTGGCCCGACGTGCAGCGCCGGTAGACCACCTCGCCGTCGGCGCCGCGCAGGACGTCCACGGCGCCATCGGCCGCCAGTCCCTGCAGCGTGCGGTAGACCGTGGCCAGGCCGATGCTGCTTCCCGACGCGCGCAGGCCGGCGTAGATCTGCTGCGCGCTCACGAACGTCTCGGCCTCGGCCAGGAAGGCCGCCACCGCCTCGCGCTGCTTGGTCGCGCGGGGCCGCTGCACCGGGCTCATGCCCCGACCTGCGGGCTCGTGGCGTTGGCGGCGGTGCGGTGCCTGCGCCGGGTCAACCGGTCACGCAGCCCCGAGACCACTGCCGCCAGCACGAAGACGGCCACCGCGATCACGACGATGGTGCCGCCCGAAGGCGTCCCGGCGTAGAAGCTCGTGCTGACGCCGGCGAGGCTCACCACCACGCCTACCACCACCGCCAGCGACAGGCTGGTGCGGAAGCTGTGCGCGAACTGCTGCGCGATCGCGTTGGGCAGGATCATGAGCGCGCTGATCAGCAGCAGGCCGACCACGCGCATCGACACCACGACGGTCACCGCGGTGAGCACTGCCAGCACCAGGTTGAGTCCCAGCACCGGGAGGCCGACGGCCCGTGCGTACTCGGGGTCGTTCGCGACGGCGAACAGCCGCGGTGCGAGCGTGAGGGTCACGAGCAGCACCGCGCCCGCGAGCACCGCGAAGGTGACGACGTCGGCCGAGCTGGTGGTCGTGATGGCACCGAACAGGTAGGCCGTGAGGTTGGCCGGGGTGGCCGCCGACGACTGCGAGATGAGCACGACGCCCCCGGCGATGCCGCCGTAGAAGAGCACGGCCAGCGCGATGTCACCGCTCGTGCGGCCTCGAGCCCGGATCAGCTCGATGGCGACGGCGGCGAGCACCGCGGCGATGAGCGCCGTCCAGACGGGGGAGTAGCCGGTGAGCACCCCGACGGCGACACCGGCGAGCGCGACGTGCCCCATGCCGTCACCGATGAGCGCGAGGCGCCGCTGCACCAGGAACACGCCGACGACGGGCGCCGCCAGGCCCACCAGCAGCGCGGCCAGGAGCGCGCGTCGCATGAAGTCGTACTGCAGCAGCTCGAGCACCGCCATCACGCACCGCCCATCGGCTGCTCGAGCCACGAGGTGACGGCCCGGCCGGGCTCGTCGGGCTCGTCGTCGTGGTGGTGGCCGTCGACGTCCAGCCCGGCCGGCAGCCCGGCGATCGGCCCGTCGGCCACGATCCGCCCATCGGCCACGACCACCGCGCGGGTGAAGACGTCGGCCAGTGGGCCGGCCTCGTGGGTGACCACGATCATCGGCACGCCCCGCTCGGCGAGCCGGCGGATGGTGTCGGCCAGGGCCTGCTGGCTGGCTCGGTCGACGCCGGCGGTGGGCTCGTCCATGACGAGCACCTCCGGCTCGGCCGCCAGGGCCCGGGCGATGAGCACGCGCCGCTGCTGGCCACCGGACAGCTGGGCCACGTCGACGTCGGCGAACGGCCCCAGCTGCACGGTGTCGATCGCCGTCTGCACGCACGCGCGGTCGGCGGCGCGGAGCCGGCCGAGGGGCCCGAGCCGCGCCAGCCGCCCCGACGACACCACCTCGCGCACGGTCGACGGCACGGCACCACCGACGGTGTGCCGCTGCGGGACGTACCCGACGCGGGCGCGGTCGCGTCGACTGCGCAGACGGCGCCCGCACAGCTCGACGTCCCCCGAGAGCACGTCGGCGAGGCCGAGCATGCCGCGCACGAGGGTGGTCTTGCCCGAGCCGTTGGCTCCCAGCACGGCCACGACCTCGCCGTCGGTCACGGTGAGGTCGGCGTGCCGGACGACGGGCTCGTCGCCGTACCCGATGGTGACGTCGCGCATGCGGACGACGGCGGCAGGTGGGGTCACGGGCACGGCTGGCCCTCCTTCAGCTGGGCGAGGTTGGCGCGCATCACCGACAGGTAGTCGGTGCCGGCCGAGGCGTCGGTGAGCCCCTCGAGCGGGTCCAGGACGGCGGTGCGCGCGCCGGTCTCGGACGCGACCGTGCGGGCGACCGCCGGGCTCACGAGGGTCTCGAAGTAGATCGTGCGGACGTGGTGCTCCCGGACGTACCGGGCGACGTCGGCGATGCGGCGCGGGTCGGGCTCGGCCGCGGGGTCGAGTCCGCTGATGCCCACCTGGTGCAGGCCGTAGCGCTCAGCGAGGTAGCCGAAGGCGTTGTGGCTCGTGACCAGGTCGGTGCTCAGGCAGTGCGCGAGCCCCGTGGCGAGCTCGCCGTCGAGCGCCTCGAGGTCTGCGGTGAGGCGCTGCAGGTTCTGCGAGAACAACGCCGCGTGCGCGGGGTCGGCGCGGGCCATGACCGGCTCGAGTGCGCTGGCGACGTCGCGCAGCCGCAGCGGGTCGAGCCAGAAGTGCGGGTCGGGCCGGCTGGACTCGTGGCGGCTCCCCGGCTCGGCGACCGGGCTGTAGGTGAGGTTCAGTGACGCCGCCGTCGAGGCGTCGAACACCCGCCGTGGCTTGGCCACGGCCAGGGCGTCGTCGACGGCGGGCTGGAACCCCTTGAGGTAGACCACGAGGTCGGCGTCCTCCAGGCCCGCGACGTCGCGGGGGGTGAGCTCGAGGTCGTGGGGCTCACCGCCGGGGCGGGTGAGGTTCGTGACGGTGACGGCGTCACCGCCGATGCGGGCCGCCACGAACTGCAGGGGGTAGAACGCGGCGCGCACGTGCAGTCGCCCGTCGGACGCCGGGTGCACCGGCCCCCCGCACGCGGCGGCCCCGGCCACGACCGCCGTCGCGAGCGCGAAGGCGCTCAGGAGACGACGGAGGGGACGCATGGCCCCGATCATGCGCCTAGTTGAGAATGATTGTCAAAACCGTCAGCGAGGGGGGAAGGCCTCCACGAGCACCAGCGCGACCGCGATGAGCAGGACGGCGGCCCGGCCCAGACGCTCGACGCCGGTGAGCCGCGGCCAGCTGAGGTACATCAGCCACGCCACGAACAGCGCCACCAGCGCGGTGCACACGACCCCGACCACGCCGCCGACGAAGACCCCGACCACCAGCAGTGCCAGCAGCGCGACGAACGGCACGGCCCGCGGGAGCGCGGCGAGCCGCACGAGCAGCGGGTGGCTGGCCGCCTCGATCGCGGCGCGCAGGCCCGTGGACTCGGTGGGGCGGGGAGACGGCGTGGGACTGGGCACCATGACATCCTCGCAGGCATGCCCCTCGTCGTCGTCACTCGCTACGTCGTGCCCGAGGCGCAGGCCTCCTCGTTCCGCGAGCGCGGCCGCGAGGCGCTCGACGCCCTGCGAGCCCGGCCGGGCTGCCGGCGCGGCCACCTCGGCCGGTCGANGCAGACCGAGTGGGAGAGCACGGGCGCCTACCGGCGGGCGCTGTCGGCCTACGACGTCAAGCTGCGCGCGGTGCCGGTGATGTACTTCGCGGTCGACGAGGTGACCGCCTACGAGGCCCTGGTCGAGGCGCCCGACGGGTCGTCGACCGACCTGCTCGACCACGAGAGCGACCGCGACCCGGCTGCCGGATCCGCGTCGCTCGGCCGCCCCGGCGACCGGTAGCCTGGCTGCTCGCCTCCGCCGCCCAGGTGGGTGGCGCCGCCCCCGCGTCAGATGGAGTGATTCGCCCGTGGCCGCCAAGCCCGACTCCCGCATCGACACCGTCGTCAGCCTCGCCAAGCGGCGCGGCCTGGTCTTCCCGTCGGGCGAGATCTACGGCGGTACGCGGTCGGCGTGGGACTACGGACCCCTCGGCGTGGAGCTGAAGGAGAACATCAAGCGCCAGTGGTGGCGGGCGATGGTGACCAGCCGCGACGACGTCGTCGGCCTGGACTCCTCGGTGATCCTGCCGACGCAGACCTGGGTGGCGTCCGGTCACGTCGAGACGTTCACCGACCCGCTGACGGAGTGCCAGAGCTGCCACCGGCGCTTTCGGGCCGACCACCTGCAGGAGGCCGTCGCCGAGAAGAAGGGCCTCGACGACCCCGGCTCGGTCGACCTCAAGGACGTCGCCTGCCCGAACTGCGGCACGCGCGGCGCCTGGACCGAGCCGCGCGCCTTCAGCGGACTGCTGAAGACCTACCTCGGCGCCGTCGACGACGAATCCGGCCTGCACTACCTGCGGCCCGAGACCGCCCAGGGCATCTTCGTCAACTTCCTCAACGTCATGACGTCGGCGCGCAAGAAGCCGCCGTTCGGCATCGCCCAGATGGGCAAGAGCTTCCGCAACGAGATCACGCCCGGCAACTTCATCTTCCGCACCCGCGAGTTCGAGCAGATGGAGATGGAGTACTTCGTCGAGCCGAGCACCGCGGCGCAGTGGCACCAGACGTGGATCGACCTGCGGACCCAGTGGTACGTCGACCTCGGCATCGCGCCCGAGAACCTGCGGCACTACGAGCACCCGCGCGAGAAGCTCTCGCACTACTCCGACCGCACCGTCGACATCGAGTACCGCTTCAACTTCACCGGCTCGCAGTGGGGCGAGCTCGAGGGCATCGCCAACCGCACCGACTTCGACCTGACGACGCACAGCAAGCACTCCGGCGTCGACCTGTCGTACTTCGACCAGGGCAAGAACGAGCGCTGGACGCCCTACGTCATCGAGCCGGCCGCGGGTGTGGGCCGGTCGATGATGGCGTTCCTGCTCGACGCCTACACCGAGGACGAGGCGCCCAACGCCAAGGGCGGCGTCGACAAGCGCGTGGTGCTGCGGCTCGACCCGCGGCTCGCGCCCGTGAAGGTCGCCGTGCTCCCGCTGTCGCGTCACGCCGACCTGTCGCCGAAGGCGCGCGACCTCGCCGCCGCCCTGCGCCGCCACTGGCACGTCGACTTCGACGACGCAGGGGCGATCGGCCGCCGCTACCGCCGCCAGGACGAAGTGGGTACGCCGTACTGCCTCACCGTCGACTTCGACACCCTCGACGACCAGGCCGTCACGGTGCGCGAGCGCGACACGATGAGCCAGGAGCGGGTGGCGCTCGACCAGGTCGAGAGCTACCTCGCGGCCAGGCTCGTCGGCTGCTGAGCCGCGGCGGTCCACTCGGCCGCGACCTGCGTGAGGCGCTCGAGCACGAGCGCGACCGCCGGGTCGGCCTCGGCGCCCGCGCGCACGGCGGCGTAGAAGTGCCGGGCCGCGGGCGTGCCCAGCACGGGCACGACCGCGAGGCCGGGCATCGGGAGCGGCTGGGCGACGCGAGGCACCAACGCGACGCCCGCGCCGGAGGCCACCAGCGCGCCGAGCGCCACCCAGTCACCGACGTGGTGGCGCACATCGGGCGTGAAGCCGGCGTTGGCGCACACCGCCTCAGTGAGCCGTGAGCACGAACCCCCCGGGTAGCCCGAGACCCACGGCTGGTCGGCGAGCTCGGTGAGCCGGACGCCGTCCGGGTGGGCGGCCGGGTGGTCGGCGGGCAGCACGGCGTCGAGCGGGTCGACCAGCAGGTCGACGCGGTGGTAGCGAGCGTCGGTGACCGGCGGGCCGGGGGTGTGGTGCACCGTGACGGCGACGTCCACGTCTCCGAGGTCGAGGTCGGTGAACAGCTGCGGCGGCTCCGACTCGCTGACCGTCACCGACAGGCCGGGATGGCTGCAGCGCAACGACTTCAGGGCCGGAGCGACGATCGCGGTGATCCCGGTCGAGAGCGACGCGATGCCGACGTGACCGGCGTCCCCGGCGTCCCACGAGGCGAGGTCGGCGCGGGCCACCTGCAGCTGCTGCTCGATGACCGCGGCGTGCTCGAGCAGCCGGCGGGCGCGCGCGGTGAGGCGGACGCCGCGCCCGCGCTTCTCGAGCAGCTGGACGCCGGTGTCGCGGGCCAGCCCCGCGATCTGCTGCGACACCGCCGACGGCGTGAGGTGCAGCGCGGTCGCGGCTGCCGAGACGGTGCCGTGCTGGTCGAGCATGCGCAGCACGCGGAGCCGGCGCAGGTCGATCGTGAAGTCGCGACTCAACGTTGACATGAACGAATAGTAGATGGACTGAATCGTCGTTGGCGCCGAGAATTGCCGCATGAGTCGCCGCGCCGCCCTGCTGTTCGCCGGGCTCTCCATCGCCTGGGGCATCCCGTACCTGCTGATCAAGATCGCCGTCGAGGAGCTCAGCCCGCTGACGCTCGTCTTCGTCCGCACCGCGCTGGGGGCGCTGCTGCTGCTGCCGGTCGCGTTCGCCCGCGGCTGGGTGCGCCCCGTGCTGGCCCGCTGGCCGAAGCTGCTCGTCTTCACCGCCGTCGAGATCACGGTGCCCTGGCTGCTGCTCACCCGCGCCGAGCAGCACCTGTCGAGCTCGCTGGCGGGCCTGCTGGTGGCGGCGGTGCCGCTCGTCGGCGTGGGTGTCGCGATGCTCACGGGCCGGCACGAGGCGCTCGGTCGCACGGGGGCGGCGGGCCTGGGCCTGGGCGTCGTGGGGGTCGCGCTGCTCGTCGGCGTCGACGTCGAGGGCAGCCAGTGGTCGGCGATCGCCGAGATGGCCGTGGTCGTGGTCTGCTACGCGCTCGGCGCGGCGTTGCTGTCGCGCTGGTTCTCCGACCTGCCCGGGCCGGGCGTGGTGGCGCTGTCGCTCACCGCCGCGGCGCTGGGGTACCTGCCCTTCGCCGCGCCGGGCCTGCCGACGGCGCTGCCGTCGGGCCGCGTCGTGACGGCCGTGGTGCTGCTCGCACTGGTCAGCACGGCCGCGGCCTTCCTGCTGCTCGTCGGGCTGGTCGCCGAGATCGGCCCGGTGCGCGCCACCACGATCACCTACGTCAACCCGGCCGTCGCGGTGGTGGCCGGCGCCGTCGTCCTCGGGGAGTCGATCACGGTCTGGACCGTCGCCGGGTTCGGCCTCGTCATCGCCGGCTCGCTGCTGGTCAACCGCCGCCGTCCCGCCGCCGTGCCGCTCGACGAGGCGGCACCCTGCCCCGCACCCGTCCCCACCACCTAGCCGCCTCACCGTTGTTGGGCGCGGGGGCACCCTGTCGCCAACCTATGGCGGTGGGGTGCCCCAGTCGCCATCGGCGAGTGCAGTAGACGTGCCCACTCACGGTTCGTCGTCCACAGGTCAGGGCCGACGCTGAGTTGTCCACAGCCCGCGGCGGCGGCCTTTCGCCGGCCACCACCCCCGCTCCAGGGTGGAGGCCGGAGGTGGTCGGATGGCTGCGAAGGACGCAGTGGGTCGCTACGGCGAGGACGTCGCCGCGCGGCACCTGGTCGAGCTGGGCTACCAGCTGCTGCACCGCAACTGGCGGTGCGAGCTGGGCGAGATCGACATCGTGGCGCGCGACGGCGACTGCCTGGTGGTCTGCGAGGTGAAGACCCGCCGGTCGGGGGCGTTCGGTCACCCCGCGGAAGCCGTGACCAGCCGGAAGGCAGCGCGCCTGCGACGGTTGGCCGCCCGCTGGCTGCAGGAGACCGGGTTGCACCCACCCCAGGTGCGGATCGACGTCGTCGCCGTGATGCGACCACCGAGCGGCCCCGCCACCGTCGAGCACCTGCGGGCGGTGGCCTAGATGGCGCTCGGACGCACGCGATGCGTGGCCCTCATCGGCATCCAGGGGCACGTGGTGGACGTCGAAGCCGACGTCTCGAGCGGCTTACCGGCGTTCACGATCACCGGTCTACCCGACGCCTCGCTGGGTGAGGCCCGTGACCGGGTGCGCGCCGCGTGCGCCAACTCCGGCGTCGCCATCCCGCCTCATCGCATCACCGTGAACCTCTCGCCCGCCTCCATCCCCAAGGCCGGGACGTCGTTCGACCTGGCGATCGCGGTCGCAGTGCTCGTGGCCGGCGAGGCGGTGCCTGAGGCGGTGGCGCGCGACGTGCTCCACCTCGGCGAGCTCGGCCTGGACGGCCGCGTCCGGCCCGTGCGCGGGGTGCTGCCGGCGGTGCTGGCCGCCGCCCAGACGGGCGTGGAGCGGGTCGTGGTGCCGACGGCGAACGTGCGCGAGGCCGAGCTGGTGCCTGGGGTGCAGGTGCTGGGCGCCGACTCAGTGGGTGGTCTGGTGGCGCGTTACCGCGGGGAGCAGGTCGAGGAGTCCTGCGACCCGACGCGGTACGAGCCCGAGGCCGACCAGCGGGCCGCTCTCGACCTCGCCGACGTCGTGGGCCAGGGCGACGCCCGCAGGGCGCTCGAGGTGGCAGCGGCCGGTGGCCACCACCTGTTCCTGCTCGGGCCGCCCGGCGCAGGCAAGACCATGCTCGCCGCGCGGCTGCCGAGCATCCTGCCGGACCTCACACCGGCAGCGGCCCTGGAGGTGACCGCCGTCCACTCCTTGGCTGGCTCGCTGGCGGCGGGGGCCGGCCTCATCACCCGGCCGCCGTTCGTCGACCCGCACCACACGGCGTCCGCTCCCGCCGTCGTCGGCGGGGGATCTGGCATCCCGCGGCCGGGCGCGGCGTCGCGCGCCCACCACGGAATCCTCTTTCTTGATGAAGCGCCCGAGTTCGAGCGGCGCGTTCTCGACGCGCTGCGCCAGCCGCTCGAGTGCGGTGAGCTGGTGATCCACCGGGCGGCGGGCCAAGCGCGGTACCCAGCGCGGTTCCAGCTCGTGCTCGCCGCCAACCCGTGCCCGTGCGGTCAGTCGTCCGGCAAGGGCACGGAGTGCACGTGCACTCCCATGGCTCGCCGGCGCTACCTGCACCGGCTGTCCGGGCCGCTGCTCGATCGCGTCGACCTGCAGGTCGAGGTGCTGCCCGTGACCCGCGCGGCGCTCGCGACGGTGGGCGACGAGGAGAGCAGCGCCGTCGTGGCGGCGCGGGTCGCGGCGGCCAGGGCGGCGCAGCGCGAGCGCTGGCGCGAGGAGCGGTGGAGCCTCAACGCGCACGCGCCCGGGCACGAGCTGCGTCGGCAACCGTGGCGGCTGCCGGCAGCTGCCACGGCGTCGGTCGACCGCGGAGTCGACCGCGGCACCTTGACGGTGCGCGGGTACGACCGGGTGCTGCGGACGGCGTGGACCCTCGCCGATCTCGACGGCCGCGACCGGCCGGGTCGAGACGACGTCGACCGCGCCTTCTCGCTGCGCCACCAGGCGGCGGCATGATCACCACCCGACACCGCGGGCTCACCTTCGACCGGGACGACGTCGTGCTGGCCCGTGCCGCGTGGAGCCGGCTCGCCGAGCCCGGCGACGTGCGCGTCGCGGCGCTCATCGAGCGCGTCGGCCCGCGCGAGGCCCTGCGTGCGCTGGTGTCGCGCGACGTCGACTGGCTCGACCGGTACGTACCGCGGTTGGCCGACCTCGACCCGCTCCGCGACCTCGAGACGCTGCGTCGATGCGGCGGCCGGTTGCTGCACCCCGGCTGCGACGAGTGGCCGCAAGGGCTCGAAGCCCTGGCGGCGCCACCGACCTGTCTGTGGGTGCGCGGCCCGGTCGACCTGCGCGACCTGGGGGAGCGTTCCGTGGCCATCGTGGGCGCGCGAGCCTCGACGGCGTACGGCGAGCACGTCACCGGTGAGATCGCCTGCGGCGTGGCCGATCGCGGCTTCGTCGTCGTGAGCGGCCTGGCGTACGGCGTGGACGGCGCCGCACACCGGGCGTCGCTGACGAGCGGCCGGTCGGTCGCCGTCCTCGCCGGCGGGGTCGACCGCGCCTACCCGCAGGGGCACCACGCGTTGATGAACGCGCTGGTCGACGACGGTGCCGTGGTGAGCGAGGTGCCACCGGGTTCGGCTCCCACGCGTTCGCGGTTCCTGCAGCGCAACCGGCTGATCGCCGCGGTCTCGTCGGGGACGGTGGTGGTCGAGGCGGCACTGCGCAGCGGCGCCCTCAACACCGCGCGCACCGCGGCGGCGCTGGGCCGGCCGGTGGGTGCGGTGCCAGGGCCGGTGACCTCGGCCGCTTCGGCCGGGTGCCACGAGCTGGTGCGCGACGGTCGAGCCGTGCTCGTGACCGACGCCGCAGAGGTGGTCGATCTCGTGGGCCGGATCGGTGCCGACGCCGTCGCGCCGTCTGCGGTCACTGAGTCCGAGAACGACGCCCTCGACGACGTGACCCGGCGCGTGCTCGAGGCGCTCCCGGTACGCACGGGTCGCCCCATCGACCGGCTCGCCTGCACGGCCGGCCTCGACGGCGGCACCGTGCAGGCCGCGCTCGGCCGCCTCGCGCTGCTCGGCCTCGCCGAGCGGCACGGCCACGGCTGGCGCCTGCACCGTCGGCCGCGCTCGCGCAAGGCGGACGACGAGAAGCGAGCGGCGGCGGTCGTGCGCGCGCCCGTGGGAGGGTGAGCCGCGTGGACGACCTCTCGGACTGGACGCGACTGGCCGACGCCGACTGGGTGATGCCGAGCGACCGGAATCTCGTGGACGTCGTTGCGGAGCTCGGGCAGCTCCTCGGCTCGCCGGACCCCAGGCTGCGCGACGACATCGGCTTCACCGCGCTCGGTCGCTGGGCCCGCGAGGGACTGCTCGACGACGTCCTGGTGCGGCTGGGCGATGACGCGGCGCAGCGGCTGACGCACCCGCAGGGCCGACACGACAGCCGCGTTCGCACCCCATCTGCCCCACCGTCGCGACGAGCTCCTTGACGCCTGCGCCCGGCGCATCCTCAACCGCGACACCACAGCGCGCTACGTGCAGCTCGAGGACGCCCGGCTCGCTCGCGCCCTGGTGGAGGTGCTCAGCCCGGAGGAGGTGACGGAGCGCGAGGCCAAGGCGTGGCTCGACGTGGTCGAAATGGCGTTCGCGGACGCAGCGCCCGGGCCGATCCCGGTCTGGGCGTTCAACACGTTCGCGACGCTGCAGTCGCTGCACCTGCACCTCACGAGGGGCCTGGTTCAGCCCATCACGGTGCGGCCCCCGCACGCGGAGGCCGTGACCGACCGCGTGGTCGCGATCCTGCGCGGCCCCTACCCCTGGCTGGCCTGAGGGCACGACGGACGTCGGCACGCTCGCGGCGCGTCCGGGGTGCGCAGCGGGCGAGGCTGCGTAGCGTAGGCGCGTGAGCACCACGTCGAGTGACGGCGTCGCCGTCGCGCAGCCGGCCGACCCCCTGGTCGAGTTCGAGGACGTCGTGGCGCAGTTCGCTCGCTACCTGCGCAGCGAACGGGGTCGGTCGCCGCACACCGAGCGCGCCTACGTCGGTGACGTGCACGCGCTGCTCGACTTCGTCGTCGAGCGTGGCGGCTCGAGTCTCGACGCGATCACGTTGCCGTTGCTGCGGTCGTGGCTGGCCTCGCTGACCGCATCGGGCCGCTCCCGCTCCACCATCGCCCGCCGCGCGGCTGCGGCCCGCACGTTCTGCGCCTGGGCCACCCGCAGCGGCCGGCTAGCTCGCGATCCCGCGCTGCGGCTGGCGGCTCCGCGACGTGACCGCACGCTCCCCGGCGTCCTGGCGCGGCAGGAAGCCGCCGACCTGCTGCAGGTGGCGCAGGTTCGGGCCGACGACGGAGATCCGCTGCACCTGCGTGACCGTGCGGCGCTGGAGCTGTTGTACGGCAGCGGGATCCGCGTCGGCGAGCTCGTCGGACTCGACGTCGACGACGTCGACCTCGACCGCCGAGTGGTGACGGTGGTCGGCAAGGGCGACAAGCAGCGCGTGGTGCCGTTCGGGCTACCAGCGGCGACCGCGGTGCGGGAGTGGCTCGCGGTCGGCCGGCCGCAGCTGGTGCGCCCCGACACCGGGCCCGCGCTGCTGCTGGGTCGGCGCGGACGCCGCGCCGACCAGCGGCAGATCCGCGAGGCCGTGCACGCACTGCTGCGGCACGTGCCCGACGCCGACGACCTCGGCCCCCACGGCCTGCGTCACTCCGCCGCCACGCATCTGCTCGAAGGAGGAGCTGACCTCAGAGCGGTCCAGGAGCTTCTCGGTCACGCTACGCTCGCCACGACTCAGATCTATACACACGTTTCCGTCGAGAGGCTGAAGGCCACCTATGAGCAGGCGCACCCGCGAGCCTGAGGGCGAGGTGTCGGTGACTGCGGCCACCGACACCGATACCGACGCGGACGCCAGCTCGGACGGCGGCCGACCACGCAGGCAGGGGGAGCGGATGAACGCCCAGCGCAGCGGTGCAGCCGCCGAGGCCGACGTCACCGACGATGACGACGCGACCGACGACGCGCCCAAAGTCGATGACGAGGCCGACGCGACCGACGAGGCCGACGACGACCTCGACGACGACCTCGACGACGACCCGGTCGCGGCGAACGCGGCCGCGATCGCCGAGCTGTGGCGCGTGTACAAGGCCGACGGCGACCCGGCCGTGCGCGAGAAGCTGATCCTGCACTACTCCCCGCTGGTGAAGTACGTCGCCGGACGCGTCGGCGTCGGCCTGCCGCCGAACATCGAGCAGGCCGACCTGGTGTCGTACGGCATCTTCGGGCTGATCGACGCCATCGAGAAGTTCGACATCGAGCGCTCGATCAAGTTCGAGACGTACGCCATCTCCCGCGTGCGCGGCGCCATCATCGACGAGCTGCGCGCCATCGACTGGATCCCGCGCTCGGTGCGCTACAAGGCCCGCGAGGTCGAGCGCGCCTACGCCGAACTCGAGGGCCGGCTGCACCGCACGCCCACCGAGGCCGAGGTCGCCGAGCACATGAGCATCAAGGTCGGCGACCTGCATCAGATCTTCAGCCAGGTCTCGTACGTCAACGTCGTGGCGCTCGACGAGCTGCTCAGCGTCGGCGGCGAGAAGGGCGACTCGCTCACCCTCGGTGACACCCTCGAGGACAAGGGCGCCGAGGACCCCGTGCTGGCGTTCGAGGGCGAAGAGACGAAGTACCTGCTCGCGCGAGCGATCAACCAGCTGCCTGAGCGCGAGAAGATCGTCGTCACCCTCTACTACTACGAGGGCCTGACGCTCGCCGAGATCGGCCAGGTGCTCGGCGTCACCGAGTCCCGCATCTGCCAGATGCACACCAAAGCGGTGCTGCAGCTGCGCGGCAAGATCGCCGAAGTCACCGCCGGCTGACCCACCCCAGTCGACCCGCCGCGCCGCTCACCCGAGCGGTAGGAGCACCGGCGGCCCGCGGTCGACCAGCGTGAGCGGGTCGAGGTAGACCACACCGCGGCGCAGCCCCCAGTGCAGGCACGTGGTCGGCGCGCAGTGACTCGGTGCCGCGCCGAGGACGCCCAGGACGTCGCCCGCGTCCACGAGCGTGCCCGCGCGCACCCGTCGAGCGACGGGCTCGTAGCTGGTCCGCAGGCCGCTTGGGTGGGTCACCACGACGACCCCGCGCCCGGCCACCACGCCGGAGAAGCTCACCCGCCCGCCGCCGGCGGATCGCACGGGCGAGCCCGCGGCCGCGGCGAGATCGACCCCGCGGTGGCCGGCGCTCCACGGCGTGGGGGGAGCGCGGAACGGCCGGACCACCGCGGGGCGTGGTGCGAGCGGCCACCGCCACTGCTGCGCGGGCGCAGCCACCGGGGAGGGAGCAGCCAGGGGAAGTCCGCTCGTCACCGGGCTGAGCGCCGCGACAGCGGCGAGGAGCATCACTCGAACCATGCCGTCAGCCTGCGCGATCGCCGCCAGCAGCCGCAGCACCGTCGCAGCCGGCTGTGGACAACGGCTCTCACTTCGCGCCTGTGGACGACCGGCGCGCCCGCCACCCGGACTCAGCCCAGGCGAGCCAACCCCGCGAGCCGCTCGGCCGCCGCCTGCAGCACCTCCGGCCGCTTGCAGAACGCGAACCGCACGAGCGAGCGCCCGGCCTCGGGGTCGTCGTGAAACACCCGCACCGGCACACCGACGACGCCCGCCAGCCGGGGCAGCTCGCGGCACAGCGCCAGCCCGTCGTCGTAGCCGAGCGCCGCGCCGTCCACGAGCACGAAGTACGTCCCGGCCGGCACGAACGGCTCGAGCCCGGCCGCCCGCAGTCCCTCGCAGAGCAGGTCACGTCCGCGCTGCAGGCGGCCGGCGAGGTCCGCGAACACCTCGTCGGGCAGCGCCAGCCCCTCGGCCACCGCGGGCTGGAACGGCCCCGACGCCACGAAGGTCACGAACTGCTTCACGGCGCGGACGGCGTCCACGAGCTCGCGCGGCCCGTGCACCCAGCCCACCTTCCAGCCGGTCACGGAGAAGGTCTTGCCCGCCGACGAGATGGTCAGCGTGCGGTCGGCGAGCCCCGGCCGGCTCGCCACCGGCACGTGCCGGCCGCCGGTCGGCCCGTCGCTGAAGAGCAGGTGCTCGTAGACCTCGTCGCTCACCACGAGCGCTCCGTGCTCGCGCGCCAGCGAGCCGACGAGGTCGAGCTCCTGCGGCGTGAAGACCTTGCCCGTCGGGTTGTGCGGTGAGTTGAGCAGCACCACGCGCGTGCGGTCACTGAAGGCGGCCCGCAGCGCCGCCTCGTCGACGGCGAAGTCGGGCGCGCGCAGCACCACGGTGCGCCGCACGCCCCCGGCCAGCGCCACCGCCGCGGCGTAGGAGTCGTAGTACGGCTCGAACATCACCACCTCGTCACCGGGCTCGATCAGCGCGAGCAGCGTCGTGGCGATGGCCTCTGTCGCGCCAGCGGTCACGAGCACCTCGGAGTCCGGGTCGACGTCCAGGCCGTAGAAGCGCTGCTGGTGAGCGGCGATCGCCTCGCGCAGCTCGGGCACGCCCGGCCCCGGCGGGTACTGGTTGCGGCCCTCGCGGATGGCCCGCACCGCCGCCTCGAGCACCTGTGGGGGGCCGTCGGTGTCGGGAAAGCCCTGGCCGAGGTTGATCGCACCGGTGCGCTGGGCGAGTGCGGTCATCTCGGCGAAGATCGTCGTGCCGAAGCCGCGCATGCGCTCGACGAGAAAGGGGTGGCGCGCAGGGACGTCCATGCGGCGACACTACGACCGTGAGCAAGACCAGCGAGCGCTTCGGCCCCCTCGGCGAGCCGGTGTTCCGTCGGTACTTCGCCGGGCAGGCGGTGAGCCACCTCGGCGACCGCATGACACCGGTGGCGCTCGCGTTCGCGGTGCTGCGGCTGACCGGCTCGGCCACCGACCTGGGCGTCGTCGTGGCCGCGGGCACGGTGCCCCTCGCGGTGCTGCTGCTCGTCGGGGGCGTGTGGGCCGACCGGCTCGACCGGCGCGTCGTCATGCTCACCACGGACGCCGTGCGCGCGGTCGTGCAGGGCCTGCTGGCGGTGCTGCTGCTCACCGGGACGGCGCGCGTGTGGCACCTCGCGGTGCTCGCGGCCGCGGCGGGCGCCGCCCAGGCGTTCTTCGAGCCGGCGGCCACGGGCATGGTGCCCCAGGTCGTGTCAGGCGCTCGGCTCACCCAGGCCAACGCGCTCGTGGGGCTGAGCCAGAACGCCGCCATGATCGTCGGCCCGCTGGTGGCGGGCGCCATCGTGGCCACCACCTCACCGGGTGCGGCCATCGCCGCCGACGCGGTGACGTTCGTGGTCAGCGCCGCCTTCCTGTGGCGCCTGGGCTCGGTCGCCGCGGAACCGGCCGCGCGCACGACGTTCGTCGCCGAGCTCGCGGGCGGCTTGCGTGAGGTGGCGTCGCGCCCGTGGCTGGCGGCGATGGTGGGTGGCTTCACCGTCTACCACGCCGTGGTGCTGCCCGCCGTGCTCGTGCTCGGCCCCGTGACCGCCGAGCGTCGCTACTCCGGAGCCGCGACCTGGGCGGTCGTGTCGGCGTCCTTCGGGATCGGGGCGGTGCTGTCGGCCGTCGTCGCGCTGCGGGTGCGGCCGCGTCGTCCCATCGTGTGGTGTGCGCTGCTGCTCGTCGGTGGCTCGCTGCAGCCGGTCTTCGTCGGCGTCGCGCTGCCCGTGGCCGCGATCGCGGTGCTCATCGCCGTGTCGGGTGCCAGCGTCAGCGTCCTGTTCGTGATCTGGGACACCACGCTGGCCCGGCAGGTACCGCGCACGGCGCTCAGCCGGGTGAGCTCGTTCGACTACTTCGGCTCCACGGTCGGCATGCCCGTGGGGTTCGCCCTGGTCGGCCCGGCGTCCGAGCTGTGGGGGGTGGCCCCCACCATGGTGGGGGCGTCGCTGATCGGCGTCTCGTGGGCGGTGATGACTGCTGCGCTGCCCTCCGTGCGCAGCCTGCGCGATGCCGGGCCGGTGGCGTCACCAGCACCCACGGCGCTGGCGTAGACTGTCGGCACGACCGGTCTCAGGCCGGTCGAATTCGCGCGTCCGCAGACCGGCACCTCGTGCCGGGGCGCACACCCGGTCCGGGCAAGCCCGGCTCAGTGCGTCGCGGTCGCCAGGCGTGGCGGCCAACCGGCCGACCACGAGACAACCGAGCGACAAGGACTACCGGCATGGCCGTCGTCACGATGCGCCAGCTCCTCGAGAGCGGCGTGCACTTCGGGCACCAGACCCGACGCTGGAACCCCAAGATGAAGCGCTTCATCTTCACCGAGCGCAACGGCATCTACATCATCGACCTGCAGCAGTCGCTGACGTACATCGACAACGCGTACGAGTTCGTCAAGGAGACCGTCGCCCACGGCGGCACGATCCTGTTCGTCGGCACCAAGAAGCAGGCGCAGGAGCCCGTGGCCGAGCAGGCCACCCGCGTCGGCATGCCCTACGTCAACCAGCGCTGGCTGGGCGGCATGCTCACCAACTTCCAGACCGTGCACAAGCGTCTGCAGCGCCTCAAGGAGCTCGAGGTCATCGACTTCGACGACGTCGCCGCGAGCGGCATGACGAAGAAGGAGCTGCTCGTCCTGCGCCGCGAGAAGGACAAGCTCGAGCGCACCCTCGGCGGTATCCGCGACATGGCCAAGGTGCCGAGCGCGGTGTGGATCGTCGACACCAAGAAGGAGCACCTGGCGGTCGACGAGGCCAAGAAGCTGAACATCCCGATCGTCGCCATCCTCGACACCAACTGCGACCCCGACGAGGTCGACTACAAGATCCCGGGCAACGACGACGCCATCCGCTCGGTCACCCTGCTGACCCGCGTCGTGGCCGACGCCGTCGCCGACGGCCTGATGCAGCGTTCGCGCGGCTCCGAGGCTGGCGCCGCCGAGGGTGACCAGGTCGCCGCGAACGAGCCGCTGGCCGAGTGGGAGCGCGAGCTGCTCGAGGGCCAGCAGNACCGAGGCTCCGGCTGCCACCGAGGCTCCGGCTGCCACCGAGGCTCCGGCTGCCACCGAGGCTGCCACCGAGGCTGCCACCGAGACCGCTGACGCCGTGGAGTCGACCGAGGCCACCGAGGCGCCCGCCGCCGAGGCCGCGCCGGCCGACGAGACCCAGGCCTGAGCCGTCCGGACCAGCCCACACCCCAGCACCTGCGAGAGGGAGTACCACCCGAATGGCGAACTACACCGCCGCTGACATCAAGGCGCTGCGCGAGCAGACCGGCGCCGGCATGCTCGACGTCAAGAAGGCCCTGGACGAGGCCGACGGCGACCGCGCCAAGGCCACCGAGATCCTGCGGGTCAAGGGCCAGAAGGGCGTCGCCAAGCGCGAGGGCCGCAACGCCAGCAACGGCCTGGTGGCCATCCACGTCGACGGTGGCGTCGGCACGCTGGTCGAGGTCAACTGCGAGACCGACTTCGTCGCCAAGGGCGACAAGTTCCAGGCCGTCGCCCAGCGCGTCCTCGACCAGGCCGTGGCGATCAACGCCACGGACGCCGAGGCGCTGCTCGACTCCTCCATCGAGGGGCAGAGCGTGCGTGAGGTGCTCGACGAGGCCAACGCGGCCATCGGCGAGAAGATCGAGGTGCGTCGCGTGGCGCGCGTGGAGGGTGCGGCCGTCGCGTCGTACCTGCACCGCACCAGCCCCGACCTGCCCCCGCAGGTCGGTGTGATCCTGGCCACCGACGGTGCTGCGGACGTCGCCCGTGACGTCGCCATGCACATCGCCGCCATGCAGCCGAAGTACGTCTCGCGCGACGACGTGCCGGCCGAGGTCGTCGAGACCGAGCGCCGGATCGCCGACGAGACGGCCCGCAACGAGGGCAAGCCCGAGGCGGCGCTGCCGAAGATCGTCGAGGGCCGTCTGCAGGGCTTCTTCAAGGAGAACGTCCTCGTCGACCAGCCGTACGCCAAGGACAGCAAGAAGACCGTGGGCGCCGTGCTCAGCGAGGCCGGCGTGAAGCCGGTCGCGTTCGCGCGGTTCCGGGTTGGCGCCGACGCCTGACGTCGACCCCCGGCCCTGCACGACGGCGCCCCGCTCACCTCTCGGTGGGCGGGGCGCCGTCGTGCTCACCCGTCTCACCCGTCCGGCGTTGGCTCTGCTACCCCTCGGTAGGGCAGACTGCATGGGACGCTCTGCCCCGGCGTGGGTGCGTCGTGCAGGGGGCCGGCACCGACGCGCCCAGCGAGTCAGACAGGGGAGCAGCGAGTGGAGAGCACCGTGAGCCAGACCGCACCGGATCTCGAGGTACGCACCGGGGCCGACCCGTTCGTGTACAAGCGAGTGCTGCTGAAGCTGTCGGGCGAGGCGTTCGGCGGCGGTCGCATCGGCCTGGACCCGGACGTCGTGCGCGAGGTCGCGCGCCAGATCGCCGTCGCCGTGCGCTCGGGCGTGCAGGTGGCGATGGTGATCGGCGGTGGCAACTTCTTCCGCGGCGCCGAGCTGCAGCAGCGCGGCATGGACCGCGCGCGCGCCGACTACATGGGGATGCTCGGCATCGTCATGAACTGCCTGGCGCTCCAGGACTTCCTGGAGAAGGAAGGCATCGAGACCCGAGTTCAGACCGCCATCACGATGGGCCAGGTGGCCGAGCCCTACATCCCGCGCCGAGCGATCCGGCACATGGAGAAGGGTCGGGTCGTGATCTTCGGAGCGGGGGCGGGTATGCCCTTCTTCTCCACCGACACCGTGGCGGCGCAGCGGGCGCTGGAGACCAAGTGCGACGTCGTCCTCATGGGCAAGAACGGCGTGGACGGCGTCTACTCGGCCGACCCCAACACGGACCCCACGGCCACGAAGTTCGAGACGCTCACCTACTCCGAGGCACTGCAGCAGGGCCTGAAGGTGGCCGACGCCACCGCGTTCGCCCTGTGCATGGAGAACGGCATGCCGATGGTGGTCTTCGGCATGGAGGGCGAGGGCAGTCTGACCCGCGCGATCCAGGGTGAGAAGATCGGTACGCGCGTCGTCGTCAGCTGAGCCTGCCCCGCGCCGCCCCAGTCCCGCCAGCCCGACCCAGCCCCACCGCTGACCCGCACGGCCAGACCCAAGGAGCCCGAGTGATCGACGAGACCCTCTTCGATGCCGAGGAGAAGATGACCAAGGCCATCGAGGTCGCCAAGGAGGACTTCGGGGCGATCCGCACCGGTCGGGCCAACCCGGCGATGTTCACCAAGCTGGTGGTCGACTACTACGGTTCCCCGACTCCGCTCATGCAGCTGGCGTCGTTCCAGACGCCGGAAGCGCGCACGGTGCTCATCACGCCCTACGACAAGAGCTCGATGAGCGAGATCGAGAAGACGCTGCGTGACAGCGACCTGGGCGCGAACCCGGCGAACGACGGCAACGTCATCCGCGTCGTGCTGCCGCAGCTCACCGAGGAGCGGCGCAAGGACTACATCAAGCTCGCCCGCCACAAGGCGGAGGAGGCGCGGGTGTCGATCCGCAACATCCGCCGTCGGGCCAAGGAGGAACTCGACCGCCTGGTCAAGGACGGCGAGGTCGGCGAGGACGAGGGCACGCGCGCCGAGAAGGAGCTCGAGGCCGTGACGAAGAAGCACGTGGATCTGGTCGACGACCTGCTCAAGCACAAGGAGGCCGAGCTGCTCGAGGTCTGAGCCCTGCTCGCCCTCTCGCTCGGACCGCCCGGACGCCCGTGAGTGACCTCAGCCCCAGCCAGCCGCCGCTGACCCGTTCGGCGGCGCGAGCATCCCGGACGCCGCCGCGCGCCGGCCGCAACCTGCCGGCTGCCGTCGGCGTCGGCGTCGGTCTCGGCGTCGTGGTGATCGCCTCGCTGTTCATCCGGCGCGAGGCGTTCATCGCCGTCGTCGTGGTCGCGGTGTGCCTGGCGGTGTGGGAGCTGTCGCAGGCGCTGGCGCAGCGCCACGTGCACGTACCGCTGCCGCCCGTCGCCGTCGGCGCCGTCGCCATGCTGGTGGCGGCCTACAGCGCCGGAGGCCAGGCGCTGGCGGTCTGCTTCGTCCTGACCGCCGTGGGAGTGCTGGTCTGGCGCAGCGCCGAGACGCCGCAGGGCGCGTTGCGCGACGTCGCCGGGGGCCTGTTCACCGCCGCGTACCTGCCGCTGCTGGCGGGCTTCGTCATCCTCATGCTGGCCGAGGACGACGGCGCCTGGCGGGTGCTCACCTTCATGGTCGTCACGGTGTGCAGCGACATCGGCGGGTACGCCTTGGGCGTCGTGGCCGGACGCCATCCGATGGCACCGGCGGTGAGCCCCAAGAAGTCGTGGGAGGGCTTCGCGGGGTCGGTGATCGCCTGCGTCGTCGCCGGTGCGGTGCTCATGCCGCTGGCGCTCGACGCGCCGTGGTGGAGTGGCGTCGCGCTGGGCGCGGCCGTCGTCGTCGCGGCCACGGTCGGTGATCTCGCCGAGTCGATGATCAAGCGCGACCTGGGCATCAAGGACATGGGATCGGTGCTGCCGGGGCACGGCGGCGTGATGGACCGGCTCGACTCGCTGCTCGTCAGCGCGCCGGTGGCCTGGCTGCTGCTCCACCTGCTCGCCTGAGTCTGGGACACTGGGAGAGCCATGGCCCCCGCTCAGCTGACCTTCACCGCCCCCCGCCGCGCCAAGCCGCCGCGCCACCTCGCCGACCTCGCACCGGACGAGCGAGCGGACGCCGTGCGCGAGCTGGGCGTGCCGGCCTACCGCGCGCGCCAGCTCTCGACCCACTACTTCGAGCGCCTGGTCGACGACCCCGAGGCGATGACCGACCTGCCGAAGGCCCAGCGCGGCGAGCTCGTCGAGCAGCTGCTGCCCTCGCTGCTCACGCCGGTGAGCGTCCGCACGGCCGACCACGGCGCGACGGTCAAGACGCTGTGGCGGCTGTTCGACGGCGCCCTCGTCGAGAGCGTCCTCATGCGCTACCCCGGCCGGGTCACGATGTGCGTGTCCAGCCAGGCCGGCTGCGGCATGAACTGCCCGTTCTGCGCCACCGGCCAGGCCGGGCTGACCCGCAACATGTCGACCGCCGAGATCGTCGAGCAGGTGGTCGCCGGCGCTCGCTCGCTCACGCGCGGTGAGGTCGGCGAGCACGTGGACGCGCCCCTGCGGGTGAGCAACGTGGTCTTCATGGGAATGGGCGAAGCGCTTGCGAACTATCGAGCCGCTATTGGCGCAATTCGTAGGCTCACAGACCCGACACCAGACGGCTTAGGCATGAGCGCGCGCGGCATCACGATGTCCACCGTGGGTCTGGTGCCGGCGATCGACAAACTTGCGGCTGAGGGAATTCCTGTGACTCTGGCGCTGAGCCTGCACGCCCCGGACGACGAGCTGCGCGACGAGCTCGTGCCCATCAACACCCGCTGGAAGGTCGGCGAGGCGCTCGATGCGGCGTACCGCTACTTCCAGACCACCGGCCGTCGGGTCAGCATCGAGTACGCGCTGATCCGCGACATCAACGACCAGGCCTGGCGCGCCGACCTGCTCGGCAAGCTGCTGAACGCGCGCGGCAAGGGCTGGGTGCACGTCAACCCCATCCCGCTGAACCCGACGCCGGGCAGCAAGTGGACCGCCAGCGACCCGCGTGTCGAGCACGCGTTCGTGTCGGCGTTGCGTGCACGGGGGATCCCCACCACCGTGCGCGATACTCGCGGCCAGGACATCGACGGCGCGTGCGGCCAGCTGGCTGCCACGCAGATCACGGGGAGTGGTGCGTGAGCGCGCCCATGAGGTTTCGCAAGGTCGGGGCGCTTGGGCGCGGGTACGACGTCGGTCAGGTCGACGCCTTCATCGCCCGGGCGCTCGGCGGCGGCGTCAGCTCAGCCGAGATCCGCAGCGTCGGCTTCGACCTGCGGCTCGGTGGCTACCAGGTCAGCGCCGTCGACGCCGCGCTCGACCGGCTCGAGGACGACGCGCTGAACGGTGAGCGCGAGGGCGACCGTCGCGGCCTCGGCGAGCGCGGCTTCGTCCGCGACGTCACGGCCCAGGCTCAGGTGCTGCGCGCTCGGCTCGCGCGACCGCACGGCGACCGCTTCGCGCGCGGATCGATGTGGGAGCGCGCGTACGACGTCGAGCAGGTCGACCTGCTGTGCGACGACATCGCGGAGTACTTCGACGGCGGCACGGCGCTGTCGCCTGACGACCTGCGCGGCGCTGTGTTCGCCACCCGCCGCGGCTCGCGGGGGTACAGCGAGCGCGCCGTCGACCGGTTCGTCGACCGGGTCGTGGCCGTCATGGGCCGGGTCAGCTGATCAGCTGAGCCCGAGCATCTCGTCCACCTGGTCGACGTCGTCGATCAGGTGGACGCGGGTGGCCATCTCGCGTCCGGCGGCGAGGGCGGTCAGCAGCGGCCAGGCGGGCAGGGTCGCCGTCCAGTAGTCGACGCCCACCAGCACGATCGGCGCGATGCTTCCGGCCGTGCCGTAGTAGGCGCGCGTCGCGTTCTGGAAGATCTCCTGCACCGTGCCGGCTGCTCCGGGTAGCACCACCAGACCGGACGTGCTGCGTGACAGGAGCAGGTCCTCGCGCTGGGCGTTGGAGAAGAACTTGGCGATGGCGCTGGAGAAGACGTTGCTCGGCTCGTGGCCGTAGAACCACGTGGGGACGCCGAGGCTGGTGAGCCGGGGGTCGTCCAGCCGCAGTCGATCGCGAACGGCGAAGCCCGCCCGGGCCCAGGCCGTGACGTCCGTGAACGCGGGCACCCGAGCCAGCTCGGCTGCCGCCGCGACGAGGTCGTCGTCGGAGTGCTCGTGCAGCGCGGAGCCGAGCGTGGCCGCCTCCATGGCTCCCGGGCCGCCGCCGGTCAGCACCAGGGCGCCGCTGCGGGCGAGCCGCCGTCCGAGCCGGGCGGCGGCCAGGTAGGTGGGCTGGCCGCGCTCGATCGCGTGGCCTCCCATGACGCCGACGGCGCGACGTCCGGCGAGCGTCTCGTGCAGCGCGTCGCTGACGCTGTCGTCGTGCACCGCGCGCAGCATGGTGGCGAGGATGTCGTCGCGCAGCGTGCGGTCGAGCCACCAGCGGTAGGCCCGGGCGTCCGGCGTCGCCGGGTAGCCGTCGTCCAGGCCGTCGTACAGCTCGTCGGCGGTGTAGAGGCTCGAGCGGTAGGGGTCGACCGGTACGCCGGGAACCTCGGGGAAGACCAGTGCTCCACCGCTGCGCAGGTGGGCGTCGAGGCGCTCGCTCAGCCGGCCGCCCAGCACCACCAGACCGCGCGGGTCGGCGGCGAGCAGGCGGTTTTCCCGGGCGGTGAGATCGAGCGCCTGCAGGCGCAAGCCGGCGAGCGGCCGGCCGGCGTCGAGCCAGGCGTCCAGGGCGTCCAGGCTCTCGATCTCCATGGGTGGGCATTCTGCCCGACCCCTGGTGGCCGGCCGCCTCAGGTGAGGCCGGTGACGCGGTCGACCTTCACGGCCAGGACGACGCGCGCGGGGTTCTCGCGCGGGGTGCGGTAGCGCTGGGCGTAGCGCTGCTCGCCCTCCCGCACGGCGTCCGGGTGCACGAGCACGGACACCACGCCCTCGAGCGTCAGCCAGCGGCGGCCGTCGACCTGGCAGAGGGCCGCGCGGCCACCGTTGATCGCGTTGCGAGCCTTCACGCTGTCGCCGCTGGTGATCACCCGCGCGACGCCGGCGTCGTCGTCCCAGGTGAAGCCGACGGGTACGACGTGGGGCGTGCCGTCACGGCGCAGGGTCGTCAGGGTCGCGAGGTGCCGCTCACGCAGGAACTCCAGGACGGCGTCCGGCAGGGCAGCGGGGTCGAAGCGCACACCCCTAGCCTCCCAGCCCGCGTCCTGTTGATCACGTTGAGTGGGCGACACACCGCTTCACGAGGGTTGCAGCCCTCGGTAACCGGGCGGAACCCTCGGCAAGCGAGGTGGCTCGGGGCGTCAGGGGAGCAGCCCACCCAACGCGGCGACGACGCGGTCGACGTCGTCGATGGTCGAGTACGGCGCGAGCCCGAGCCGCAGGCCGCCGGCGTCGCCGAGCCCCAGCCGGCGCGAGGCCTCGATCGCGTAGAAGTTGCTGGACGGCGCGTTGATCCCCTGCTGTGCGAGGTGCGCCGAGACCTCCTTCGCTTCGCGCCCGTCGAAGGTCAGCAGCAGCGTCGGCGTCCGCTGCGCGGCACGCGACCACGACCGGACGCCGGGCAGCTCGGCGATCCCCGCCTCGAGCCGGTCGCGCAGGGCGTCCTCGTGCGCCTCGACGGCGGCCATCGCCCGCAGCAGGCGATCCCGGCGCCCGCCGTCGTCCGGGGCGAGGCCGGCGAGCACGTCGACGGCAGCCGTCGTGCCCGCGAGCAGCTCGTACGGCAGCGTGCCGAGCTCGAATCGCTCGGGCACCGCGTCGGACGACGGCAGCAGCTTGGCCGGGTGCAGCGACTCCAGCAGCTCGGGCGCGGCCGCGAGAACGCCGCAGTGCGGCCCGAGGAACTTGTACGGCGAGCAGGCGAGCAGGTCGGCGCGGAGCGTGGCCATGTCGACCGGCGCGTGCGCGGCCAGGTGCACGGCGTCGACGAACACCAGCGCGCCGACACCGTGCGCCACCTCGGCGATCTCGGCTACGGGCGGGCGGGTTCCGATGAGGTTCGACGCTCCCGTGATCGCCACGAGCCGGGTGCGCGGGCTGAGGACGGCGGCCACGTCGTTCGCGGTGAGCTCGCCGGTGCCCGGGTCGAAGTCCGCCCAGCGCACGGTGGCGCCCACCGCCTCGGCGGCCTGCACCCACGGCCGCACGTTGGCGTCGTGGTCGAGCCGCGTGACGACCACCTCGTCGCCAGCCTGCCAGGTGGCGGCCAGCGTGCGCGAGAGGTCGTAGGTGAGCTGCGTCATGCTGCGCCCGAAGACGACGCCGCGGGGGTCGGCGCCGAGCAGGTCGGCCATCGCCTGGCGCGCACCAACCACGACGTCGTCGGCGAGGCGCTCGGCGGCCGTGAGCCGGCCGCGGTTAGCGATCGAGCTCGTCATGGTGCGGGCGACCGCCTCGGCCACGGGAGCCGGTGTCTGCGACCCACCCGGGCCGTCGAAGTGCGCGATGCCGCTGCTCAGCGACGGGAACTGCGACCGGAAGGCGTCGACGTCGTAGGTCATGCGCCGATCCTCGCGCACGAGCCACCGTTCGCCGCAGGCGCCCTAGCGCGCTGCGCCGTCCGGGGAGAGGATGCCGCCATGAGCCAGAACGGATCCTGGAGACGAGCCCACGACCGCAGCCTCGCCGACCCAGCGGCGTTCTGGGGCGAGGCCGCCGGACTCATCGACTGGATCACCAAGCCGCCGCGCGTGCTGGACGACGACCGGCCGCCGTTCTACCGCTGGTTCACCGGCGGAGTGCTCAACACCTGCTACAACGCGCTCGACCGGCACGTCATCGCGGGCCGTGCCGACCAGCTCGCGCTCGTGCACGACTCGCCCGTGACCGGTACGCAGCGCAGCTTCACCTACGCTCAGCTGCTCGACCAGGTGGCCCGTTTCGGCGGCGTGCTGCGGGCGCTCGGTGTCGAGCAGGGCGACCGCGTCGTCATCTACATGCCGATGGTGCCCGAGGCCGTCATCGCGATGCTCGCCTGCGCGCGTATCGGCGCCGTCCACTCGGTGGTGTTCGGCGGGTTCGCACCCGCCGAGCTCGCGGCCCGCATCGACGACGCGCAGCCGAAGGTGATCGTCTCGGCGTCCTGCGGCATCGAGCCGTCGCGGGTCGTCGAGTACAAGCCCATGCTCGACGCGGCGATCGAGCGGGCCGAGCACAAGCCCGACAGCTGCGTGGTGCTGCAGCGGCCGCAGGCCGTCGCCGCCATGGGTGAGCGTGACCTCGACTGGGCGACCGTGATGCGCGAGGGCGCCGTGACGCCGGCCGAGTGCGTGCCCGTGGCCGCGACCGACCCGCTCTACGTCCTGTACACCAGCGGCACCACGGGCAAGCCCAAGGGGATCGTGCGCGACAACGGTGGGCACGCCGTCGCGTTGCGCTGGTCGATGGAGAACGTGTTCGGTGTGCGCCCGGGAGAGACGTGGTTCACCGCGAGCGACGTCGGCTGGGTCGTCGGCCACTCCTACATCGTCTACGCGCCGCTCCTCACCGGCTGCACGACCGTTCTCTACGAAGGAAAGCCGGTCGGGACGCCGGACGCGTCGGCGTTCTGGCGCGTCGTCGAGCAGTACGGCGCCAGCGCGATGTTCACCGCGCCCACCGCCATCCGCGCGATCAAGAAGGACGACCCCGACGGTGCCCGCATGCGCGACCACGACCTGACGAGCCTGCGCACGCTGTTCCTGGCGGGGGAGCGGCTCGACCCCGACACGTACGCGTGGGCGTCCGAGCGGCTGGGCGTGCCGGTCGTCGACAACTGGTGGCAGACCGAGACGGGTTGGCCCATCTGCGCCAATCCGCAGGGCCTGGAGCCCATGGCGATCAAGCCCGGTTCACCGACCGTGCCCATGCCCGGCTACGACGTCCGGGTGCTCGACGCCGAGGGGCACGAGGTGCCGGCCGGTCACGAGGGTGCCATCTGCCTCAAGCTACCCATGCCGCCGGGCACGCTGCCCACGCTGTGGGGGGACGACGACCGGTACGTCGCGTCGTACCTGTCGGCGCACGAGGGCTACTACCTCACCGGCGACGGCGGGTACGTGGACGACGACGGCTACCTGTTCGTCATGGGCCGCACCGACGACGTCCTCAACGTCGCTGGGCACCGGCTGTCCACGGGTGCCTTGGAGGCGGCGCTCGCGGGCCACCCGGCGGTGGCCGAGTGCGCCGTGATCGGTGTGCACGACGACCTCAAGGGCCAAGTGCCGCGCGGGCTCGTGGTGCTCAAGGGTGGCGCGGACGTCGACGCCGAGACCGTTGCGCGAGAGTGCATCGAGCGCGTGCGCTCAGAGGTCGGGCCCGTCGCCGCGCTGCACCGCGTGGACGTCGTCACCGCGCTGCCGAAGACCAGGTCGGGGAAGATCCTGCGGCGCACGATGCGCGAGATCGCCGACGGCCACCAGCCCGCCGTCCCCTCGACGATCGAGGATCCCACGGTGCTCGACACCCTCACGCCCGTCCTGCGCGCCTGACCCCCAGCCCCTCGTGATCATGCACGCTGGCGCAGGGCGTCTGCGCTGGTGACACTGAGGTGGGCCGGCATCGGGCTCAAGGCGGATCGACGAGAGCCCGACTAGAAACCCATGTCTGGAGTCCTTGGCGACTGGTTGATGCGCCGAGCGGCCCGGCGGCGTGCCGGTTCGCGTGCGCGAGAGAAGTACCGAGCGCAGCGGAAGGCTTGGTTGCGAGCCCAACCGTCGCGTGTGGGTGGTGCTCGTCGCTGCCTCGCTCACCGTGCTGGCAGGCTTCTATGCCGCTATGGCCTGGTACCCGGGAGACCAAGCCTGGATTTGCGGGTTCCTTGCCGGCGCGTTCGCGATGATGGTCTTCGCCGTTCGTCAGTACCCGCCCGGTGTCGTCGAGCGATGGCAGGAAGGAGCGTGGGGAGAGGAGTTCACGGCGAAGGAGCTGGCCCGACTTTCTCCATCGGCATGGTCGGTGATCAACGACGTCGGCAACGGTGACTTCAACTTCGACCACGTGGTCGTCGCGGACCACGGGATCTACTGCTTGAACTCCAAGAAGTCGGGATGCGACATCGTCGTCGACACGGCGACGGGTGGGATCCGTATGACGAATCGCTACGACCCCTCGCACTCCTGGTGGGACCGCAGCCTCCTGGCCCAGGCGCGCCGAGATGCCGCGACGCTGAGTGATCTCGTGTTCCGACGCAGCGGTCAGCGAGTGTGGGTGGAGCCCGTCATCGTGTGGTGGGGCGGATTCGCGCAGAAGGGCTGCACCGCGAGGGGGGTGGGCGTCGTGCATGGTCCAGAGCTGACAGACAGGCTGGAGCACGTCGCCAAAGTGCACCACGGTCGACCCGTCGACCGAGCGGCAGTGGTCGCTGCGCTGTCACCCGGCCGACGGCGCGCGGCCGGCGCGAACCGGTAGCGCCCCTCACTTCGGCAGTGGCGTCACCCCAGGGCATGCGCTGGCGTGCATGATCACGGGTCGGGAAGGGTGGTGTTGGGGTCGGGCGGTGGGCGAGTGGTGGGGACGGGGGATGACGGCGGTGCCGGCGTCGAGGTCGATACCGAAGGGCGGGGCACCGGTCTCGGGGATCTGCGCCTCGATGCGCTTGCGGTCGCGCTCCTGGCGCCAGTGCTTGTAGCCAGGCTGGAAGATCTCGATGAACCCGTCGAGCTCCATGGCCACCTCCCCACGTCGTGCTATCGAGCCTACGCCGACGCGGCGCCGGCGTGCATGATCACGAAGGGGTGGGGAGGGTTCAGTGGCCGGTGAGGGACGCGAGCACGCGCCCGAGCCGAGCCGGACGCCCGGTACGCGCCTCCTCGGCGTCGGCCAGCTCGGCGAGACGCAGGCCGGCGTTGACTCCCAGCCACCGCAACGGTTCGGGCTCCCAGCGACGTGAGCGGTGACCCACCCAGGGCAGCGTCGTCAGGCCCGTGCGTGTGCCGGTGATGAGGTCTGCGAGCGTGCGGCCGGCCAGGTTCGTCGTCGAGACGCCGTCGCCCACGTACCCACCGGCCGAACCGAGCCCGGTCGACCGGTCGTAGTGCACGCTGGCGTGCCAGTCGCGCGCGATGCCCAGTGGGCCGCCCCAGCGGTGGGTGACCTGGGCGTCGGCCACACCGGGAAAGAGATCGACGAGCGCGCGGTGCAGGGCGTCGAAGACCCTCGGCTCGAGGTCGAACTCGGGTCGCACCGCCGACCGGAAGTGGTACGGCGCGCCGCGACCGCCGAACACGAGCCGGTCGTCGGCGGTGCGCTGGCCGTAGACGATGACGTGCCGGTGCTCGCTGAACGTCTCGCCGTGCGCCAGGCCGGCGTCGTCCCAGAACGCCTGTGGCAGAGGCTCGGTGGCGATGATGAGCGAGTAGACCGGCGCGACGTCTCGGGCGTGCCCGGGCAGCGTCGGCGTCCACGCCTCCGTGGCGCGCACGACGTGCCGCGCACTCACCCGGCCCCGGTCGGTGGTGACCACCCTGGGCTGCACGGACGTCGCGCGCGTCCCCTCGACGATACGGCCGCCGTGGTGCTCCACGGCGCGGGCGAGACCCTGCACCAGCTTGGCCGGCTGGATGCGGGCGCAGTGCGGGGTGTACGTCGCTCCGAGCGCCCGCGTCACGCCGATGCGCTCGCGCGTCTGCTCGGCGTCGAGAAGCTCGAGCCCGTCGACGCCGTCCCAGGCCGCGTCGTGCGCGACCTCCTCGTGCGCCCGCGCGAGCTGGGCCTGGTTGCGGGCCACGACGACCGTGCCGCCCCGCACGTAGTCGCAGTCGATCTGCTCGCGCTCGACGACGGCGCCGATCTCGAGCACGGTGTCGAGCATCGCGCGGCGCATGGCCAGCGCAGCGTCCCGGCCGTGCGAGGCGGCGATGGCGTCGACGCTCTGCGGCAGCAGCGCAGAGCACCAGCCACCGTTGCGGCCGCTGGCCCCGAAACCGACGCTCTCGGCCTCGACGACGAGGACGTCGAGGTTCGGGTTGCGCCGCAACAGGTAGTAGGCCGTCCAGAGCCCGGTGAAACCCCCACCCACGATGCACACGTCGACCGCCGCGTCACCGTCGAGCGCCGGGCGCCGTGTCGGCTGCGCGGCGCGGTCGATGTCCCACTGCCACAACGTGTTCGATGGAGCGCCCACTCAGCACCTCCCGTCGGGCCAGGCCCGCACGTAGTCCGGCACCGCGACGTCGAAGCGCAGGTCGGGTGCGTCCACCGGCTCACCGAAGCGGTGCTCGATCGGCACGACGCCGGCCCACACCGGCAGGTCGAGGTCGTCCGCCGCGTCGTCCGGGGCGCCGTCCGACACCTTGAGCGACCACTCGTCGAGCGGCAGCGCAAGCACCTTGGTGGCAATCAGCTCCTTGGCGGACGCCGGCCGCGCTTCGCTCGCTCGTCCTGGCAGCAGGCGGTCGGTGAGGTGCTGCAGCGCAACGGCTTTCGCCTCGCCCTCCAGCTCGGTGCATCGGCCCAGCACCATGGCGCTTCGGTAGTGCATCGACGACTCGAACGCGCTGCGAGCCACCACCACGCCGTCGGTGATGGTCGCCGTGAGGCAAGTTGATGCGCCGTCCGCGAGCGTCCGGAACAGCCGAGAAGCGTTGCTGCCGTGGATGATCAGCCGATCGCCGTCACGCGCGAAGGCCACGGGCACCACGAAGGGCTGGCCGTTGTCGACCACGGCCACGTGCGCGACCAGCGCGGTGTCAAGGAGGCGATCGAGGGCCGCGCGGTCGCCGGACTGCTTCTCCGGCAGCCGGCGCACCCGCGTGCGGGACGCCGGCTGCCGGGGGCTCACAGGCGAGCCCACGCCTCCGTCAGGACGCCGCGCAGGCGCTGCTCGATGTCGTCGAACTCGGGCTGGCCGATGATGATCGGCGGCGCGAGCTGGATGACCGGGTCGCCGCGGTCGTCGGCGCGGCAGTACAGCCCGGCGTCGAACAGCGCCTTCGACAGGAAGCCACGCAGCAGCCGCTCGGCCTCGTCGTGGTCGAAGGTCTCGCGGGTCTCCTTGTCCTTCACCATCTCGATGCCGTAGAAGTAGCCCTCGCCGCGCACGTCACCGACGATCGGCAGGTCGAGCAGCTTCTCGAGCGTGGCCCGGAAGCGCGGTGCGTTCTCGTGCACGTGCTGGGTGAGACCCTCGCGCTCGAAGATGTCGAGGTTGGCCATCGCGACCGCGGCCGACACCGGGTGACCGCCGAAGGTGTAGCCGTGCAGGAACGACGTCGTGCCCTTCTTGAACGGCTCGAACAGCCGGTCGGAGGCGATCATCGCGCCGATGGGGGAGTAGCCGGACGTCAGGCCCTTGGCGGTCGTGATGATGTCGGGCACGTAGTTGAAGTCCTTGCAGGCGAAGATCTCGCCGATCCGACCGAAGGCGCAGATCGTCTCGTCGCTCACCAGCAGCACGTCGTACTCGTCGCAGATCTCACGCACGCGCTCGAAGTACCCGGGCGGCGGCGGGAAGCAGCCACCGGAGTTCTGCACCGGCTCGAGGAACACGGCGGCGACCGAGTCGGGACCCTCGAACTCGATGGCCTCGGCGATGCGGTCGGCGGCCCAGCGCCCGAAGGCCTTCGGGTCGCTGCGCAGGTGCTCGGGTGCGCGGTAGAGGTTGGTGTTCGGCACCTTGTGCGCGCCGGGCACGAGCGGCTCGAACGGCACCTTGGCGTCCGGGATGCCCGTGATCGACAGCGCGCCCTGGGGCGTGCCGTGGTAGGCCACCGCGCGGCTGATCACCTTGTGCTTGGTGGGCTTGCCGACGAGCTTGAAGTACTGCTTGGCCAGCTTCCAGGCCGTCTCGACGGCCTCGCCACCACCGGTGGTGAAGAAGACGCGGTTGAGGTCGCCGGGAGCCTCGTGGGCCAGCCGCTCGGCGAGGTCGATGGCCATCGGGTGCGCGTACGACCACAGCGGGAAGAACGCCAGCTCGGCCGCCTGCTTGGCCGCCGCCTCGGCGAGCTCCGTGCGGCCGTGACCCACCTGCACCGTGAACAGGCCGGCGAGGCCGTCGATGTACTCCTTGCCGTTGGCGTCGTAGATCTTCGCGCCCTCACCGCGCACGATGATCGGCACGTGGCCGCCACCCTCGTACACCGAGTGCCGGGTGAAGTGCATCCAGAGGTGGTCGCGGGCGGCGTCCTCCCGGTGCGTGCCGCGCGGCGTGGTGCCCGGCTCGTCGGGGCCGGAGATGTCCTGCGGAGTGGTGGTCATCGAGTTCCCCAGTTGTAGAGCTGCTTACGCAGCTTCAGGTAGACGAACGTCTCGGTGGTGCGGACGCCCGGGGTGGTGCGGATGCGCGTGCTGATGAGGTCGAGCAGGGCGTCGTCGTTCTCGCAGACGGCCTCGACCAGCAGGTCGAAGCTGCCGGCCGTGACGACGACGTAGTCGACCTCGGGCATGTCAGCGAGCTGGTCGGCGACAGCGGTGAGGTCGCCTTCGGCGCGGATGCCGATCATGGCCTGGCGGCTGAAGCCCACCTGGAGCGGGTCGGTGACCGCCACGATCTGCATGACTCCGGCGTCGAGCAGCCGCTGCACGCGTTGGCGCACGGCGGCCTCGGACAGGCCGACCGCCTTGCCGATCGCGGCGTAGGGACGGCGGCCGTCCTCCTGCAGCTGCTCGATGATGCGCTTCGACACCTCGTCGAGCGCGCTGCCGTTGCCGGCCCTGGAAGTCACGGCCCGATCCTCTCGTACCCGTGCCGCAAAGGCAAGTGATTCCGTCGCTGATCGCGGAGTTGGCGACTGATTCCTATGGGTTGCGGGCCGTAGACTGTCGATACCGGCGTCCGCACGCTAGTGTCGCGAGAGGCCGCCGACGTCCGGCGGCTACCCGTGCCACGACAGGAGCCGCAGTGAGCCAGCCGAGCACCGTCACCCCCCGTCGCCTGCGCAACTTCGTCGGCGGCGAGCACGTCGACCCCGACGCCCGCACCAGCCTCGAGCTGGTCAACCCGGCCACCGGCCAGGTCGTGGCCGAGGCGCCGGTGTCGAGCGAGCAGGACGTCGACCGTGCCTACCGGGCGGCGGCGCAGGCCTTCGAGACGTGGGGTCAGACCACGCCGAGCGAGCGCCAGCAGGCCCTGCTCAAGATCGCCGACGCGATCGAGGCCCGCGCCGACGAGCTCATCGCCCTGGAGTCGGAGAACACCGGCAAGCCGCGCGCCCTGACCGCGAGCGAGGAGATCCCGCCGATGGTCGACCAGATCCGGTTCTTCGCCGGTGCTGCGCGGGTGCTCGAGGGCCGCTCGGCCGGCGAGTACCTGAAGGGCCACACGTCGTGGGTCCGCCGCGAGCCCATCGGTGTCATCGGCCAGGTCACGCCGTGGAACTACCCGATGATGATGGCGGTCTGGAAGTTTGCGCCCGCCCTGGCGGCCGGCAACACGGTGGTGCTGAAGCCGAGCGACACCACACCCGAGACGACCCTGCTGATGGCCGAGATCGCGGCCGAGTTCCTGCCCCCGGGGGTGCTGAACGTCATCACGGGCAACCGCGACACCGGCCGTGCGCTGGTGGAGCACGAGATTCCGGCCATGGTGTCGATCACCGGCTCGGTGCGCGCCGGCATGGAGGTGGCGGGCTCGGCCGCGCGCGACGTCAAGCGGGTGCACCTCGAGCTCGGCGGGAAGGCGCCGGTGGTGGTCTTCGACGACGCCGACCTCGAGGCCGCGGCCGAGGCGATCGCCGTCGCGGGCTACTTCAACGCCGGCCAGGACTGCACCGCGGCGACGCGCGTGCTCGCCGCCCCCGGCATCCACGACGACTTCGTGGCCGCGCTGGCCGAGCAGGCGCGTGCGGCCAAGGTGGGCCTGCCGGACGACGAGGACGCGCTGCTCGGCCCGGTCAACAACGTGCACCAGCTCGGCCGCGTCGCGGGCTTCGTCGACCGGCTCCCCGACCACGCGCGCATCGCGGCGGGCGGCGCACGGGTCGAGGGGCTCGGTGACGGCTTCTTCTACCAGCCGACGGTGCTCGACGGCCTGCGCCAGGACGACGAGGCGATCCAGAACGAGATCTTCGGCCCGGTGATCACGGTGCAGCAGTTCAGTGACGAGGCCCAGGCCGTCGCCTGGGCGAACGGCGTCAACTACGGCCTGGCGTCGTCGGTGTGGACCAAGGACTTCGGCAAGGCGATGCGGATGAGCAAGGCGCTGGACTTCGGCTGCGTCTGGATCAACACCCACATCCCGCTGGTCGCCGAGATGCCGCACGGCGGCTTCAAGCACAGCGGGTACGGCAAGGACCTGTCGATGTACGGATTCGAGGACTACACGCGCCTCAAGCACGTCATGGCGAACCTCGACTCCTGACCTGCCACCGGCGTGTGGGGCCCCTGCGACGTCTGAGGGCCCGGCCGGGCGCGACGACGTTGCTGGCGTTGCGCTTCGTCCAGTCTGTCGGCGGCTGGCTCTAGCGTGGCGGCCATGTACGAGACCGAGGCGGAGATCGAGGCCCTGCAACGACTGCTGGACGCGTCGTACGGCGAGGCGACTGACCACCTGCGCGGCATCATCGGGGACGATCGCCGCCTCACGGCGCGCGACCTCGTCGGCCTGCTCACCGGCATGAAGGTCATCACGGTGGCCACCGTGACGGCGCGGGGGGAGCCGCGGATCAGCGCGCTCGACGGGCACTTCCTGCACGGCACCTGGTCGTTCGGCACGAGCGGCACCGCGGCCAAGGCGCGGCACATGGCCGCCCGGCCGGCCGTCAGCGTGGCGCACGTCGACGGCGAGCAGCTGGCGGTGTTCAGCCACGGCCGGGTCGAGCGGATGCAGCCGGCGGACGCCGACTGGGCGCCCGTGCTCGAGCACTGGACGGCGCACTACGGCAGCTCGCCGCTGGAGTGGGGTGACGGGCCCGACGACATCGCGATGTACCGGTACCGCCCCACGTGGATGGTCGGCTACGCCGCCGACCGCTCAGAGCTGCTGGCGGCTCGGGGCGTCGACGGCTGAGCGCGGCTGCGCCGGTCGCAGGCGCACGGGCAACGACTCGATGCCGTACACCACCGACAGCTCCCGAAACGTCAGGTCGTCGGGTGAGCAGGCCAGCTCGACGTCCGGGAAGCGCTCGGCGATGGCGCGAAACGCCGTCCGCAGCTCCATGCGCGCGAGCTCGGACCCCACGCAGCGGTGGAAGCCGTGGCCGAACGCCAGGTGCGAGCCCGGCTCGCGCGTCGGGTCGAAGCGAACCGCCCCCGACGCCAGGCGCTCGTCGCGGTTGGCGCCGCTGAGCGAGACGAGCACGACGTCGCCGCGACGCACCTCGTGGCCGAACAGCTCGAGGTCGTACCGGGCGAAGCGGGGGAAGGCCGTCTGCACCACGCCGAGGTAGCGCAGCAGCTCCTCGACGACGGCGTCGAGCTCCGCGCCGCCGCGCCGGGCGAGCTCGAGCGCCTCGGGGTGCTGGGTGAGCACGAGCGTGCCGAGCGCCAACATGCTCGCCGACGTCTCGTAGCCACCGAGGAACACACCGTCGGCCAGGCCCGCGAGGTCGACGTCCTCCAGCTCGTCGCCGTGGTCGCGGATGAGGGCGCCGATGAGCCCGTCGCCGGGCTCGGCCCGCTGCTCGGCGACCACCTGGAACAGGAACTCGCGCGACTTCGAGGCCGCACCGAACAGCCCGGCCCCGCCCTGCGACAGGTCGAAGCGGGCGGCGCCCATCGCGCGGAACTCCTCACGCTCCTCCAGCGGCACACCGAGCAGCTCGCAGATCACCTGGAACGGCACCGGGAACGCGAACGCGCGTACCAGGTCGGACACTTCGCCGGCCTCCTGCGCGACGTCGAGCTGGTGGTGCACGATCTGCTCGATCCGCGGCTGCAGCCGGGCCAGTCGCCGCTTGGTGAACTCGGGGGTGAGCAGGCCGCGCAGGCGCGTGTGCACCGGCGGGTCGGTGAAACCCAGGCCGCCGATCGAGTGCACTGGCGTGCTGCCGGCGCTGGCCACCATGGGCCGGATGTCGTTGCTGTAGCTCGTCGTGTCGGCGAGCACCGCCCGCGCCTCGGGGTAACCCGTGACGAGCCAGACGTTGAGCCCGAACACGTGCATGAGCCGGCTCACCGGCGGCCGCTCCCGGCGGGCGCCCACGCGCACCCGAGGGTCGAGCCCCTCGCGCTGGAAGGGCACCTTGAACGCCTTCGGGACCACCGAGATCCGTGACAGGTCAACACCACCGGACGACGCCGCCCGGGTGAGCAGCCGACGTCCGATCCACCGGCTCACCGGTGCGGTCAGGCTGACCATGTGACCCCCTCGCTGACGAGCACCCCACTGCCGGCGGGCTGCCGGCTGCACCCCCGACGGGCGCACCTCACTGTGCGGCAGAGCGCACGCACGACGCTATCGGGGATGTCCCCGAGATCCGGCCCGAATTCGCGCTCTGGTCAGGCAGTGTCGCGGGCCAGCAGCGCCACGTGCAGGGCCAGGCAGGTCTCGACGTCGTCGAGGTCGACGCCGAGCACCTGGCCCAGCCGCGTCAGGCGGTCGTAGAAAGCCGGTCGCGACAGGTGCAGGGCGCTCGCGGCCGCCGACTTGTTGCGGCCGGCGTCGAGGTAGGCGCGCAGCACGCCCACCAGGTCGTCGCCCCGCTCGAGCAAGGGCCCGAGCTCGCGCTCGACGAAGGTCTCGATGCGGGCGTCCCCGCGCAGCAGGGCGAGCAGCCCCCGCACGCCCACGTCGTGCAGCCGCACGAACCCCGGCGCCCACGGCAGGTGCGACGCCGCGTCCGCCACCTGCTGGGCCTCGACCACGCTGCGGCGGGCGTCGCGCAACCCTGCGACCACCGTGCCGGCTGCCAGCAGCAGCTGGCGGTTGTCGGCGCCCGCGAGGCGGTAGCGCACCACGCGCTCCACGGCGTGGGCCAGCCGGCCGAGCAGCGCGGAGTCGTCGTCGCGCCGGTCGAGTGCCACGAGCACGCCCACGCTGCGCTCGTCGATCGACCCGATGAGGGCGGCGGTGCCGGCGTCGCGGGCCGCCTGCGCCACGGCGTCGGCGAGATCGCGCAGCCGCGCCTGCGTGGCCAGGGTGGCGGCCGACCTGGGCTCGCGCCAGCGCACCACGGCACCCAGCAGGCGGCGGCCCTCCAGCGGCACCCCGAGCGCCCGGGCCCGCAGGCCGATCTCGGCGTCGGGGTGCTGGTGCTCCATCAGGGCCGTGAGCAGCGTGCGGTGCGTCTGTCGCTCCAGGCCCTCGCGGTCGCGGGCGATCAGCCGCTGCAGGGCCAGCGTGGTGGCCGTGCGCTCGACGAGCATGAGGTCGTGCGGGTGCGGGTCGTCCGGAGGGCGTACGAGCACCAGCCGGCCCCAGTCCTCGCCGCGCGCCCCCACCGTGGCCACGACCCACCCGGAGAGGGGGTCGACCCCGGCCCGACCGGGGACGCGCACCGCGCGCGAGCGCTGCTGCCAGCGCGACAGCAACGTGCTGTCGTCGTGTCCCGCGGCATCGTGCTCCACCACCAGGTGACCGGGCGTCTCCAGGACGACGGGTGCGCCGGCCATCCGGGCGGCCTGCCGCACGATCTCGGCGGTGTCGGCGCCCTCGACGGCGAGCTCGGTGAAGGTCTCGTGCAGCGCCTGCGCCTGGCGCAGCGAGCTGATCTGCCCGTCGATGACCAGGCTGTGCACGGCCTCGGTGACCTCGATGAAGGCGACCGGCTGGGTGAGCTCGATCAGCGGCAGGCCGCTGCGCTCGGCCGCTCGCACCATCGCGCTCGGCACCCGCCCGGCGTACGCCCGGCCGAGCTCGACGACCAGGCCGGCGACCGGCAGGGCCGCCAGCGTGCGCACGAACTCCACGATGCCCTCGTCGGTGCGCGGCAGCGCCACGCCGGTGGTGAGGATCAGCTCGTCACCGCGCAGCAGCTCGCTGATGTCGGCCACCTCGGCGACGTGCGCCCAGCGCACCGGGTGGTCGAGGTGGTCGGCGCCTGCGACGACGTGCGGGCGACCCGCCGCGAGCACCGGCAGCTCGAGGACGGCACCGAGGGTGGGCAGCACGGGTGCTCCTTTCGCGCACGACCGGGGGAGGTGAGTCCCGACAGTCTGTACTGGCCGCCCGCCGACAGCAGGCAGTCTGTCGCCCACGGTAGCCGCCATGGTCGCCGCTGACAGCACGCGGGGTCAATCGTGCTTCGTGTCAAGCACGCTAGATTTCGTTGAGGTAACGGCTTGCGGCGACGGAATCCCTTGAAAACCCTTGTCTGCCCTGACCCCGCGTGTCACGATCATCCAGTTGCAGGAACACACAGTGCACAGGAGGCGGCGTGGCGGATCTGAGCGCGGGCCACCAGTGGATCGACGGGCGCCGGCGCAGTGCGCTCGCTGGTGACGCCGCCCCGCGGCACGACGTGGTCGACCCCTCGACCGGCGAGCGGGTCGAGACCGCGGCGCTCGCGGGACCGGCGGACGTCGACGCCGCCGTCGCGGCCGCGGTGAGCGCACAGGCCGACTGGGGCCGCGCGACGCCGGGGGAGCGGTCGAGCGCCATGCTCCGCCTCGCGGCCGAGCTCGACGCGGCGGCTGAGGATCTCGCCCAGACCGAGACGTCCCAGACCGGCAAGCCGATCCGGCTCAGCCGTGAGTTCGACGTGCCCGGCACCATCGACAACACGGCCTTCTTCGCCGGCGCCGCGCGCCTCCTCGAGGGCCGCGCGACGGGCGAGTACTCGCCCGACCACACGTCGTCCGTGCGTCGCGAGCCGCTCGGCGTCGTCGGGTCGATCGCTCCCTGGAACTACCCGCTGCAGATGGCTGCCTGGAAGGTCCTGCCGGCGATCGCGGCCGGCAACGCCATCGTGCTCAAGCCGAGCGAGCTGACGCCGCTGACCGCGCTGATGATGGCCGAGGCGGCCCAGCGGGCGGGCATCCCGGACGGTGTCGTCAACGTCCTCACCGGAGCCGGTCAGGGCGCGGGCGAGCACCTCGTGTCGCACCCGGACGTCGCGATGGTGTCGTTCACCGGCAGCTCGGCCGTCGGGCAGCGCGTCATGGCCCTGGCCTCGGCGAGCGCCAAGCGGGTGCACCTCGAGCTGGGTGGCAAGGCTCCGTTCGTGGTGTTCGACGACGCCGACCTGGAGGCGGCCGTGCACGGCGCGGTGGCCGGAGCGCTCATCAACACCGGTCAGGACTGCACGGCTGCGACCCGGGCGATCGTGCACCGCTCGCTGTTCGACGCCTTCGTGGCCGGCGTGGCCGACCTGATGACCGCCGTCCGGCTCGGCGACCCGCGCGACGAGGCGACCGACCAGGGGCCGCTCATCAGCCGCACGCACCAGGAGCGGGTGGCCGCGCACGTCGAGCGCGCCCGCGCCGCCGGCGCCAAGATCGTCTGCGGTGGCGCCGTACCGGGTGGCGCGCTGGCGCGCGGCGCCTACTACGAGCCGACCCTGGTCAGCGGCGTCGACGCCTCGGCGGCGATCTGGCGCGACGAGGTGTTCGGCCCGGTGCTGGTGGCCGTGCCGTTCGACACCGACGACGAGGCGATCGCCCTGGCGAACGACACCGTCTACGGCCTCGCCGCCTCCGCCTGGACGCGCGACGTCGTCCGGGCCGCTCGCGCGACGCGCGAGATCCAGGCCGGCTGTGTCTGGGTCAACGACCACATCCCGATCGTGAGCGAGATGCCGCACGGTGGCGTGAAGGCATCTGGCTTCGGCAAGGACATGAGCGCCTACTCGCTCGAGGAGTACACCAGCATCAAGCACGTCATGACGGACGTGACCGGCGTCGCCCGAAAACCCTGGCACCGCACGGTCTTCAGTACCCCCTGACCCTCTCGGCGACCCTCTCGCCCCGCACGACGACCGACTGGCACGACCGCCCCCACCGGAAGGACACCTCATGAGCCCCCGTAAGACCCCTGACCCCCAAGCGGTCGCGCTGGCCCGAGGCATGCTGAGCCGTCGCACGCTGCTCAGCTCGATGGGAGCGCTGGGCGTCGCCGGCGTCCTCGCGTCCTGCGGCACCAAGGGCACTGCCAGCAAGACCGCGCCGTCGAACCAGGCCGCGGCCACGGACCTGTCCGAGACCGAAAAGGTCGTGAAGTGGTCGAACTGGCCCGAGTACATCGACGTCGACGACAAGACGCAGGCCCACCCGACGCTGGACGCGTTCGAGAAGAAGACCGGCATCAAGGTCGCCTACACCGAGGACTACAACGACAACGACGAGTTCTTCGCCAAGGTCAAGCCTCAGCTGCAGGCCGGTCAGGACACCGGCCGTGACGTGTGGTGCAGCACCGACTGGATGGTCGCCCGCCTGATCCGGCTGAACTGGGTGCAGAAGCTCGACAAGGCCAACATCCCCAACGCCCAGAACCTCGAGCCCTCGCTGCAGAACGTCGAGTTCGACCCGGGCCGCCAGTACTCCCTGCCCTGGCAGAGCGGGTTCACTGGCATCGCCTACAACCCCAAGGCCACGGGCGGCAAGAAGATCGAGAGCGTCGACCAGCTGCTCACCGACCCCTCGCTCAAGGGCAAGGTCACGCTGCTCACCGAGATGCGCGACACCGTCGGCCTGGTGATGCTCGCGATGGGCAAGGACCCCGCGAAGTTCACCGACGCAGACTTCAACGCCGCCATCGACGAGCTCAAGAAGGCCAAGGACTCCGGGCAGCTGCGCGGGTTCACGGGCAACGAGTACGGCAAGCCCCTGGCTGCCGGCGACATCGCCGCCTGCTTCGCCTGGACCGGCGACGTCGTGCAGCTGCAGGCCGACAACCCCGCCCTCGGCTACGCCCTGCCTTCCACGGGCCACATGATCTGGTCGGACAACTTCGTCATCCCCAACAAGGCCCAGCACAAGAAGAACGCCGAGAGGCTCATCAACTACTACTACGACCCCGCCGTCATGGCTCAGGTCGAGGACTACGTGAACTACATCGCGCCGGTGAAGGGCACGAAGGACGCCCTGCTCAAGCAGGACCCGTCGGTGGCGAAGAACCCGCTGATCTTCCCGAACGACGCCGTGCTCGCGCAGTCCCACGTCTTCCGCGGCCTGTCGGAGGCCGAGGAGACGAAGTACACCCAGGCCTTCCAGTCCCTGATCGGAGCGTGACGATGGCGGCCCAACGCAACGACCCCGGGGGAGACCTGCGGATGGTCGGCCTGACCAAGCGCTTCGGGGACTTCACGGCGGTCGACGACCTCGACCTCGTGATCCCGCAGGGGTCGTTCTTCGCCCTGCTCGGCCCCTCCGGCTGCGGCAAGACCACCACCCTGCGCATGGTGGCGGGGCTGGAGCGGCCGACGTCCGGGCAGGTGCTGATCGGTGACGACGAGATCACGAACGCCAAGCCGTACCAGCGCCCGGTCAACACGGTGTTCCAGAGCTACGCGCTCTTCCCGCACCTCAACATCGTCGAGAACGTCGAGTTCGGGCTACGGCGACGCGGGGAGAAGGACACGCGGCAGCGGGCGATGGAGGCGCTGGAGCTGGTCCAGCTGGCGCACCTGGCCACGCGCAAGCCCGGGCAGCTGTCAGGTGGGCAGCAGCAGCGCATCGCCCTGGCCAGGGCCATCGTCAACCGGCCGTCGGTGCTGCTGCTGGACGAGCCCCTCGGCGCGCTCGACCTCAAGCTGCGTCGGCAGATGCAGATCGAGCTCAAGCGGATCCAGCTCGAGGTGGGCCTGACGTTCGTCCACGTGACGCACGACCAGGAGGAGGCCATGACCATGGCCGACACCATCGCCGTCATGAACGCCGGGGTCATCGAGCAGCTGGGCGACCCGGCGTCCCTCTACGAGCGGCCGAGCACGACGTTCGTGGCCAACTTCCTCGGGCAGTCGAACCTGTTGCCCGGCAAGGTGACCGGCTCGGACGGCGACGATCTCGTGATCGACGTCCAAGGGCAGTCGCTGCGCCTGCCGCGTGGACGCAGCGCGTCTCACGACGGCAACGTGTGGTTCGGCGTCCGGCCCGAGAAGCTGGTGATCCGCACCGAGGCCACCGCCGCTACCGGCAACCAGCTCACGGGGACGGTCACCGACACCTCGTTCACCGGGGTCTCGACGCAGTACCTCGTCAAGATGCCGTGGGGCCAGGAGCTCAACGTGGTGCAGCAGAACGACGGCACGCCGCCGCTGCGTCCCGGGCAGCAGGTCACGGTGCAGTGGGCTCCCCAGCACGGCTTCGCGCTGGATGCGGCCCAGGACGCGCACGCGGGCGAGGAGCGGGAGACGGACGGCCAGGCCGTGCTGGCCGGCAGCGCCTCATGAGCGCCCTGGCCCACGGCGGGGCTGCGCCGGGCGCCGGCGCGCCTCAGGTGGAGGCGCCCGCTCGCAGCCGCAAGACGCCGTACCTGCTGCTGCTGCCGGGCATCTTGTGGCTCACGGTCTTCTTCGTCGTGCCCATGGTGTTCTTGGCCTCGACGTCGCTGCAGCAGGGGTCACTGGAGCAGGGCTACGCCCTCACCTGGCACTTCGGCACCTACGTCGACGCGTTGAAGAACTACTACCCCCAGTTCATCCGCTCGCTGGGCTACGCGGCCTCGGCCACGATCCTCGGCGCGCTCATCGGTTACCCGCTGGCCTACGCCATCGCGTTCAAGTCCGGGCGGTGGAAGAACTTCCTGCTGGTGCTCGTCATCGCGCCGTTCTTCACCAGCTTCCTCATCCGCACGCTGGCGTGGCAGACCATCCTGTCCAACGGCGGCCCCGTGGTGCGCTTCGTCAACTGGAGCCACCTCATCGACGTCCTGCAGTTCCTGGGACTCACCAGCAACGACCAGCTGATGGCGTCGAAGTTCGCGGTGATCACCGGTCTGACGTACAACTTCCTGCCGTTCATGGTGCTGCCGCTGTACGCCAGCCTCGAGCGGCTCGACCCGCGACTGCTCGAGGCCGCCGGTGACCTGTACGCCAGCCCCTTCACCGGCTTCCGCAAGGTGACCCTGCCGCTCTCGCTGCCAGGTCTGGTGGCCGGCACGCTGCTCACGTTCATCCCGGCGGCCGGTGACTACATCAACTCCAAGCTGTTGGGCAGCACGAACACCACGATGATCGGCCAGGTCATCGACGGGGAGTTCCTGCGTGTGCTCGACTACCCGACTGCGGCAGCGCTGTCGTTCGTCCTGATGCTCACCATCGTGGTGCTGGTGTCGGTGTACGTCCGGCGGGCCGGTACGGAGGAGCTCGTCTGATGCGCCACAACCTCATGACGTGGTTGCTCGTCGTCGTCGTCGCGGTCGACGTCCTGGTCCTGGCGGCGCTGCTCATCCGTGCAGCCGCCCGCGGTCAGGGGCCGATCTCGTGGGTGCGCGAGCACGTCATCTCGCTGGTGGCCGCGGCGGTCTTCGAGTACATGCTGCTGCCGAACGTCGTCGTCGTGCTGTTCTCCTTCAACAACCCCACCGGGCGGTTCAACTACGAGTGGGCGCGGTTCTCGTTCAACGCCTGGCTCCACCCGTGCGGCGCCGCCGGCCTGTGCAGCTCGTTGTCGCTCTCGCTGAAGATCGGCCTGCTGGCGACGCTCGGGGCGACGGTGCTCGGGACCCTGGCGGCGTTCGCTCTGGCGCGGCACCGCTTCCGCGGGCGCGCGGCGACGAACCTGCTCATCTTCCTGCCCATGGCCACGCCCGAGGTCGTCATGGGTTCGAGCCTGCTGACGCTGTTCATCGGGATGGGCCTGCCGCTGGGGCCGCTCACGATCCTGATCGCGCACATCATGTTCTGCCTGTCGTTCGTCATCGTGACGGTCAAGGCGCGCATCGCCGGGCTCGACCCGCGGCTGGAGCAGGCCGCGATGGACCTCTACGCCAACGAGACGCAGACGTTCCTGCGCGTCACGCTCCCGCTGGTGGCGCCGGGCATCGCGGCCGCCGCGCTGCTGTCCTTCTCGCTGTCGTTCGACGACTACATCATCACGAACTTCAACGCGAGCTCGTCGTCGATCACCTTCCCGATGTACATCTGGGGTGCAGCGGCGCGCGGAACACCGGTGCAGATCAACGTGATCGGCACGGTCATGTTCGTGGTCGCCCTGCTCGCAGTCGGTGGCAGCCAGCTGGTGAGTGCCCGCCGCAACCGGCACGTGTGAACGCGGCACTGGGGCTCGACGGCGCGAGCTCGACGCCGTACTGGCTGGACTCCGCGCAGCGACCAGCTGCTCGCCCGCGGCTGATGGACGACGAGGCCGCTGACCTCGTCGTCGTCGGCGGCGGCCTCACAGGGCTCTGGGCCGCGCTCATCGCCCTCGAGGAGCAGCCCGGGCGCGACGTCCTGGTGATCGAGGGGCACCGGCTGGCGTGGGCGGCGTCCGGGCGCAACGGCGGCTTCTGCGCGGCGTCCCTGACCCACGGCGTGTCGAACGGGCACGACCGGTGGCCGTCCGAGCTGTCGGTGCTGGCGCGCCTCGGCCGCCAGAACCTCGACGCCATCGAGGAGGCCGTCGAGCGGTACGGGATCGACTGCGACTTCCGGCGTTCGGGTGAGCTCGATGTCGCCGTCGAGCCGTGGCAGCTCGACGGGCTGGCCGAAGAGCACGAGCTCGCGACGGCGGTCGGTGAGTCGTCGCAGCTGCTCGACGCGCGTGGGACGCGGGCACTGGTTGACTCGCCGACGTACCTCGGCGGTCGGTACGACGCGCGCGGCGTGGCGATGGTCGACCCGGCACGGCTCGTGTGGGGTCTCGCGGACGCCGTGGAGCGACTCGGCGGGCGGATCCGCGAGTCGACACGAGTCCTCGACGTCCTCGACCTGGGCGCGCGGGGCGGCGGGGGCGTCGTCGTCCGGACGCCGGACGCCAGCGTGCGTGCGCGGCAGGTAGTGCTCGGCACCAACGTCTTCCCGTCGCCGGTGAAGCGCTACCGGCCCTACGTCGTGCCGGTGTGGGACCACGTGATCGTCACCGAGCCGCTGAGCGACGACCTGCTCGCCACCATCGGCTGGGAGGGGCGGCAGGGCGTGGGCGACGCCGGCAACCAGTTCCACTACTACCGGCTGACCCCTGACCGGCGTCTGCTCTTCGGTGGTTACGACGCGCTGTACTACTTCGGCAACGACATGACGGCCCGGCGGGCGCGCAACGAGCGCACCGAGCACCTGCTGGCCGACCACCTCGTGCAGGCGTTCCCCGCGTTGCGCGGCCTGCGGGTGACGCACGCGTGGGGTGGCGCTATCGACACCTGCACGCGGTTCAGTGCGTTCTGGGGTCTCAGCCACGGCGGCCAGGTGGCGTCCGTGCAGGGGTACACCGGGCTGGGCGTCGGCGCCAGCCGCTTCGGCGCCCAGGTGTGCCTCGACCTGCTCTCCCAGCGTGAGAACGAGCGCACGGCGCTGGAGATGGTGCGCCGCAAGCCGGTGCCCTTCCCGCCCGAACCCTTGCGCTGGACGGGGATCCAGCTCACCCGCCGCGCGATCGCCCGCGCGGACGCGCGCCAGGGACGCCGTGGCCTGTGGCTGCGGGCGCTCGACCGCACCGGCCTGGGCTTCGACTCCTGAGCCGGTCCACCCCACCCCCCACCGTCCCCACCCCGCCCCACCGTCCCACCCCACGCCGTCCCCACCCCTCAGGTCACCGGGCGTTGATCACGTTCAGTGGGGGACACACCGCTTACCGAGGGGTGCAACCCTCGGGAAGCGGTGTGTCACCCAGGTAACGTGATCAACGTCGGAGCGGCTCGGGTGGCTCGGGTGACAGGGTGACGGGTACAGGCCGGGTTTAGCCGACACAGTGTCGGGTCGAAGGGCGTCGCGTTCCGCCCAGACTGGACGCATGACGACGCGCATCACGCACTGGATCGACGGCAAGCCCTACGGCGGCACCACGGAGCGCAGCGGGGACGTCTTCGACCCCGCCACCGGTCAGGTCACCGGACGCGTCGACCTCGCCGACGCGGCGACGGTCGACCAGGCCGTCGCGAGCGCGGCGTCCGCCGCCGAAGTCTGGGCCAACACCTCGCTCACGGCCCGCACGCGCGTGATGTTCGCCTTCCGCGAGCTGCTCGCCGCGCGCAAGGACGACATCGCCGCCGCCATCACGGCCGAGCACGGCAAGGTGCTCTCGGACGCCGCTGGCGAGGTGAGCCGTGGCCTCGAGGTGGTCGAGTTCGCCTGCGGCATACCGCATCTGCTCAAGGGCGACTTCAGCGAGAACGTCTCGACCAAGGTCGACGTCTACTCGATCCGGCAGGCCCTCGGCGTCGTCGCGGTGATCTCGCCCTTCAACTTCCCGGCCATGGTGCCGCTGTGGTTCGTGCCTGTGGCGATCGCCGCCGGCAACGCCGTGGTGCTGAAGCCGAGCGAGAAGGACCCCTCGGCGTCCCTGCTGATCGCTCAGCTGTGGGCCGAGGCCGGTCTGCCGGAAGGCGTCTTCACCGTCGTCCACGGTGACAAGGTGGCCGTCGACCGGCTGCTCGAGCACCCCGATGTCGCAGCGGTCTCGTTCGTGGGCTCCACACCCATCGCGCGCTACGTCTACGAGACGGGCACCCGCAACGGCAAGCGCGTGCAGGCCCTGGGGGGCGCCAAGAACCACATGCTCGTGCTGCCGGACGCCGACCTCGACCTCGTCGCGGACGCCGCCGTCAACGCCGGCTTCGGCTCGGCGGGTGAGCGGTGCATGGCGATCTCGGCGCTCGTCGCCGTCGAGCCCGTCGCCGACGACCTCATCGCCCGCATCCGCGAGCGCATGGCCACGCTGAAGATCGGTGACGGCCGTCGCGGCTGCGACATGGGTCCGCTCGTCACCCGCCAGCACCGCGACAAGGTGGCGTCGTACATCGACGCGGGCCGCGAGGCGGGCGCCACCGTGGTGGTGGACGGCCGCGGCCACGAGGTCGACGGGGCTGCCGAGGGCTTCTGGCTCGGGCCGACCCTCCTCGACCACGTCACGCCCCAGATGAGCGTCTACACCGACGAGATCTTCGGGCCCGTGCTGTCGGTCGTCCGCGTGCAGTCCTACGACGAGGGCCTCGCGCTCATCAACGACAACCCCTATGGCAACGGCACGGCCATCTTCACCAACGACGGGGGTGCCGCGCGGCGGTTCCAGAACGAGGTGCAGGTGGGCATGGTCGGCGTCAACGTGCCGATCCCCGTGCCGGTGGCCCAGTACTCGTTCGGCGGCTGGAAGGACTCGCTGTTCGGTGACAGCCACGCCTACGGTGAGGACGGCATCAAGTTCTTCACGCGCGGCAAGGTCGTCACCTCGCGCTGGCTCGACCCCAGCCACGGCGGCCTCAACCTCGGGTTCCCCCAGAACACCTGACCCCGCCACGGTGGAGGGGCCCAACTAGGGTGAGGCCATGACCCGGTACGGCGCGCAGTTCGGTCCTGACGTCACGTTCCTCGGCGTGGACCGTTGCGACCTCGACGACCCCTCCACCTACGAGGGGGCGGACGTGGTGATCGTCGGCGCGCCGTTCGACGGGGGGACGTCACACCGCCCCGGCACGCGCTTCGGCCCGCAGGCGATCCGGATGACCGACTACCTGCCGCACGACGGCTCGCGCCCGAGCCTGGCGCTGCGCACCGACGGGTTGCAGGACCTGCGCGTGGTCGATGCCGGCGACGTCGAGATGTACTCCGGCGACATCGAGACGGCGCTGCCCGCGCTCGAGGCGGCGGTCGAGAAGGTGGCCCGAGCCGGTGCCATCCCGGTGGTGCTGGGCGGCGACCACTCCATCGCCTACCCGGACGCCAAGGGCGTCGCGAACGTGCTCGGCCACGGTCGGGTCTCGATGATCCACTTCGACGCCCACGCCGACACCGGCGACATCGAGTTCGGCTCGCTGTGGGGGCACGGCCAGCCGATGCGCCGGCTCATCGAGTCGGGCGCGCTGCGCGGCGACCGGTTCCTCCAGGTCGGGCTGCGCGGCTACTGGCCGCCGCCCGAGACGCTCGACTGGATGGCTGGGCAGTCGATGCGCTCGTACGAGATGACCGAGATCGTGCACCGCGGCCTCGACGACTGCCTCACCGAGGCCTTCACCATCGCCACCGACGAGTGCGAGGGAGTGTTCCTCTCGGTCGACATCGACGTCTGCGACCCCGGGCACGCTCCCGGTACCGGCACCCCTGAGCCCGGGGGCCTGAGCGCCCGCCAGCTGCTCGACGCCGTCCGCCGGATCTGCCTGGAGCTGCCGGTGGTGGGGGTCGACGTCGTCGAGGTGAGCCCTCCGTACGACCACGCCGACATCACGGCGGCACTGGCGAACCGCGTGGTGCTCGAGGCGCTGAGCGCGATCGCCCGGCGGCGCCGCGACGCAGCAGGCGGCACGCCGTGGGACCCCTCGCTCCCGCTGCTCGACGGGCGGTAGTGGCCCAGCCGCGCTAGGAACGGTGGGTGCAGACCCAGGAGGCGCCCGCATGAGGATCACCAACACCAGCGACCTGTGGTGGAAGACCGCCGTGGTCTACTGCCTGGACGTCCAGACGTTCATGGACTGGAACGACGACGGCCAGGGTGACCTCCCGGGCCTGGCGCAGCGCATCGACTACCTCGCCGACCTCGGCGTCACCTGCCTGTGGCTCATGCCGTTCTACCCGACGGCGAACCGCGACGACGGTTACGACATCACCGACTTCTACGGCGTCGACCGGCGGCTGGGAACGCACGGCGACTTCGTCGAGGTGGTGCGCACGGCGCGCGACCGCGGCATGCGGGTCATCATCGACCTCGTCGTCAACCACACCTCCGACCAGCACCCGTGGTTCAAGGAGGCGCGGCGCAGCCTGGACTCGCCGCTGCGCGACTACTACGTCTGGCGCGCCGACCCACCGCCCGACACCTCCGACCAGGTGGTCTTCCCCGACCAGGAGGACAGCATCTGGGAGCTCGACGAGCGCACGGGCGAGTGGTACCTGCACCACTTCTACCGCTGGCAGCCCGACCTGAACGTCACCCACCCGATCGTGCGTGACGAGATCGCCAAGATGATGGGGTTCTGGCTCGAGCTGGGCGTCAGTGGCTTTCGGGTCGACGCGGTGCCGTTCCTCATCGGCGTCGACAACATCAGCGAGCAGGACCGTCGGCGCATGGGCGACCCGCACGACTGGCTGCGCGCCCTGCGCCAGGTGGTGAGCCGGCGTACCGGCGACGGCGTGCTGCTCGGCGAGGTCAACCTGCCGCACGACGGGCAGCTGGAGTTCTTCGGCGGTGACGCCGGCGACGAGCTGACGATGATGTTCGACTTCATCAGCATGCAGAACCTCTACCTCTCGCTGGCCCGGCAGGACGCGCGCCCGCTGGCGCAGGCGCTGACCCAGCGCCCGCAGATCCCGGACGACTGCCAGTGGGTGACGTTCGTGCGCAACCACGACGAGCTCACCCTCGACAAGCTGAGCGACGCCGAGCGCGAGGAGGTCTTCGCCGCCTTCGGGCCCGAGCCCGAGATGCAGCTCTACGGCCGCGGGCTGCGTCGCCGCGTACCACCGATGCTCGACGGCGACCCGCGCCGCATTCGCATGGTCTACAGCCTGCTGTTCTCGCTGCCTGGCACGCCGGCGCTGTTCTACGGCGAGGAGATCGGGATGGGGGAGGACCTCTCGGTGCCGGGCCGGCTCGCCGTCCGGACGCCGATGCAGTGGACCAGCGAACCCAACGGCGGGTTCTCCCAGGCGCAGCGCCGGCGCCTGGTGCGGCCGGTGGTCGAGGGAGGCTACGCGCCGGAGCACGTGAACGTGGCCGACCAGCGCACCGACCCCGAGTCGATGCTGGGGTTCGTCTCCCTGCTGATCCGCCGCTACCGCGAGTGCCCCGAGCTGGGCTGGGCGGACTTCGAGGTGATCGACCAGCCGCACGCCTCGGTGCTCGCGCACCGCTGCACCTGGGACGACGCGTCCATGGTGGCGCTGCACAACCTGTCACCCGAGGCGGTGGAGGTGCCGCTGCGAGTCGAGGGCTGCGGCGACGGCCACCGGCTGATGGACCTGCTGCAGGACGGCGGCCTGCGGCCCGACGCCAAGGGGCGGGTCGACGTCCGGCTCGACGGCTACGGCTACCGCTGGTTGCGGGTCGTCGAGCCGGGTAGCCGCCGCCTCATCTGAGCGGCCCGCCTCAAGGGGTCACCGCGCCTAAAGGGGTCACCGCGCCTAGAGGGGCCGCAGCGCCAGGGGGGTGGGGACGCCCGGATCGAGCACGCGCAGGTGCTCGTCGAGCCCCGCGTCGACGAAGGCGCGGACGACGTCGTCGACGCCCTCGCTGAAGTGCGCCCACGAGTCGGCGTGCACGGGTACGACCAGCGCATCGCCCAGCAGGCGCGCGGCCTCGACCGCGTCGGCGGCCGTCAGTGTCAGCGGTGCGTCGATCGACGGCGTCCGCGCCGCCCCGGCGAACAGCAGCGCGACGTCGATCTCGCCCACCCGCTCGGCGATCTCGTGCACGAGCTCGACGGCGGCGTTGTCGCCCGAGACGTACACGGTGGGCAAGCCGGCACCGCTCAGCACGAAGCCGGTGACCGTGCCGGTCTTCGGCTCGCAGCCTTCTGGTCCGTGCCGCGCCGGCACCGCAGTGACCACCAGCGCGCCGCCGTCCGGGCGCTCGAGCACTGCCCGCTCCCAGGGCGCCAGGCCGTGCACCGCGGGCTGCCGCTCAGCGGCCTCTGGTGTCGAGAACGCTACGGGCACCTGCGCGAGCAGGGCCTGGCCCGACGGGTCGAGGTTGTCAGCGTGCTGGTCGTGTGAGAGCAGGACGACGTCGACCGGGAGCACCGCTGCCGCGGTCAGCGCGGCGGGCGCCGTGCGCCGCAGCACGGCCCCCGACGGCGCGCGGTACTCGCCCGGCGGGTCGAAGGTGGGGTCGACGAGCAGCCGCAGGCCGCCCAGCTCGACGAGCGTCGTCGGGCCGCCGACGTGGGTCAGGGTGAGGTGCATGGGGGCAGGCTCCATCACGGGGTCGGGCGCTGTCCGTCAGCGCAGGAGGTCACGGTACGCGGGCCACGTACCCGCAGGCGTAGTGGTGCGTTCGGCGGCGAGCACCGCGCGGACGACGGCCCGCGTGGTGCAGTCGGCGGCTGCCGTGAGCACCGCGTGCAGCTCGAACGGGCCGGGCGCAGGGAGCTCACCCGTCGCCAGCGCGAAGGCGGTGTCGCCGTCGAACATCGTGTGCACCGGCGAGATCGCACGGGCCAGCCCGTCGTGGCTGACACCGGCCACCTTGGCGCACTGGGCCTTGGTGAGCGTTCGGTCGGTGGCCACGACGACGAGCGTCGTCGCACCGGCGACGGCGGCCGCCCGCTGCGCCATCAGCCCCTGTTGAAACCCTTGCACTGCAACGAGATCCGGGGAGCCGACCGCCGCCTCGTCGGGCAGCAGGTGACGCGCTCCCCACAGCTCACCGCTGGTGGGGTCGAACGCCGAGCCGACCGCGTTGACCACGACGAGCGCGGCGACGGTGGTGCCGTCGTCCAGCACCTGGCTGGCCGAGCCGACGCCGCCCTTGAGGCCACCGGCGACGGCGCCCGTGCCCGCACCGACGAGGCCCTCCGCCACCGCCTCGGACGACGCCGCCTCGCAGGCGGCCACGCCGGAGTCCGCGTCCGGTCGGTGGGCGACGTCGCCGCCTCGGCCGAGGTCGAACACCACCGCGGCGGGCACGATCGGCACGGGAGGGCCGCCTGGGCCGACCTCGTACCCGATGCCGTGCCGCTCCAGGTGCGCCATCACGCCGTCGGCTACCGCGAGCCCGAACGCGCTGCCGCCGGTGAGCACCACGGCGTGCACGCGGTCGACCGCGTTGCGCGGGTCGAGCAGGTCGGTCTCGCGCGTGCCCGGCCCACCGCCGCGCACGTCGACCCCGGCGACGGCTCCGCCCGGCGGCGCGAGCACCACGGTCGCACCCGTCAGCCAGCCGTCACCCGTGTGCGTCGCGTGGCCGACGGCGAGACCCCCGACGTCGACCAGCGAGTTGGTGATTCCGGTGCGGGCGCTCATGCCCGCATCATGCCTCGCCGGTTCCGGCCGCGTGCCGCGGGACGCCGTACCCCAGGCCGCGACGCGACGGTGGCGCCGGCTCCGCTCGCTCCACCGGGCACCGGTCGTCGGGGCACGCCAGCTCGTCGCACAGCCGGCACATGGACTCACCGGTGAGCAGGTCGTCGGTGAGCGCGCCGAGCATCGCCTCCAGTGCCGGCACCAGCCCGGCGAGCCCGGCGTCGTCTAGGGCCGAGATGGCCTGCGCGGCAACGGTTCTGCGCGCTTCGAGCACCCTGAGCGCGACGCGTTCACCGGCGGGAGTCAATGCCAGGAGCGTCACCCGGCCGTCCGCCGCCGGCACCCGCTCGACCAGGCCGTCGTCAGCCAACCGCTGGGCCAGCTGGACGGCGCCCGGTGGGCTGATCCGCAGCCGCTCGGCGAGGAAGCCCACCGGCCGGTCCGGGTACCACAGCAGCGTCGTGACGGCTGCGGCCGCGTGGCGCGTGCGGCCCAGCACGGCGCGGGTGGCCAAGTCGCTCCGGTCGTCGACCGTGCGGGAGAGTGCGGCGAGCAGGTTTCCGGCGTACGCCCGCTCTGCCGCAAGGGGATCGGGCCCCGGCCGAACCGCGCCGTCCGGCACGACGAACGGGTACCCCTCCTCGTCGTGGACCACGCTGGGCGTCGTCATGTAAGCAGGTTACCGGCCTCGGCCGGCCCTCGTACGGTGGTGCCATGCGCATCCTCCTCGTCGGTTCCGGAGGCGTCGGTGACGCCTTCGCCCGCATCGCAGCCCGTCGGGACTTCTTCGATCTGCTCGTCGTGAGCGACTACGACCTCGCCCGAGCCGAGCGCACCGTCGCGGCCGTGCGTGAGCGGCATCCCGGAGAGCAGCGCCTCGTCGCTGCCCGCGTTGACGCGTCGTCCGCGCAGTCGGTGGCCGCGCTGGCGCGCGAGCACGGCGTGACGCACGTGATGAACGCCGTCGACCCGCGCTTCGTGATGCCGGTGTTCGAGGGGGCGTTCGCCGCCGGCGCCGACTACCTCGACATGGCGATGAGCCTGTCGCACCCGCACGCCGACCAGCCGCACGCGCAGACCGGTGTGAAGCTCGGCGACGAGCAGTTCGACGCGGCGGCGCAGTGGGACGGCGCGGGCCGCCTCGCGCTGGTAGGCATCGGCGTCGAGCCCGGCCTCTCCGACGTCTTCGCCCGCTACGCCAGCGACCACCTGTTCAGCCGCATCGACGAGCTCGGCACGCGCGATGGCAGCAACCTCACGGTCGAGGGCTACGACTTCGCGCCGTCGTTCTCGATCTGGACGACGATCGAGGAGTGCCTGAACCCGCCGGTGGTGTGGGAGAAGGGCCGCGGCTGGTACACGACGGCCCCCTTCAGCGAGCCGGAGGTGTTCGACTTCCCCGAGGGCATCGGGCCGGTCGAGTGCGTGAACGTCGAGCACGAGGAGGTGCTCCTCATGCCGCGCTGGCTCGAGGCGCAGCGGGTGACGTTCAAGTACGGGCTCGGCGACGAGTTCATCGAGGTGCTCAAGACGCTGCACAAGCTCGGCTTGGACTCCACCGACCCGGTGCGCGTCGGCGGCGTCGAGGTCAGCCCGCGTGACGTGGTGGCCGCCTGCCTGCCCGACCCCGCCCAGCTCGGCGACCGCATGCGCGGCAAGACGTGCGCCGGGTTGTGGGTCACCGGCACGGGCACCGACGGCGCACCGCGCGAGGTGTACCTCTACCACGTGGTCGACAACGAGTGGTCGATGCGCGAGTACGGCGCCCAGTGCGTCGTGTGGCAGACCGCGGTGAACCCCGTGGTGGCGCTCGAGCTGCTCGCGAGCGGCGCGTGGTCGGGGGCCGGCGTCCTGGGGCCGGAGGCGTTCGACGCCGTGCCGTTCCTCGACCTGCTGCGGGACGGCTACGGGTCACCGTGGGGCCTGCGCGAGCAGACGCCGGCCTGAGCCGGGAGGGAATGCCCGGCAGGCGGCCTGCGCTGGCACCGTCGTGACCTCCGACGCCGCCCGCCTGCCGCTGTCCGTACTCGACCTGTCGCCCGTGCCGTCCGGCAGCGTGCCGTCGTCCGCGCTGCACCGGACCATCGAGCTGGCCCAGGCCACGGAGTCGTTGGGGTACAAGCGGTTCTGGGTCGCCGAGCACCACTCGCTGCCGAGCGTCTCGAGCTCGTCGCCCGCAGTGCTCATGGCGGCTGTCGCTGCGGCCACGCGCACCATCCGGGTCGGCTCGGGCGGCATCATGCTGCCCAACCACTCGCCGCTCACCGTCGCCGAGACCTTCCGCGTGCTCGAGGGCCTGCACCCCGGGCGGATCGACCTCGGACTCGGCCGGGCGCCGGGCACCGACCAGCTCACCGCGTTCGCGCTGCGCCGCAGCCGTGAGGCACTGACGGCCGACGACTTCCCGCAGCAGTACGCCGAGCTCATCGCCTACGTCGACGGCTTCGCGCCCGACCACCCGTTCGCGGCGATCAGGGCCATGCCGGACGACGTCCCGCTGCCGCCGGTGTGGATCCTCGGTTCCAGCCTGTACGGCGGTCAGGCGGCGGCGGCGTTCGGCACCGGCTTCGCGTTCGCCGGCCACTTCGGCAGCGTCGACCCGGCTGAGGCCGTCGACGGTTACCGCGAGTCCTTCCGCCCCTCGGGCCGGCCCGGTGCGCCCACCGAGCCGCGCGTGATCCTCGCGGTCGCGGCCATCGTCGCCGACACCGAGGAGCGCGCCGAGCAGCTGGCCCGCGCGCACGACCTGTCGATGGTGCGCCTGCGCAGCAACCGGCCCGGGCCGTTCCCCAGCCCGCAGGAGGCGGCGGCCCACCCGTGGACGGACGCCGAGCGCGACCTCGCCGCGTCGGGTCGCCGCTTCGTCTCGGTCGGTACCCCGGACGCCGTCCGCGAGCAGCTGCTGCGGCGGGCCGAGCGCGCCGGCGCCGACGAGCTCATCGTGACCACGAACATCCACGACCCCGCCGAGCGGCGGCGGTCCTACGAGCTCCTCGCCGGGGCGTTCTCGCTCGCCTGAGCGGGGTGCTGGCGGTCAGGAGCGGCGGTCGGCGTGCCGGTCGGAGGCCTGGACGCGCCGCGACTGCCAGCCGATGCGCGCCAGCAGCACCAACGCGCCGACGGCCGACACGACGAAGACCGCGAGCGCGATCCGGCTCTCCACCGTCGGGCCGTCGACTCCCGGTCGCGCGAGCAGGGCCGCGCCGATCATCAGCGCCGCCAGCACGAGCCCGGCGGCGATGACGTTGGCCAGCTTGTGCAGCCCGCGCAGGAACTCGGTCTCGTCGAAGACCTTCACGCGCATCTCGAAGCGACCGCTCGCCACGGCGTCCATCGCCCGGTTGACCCGGCCGGGGAGCGCCTCGACGAACTCCTTGGCCTCCATGAGGCCGGCCATCACGCTGGCCGGCGACATGCTCATGCCGGCCCGCATCGCCTCGGCGGTGTGCCGCTGCAGCGCCTGCTGCGGGCTGAACGTCGGGTCGAGCGTGCGCGCGACCTGGTCGAGGTTGAGCATCGCCTTGCCGAGCATCGACAGCTCGGGCGCGAGCTGCAGCCCGGCGCGCGCCGACTGGCGCGCCAGCTCGAGCATGACGGCGCCGGTGTCGAGGTCGGCGATCGAGGTCTGGGTCGCCCGCAGGACGACGTCGGTCACCGACCGCTCGAACGCGAGCTCGTCGAAGCCGGGCAGCTCGGTGCCGAGGGTGCGCGCGACCCGACTGACGTCGTCCGGTCGCCCCGAGAGCAGCGCCATGATCAGCTTGATCAGCTGGTCGCGCATGGGCACCGGGATGTGGCCCACCATGCCGAGGTCGATGAGCGCCAGGCGCCCGTCTGGGGTGAGCAGCACGTTCCCCGGGTGGGGGTCGGCGTGGAACACCCCCGCCACGAGCACCTGCTGGGTGAACGCGCCGATGAGCGCGTCCGCCAGCCCGGCGCCGTCCAGGTCGAGCCGCCCGAGCGGGCCGAGGTCGGTCACCTTCTTGCCGGGCACGTAGTCCATCGTCAGCACGCGACTGGTCGTGTAGTCCTCGATCGGCGACGGGACGACGATCAGAGGTCGCTCGCTCACCAGGTCGCGCAGCAGCACGAGGTTGCGCGCCTCGCGCTGGTAGTCGAGCTCGTCGACCAGTGACTTGCGGAACTGCTCGAGCAGGTCGGCGACGGCGTAGCGGCGCCCGGTCTCGCTGTGGGCCTCGACGAAGCCCGCGATCTCGCCGAGCACCTCCATGTCGTCGAGCACCTGCTGGCGGATGCCCGGCCGCTGCACCTTGACGACCACCTCGCGACCATCGCGCATGGCCGCGCGGTGCACCTGGCCGAGCGAGGCGGCGGCGATCGGCACGTGGTCGAACCGGCAGAACGCCCGCGACAGCCGCACGCCCAGCTCGCTGCTCACGATCTGCTCGACCTCGTCGAAACCGAACGGCTCGACGTCGTCCTGCAGCCGGGCGAGCGCGTCGGTGTACGCCTGCGGCAGCAGGTCGACGCGCGACGACAGCAGCTGCCCGAGCTTGACGAAGGTCGGTCCCATCGCCTCGAGCTCACTGGCCAGGCCCTCGGCGGCTGCGACGTCGCCGGGGGGCAGCTCGTCCGGGCTCAGGATGTCGTCGAGTCCGGAGCTGCTGACGAGGTCGCCGCGGCCGTGGCGCAGCAGCAGCATCGCGATCTGGCGGTAGCGGCCGACGTGGCGCGGGTTGAGCTGCACGCCCCGGAGGTTACTGCGTTGCGAACAGCTCGCCAGCGCACTCGGCGAAAGCCTCGGTGTGCCGGTCGACGTCCGCCTCGGTGGTGGCCGGGCTCATGAGCGCCATGAGCACCTCGGTGAGCGTCGTGGCCACTGCGGCGAGCGAGAGCGCGTTGCCGGCAAGGGTGCCGCCGATCCCGCCGACGTCGATGTCCTCGAGCTCGACCGAGCGCCGGATCCGCTCCGACAGCTCGCTGGTGAAGCCGAAGGCACCCGCGGGGATGCCGGCCCCGATCGTCTTTCCGACGACGACCACGTCGGGCTCGAGCCCCCACGCGGCCGTGCAGCCACCGGGGCCGGCGCACAGCGTGTGCGTCTCGTCCATCACCAGCAGGGTGCCGTGCTCGCGCGTGAGGCGCCGCAGGGCCTGGTGGTAGCCGTCGTCGGGCAGGACGATGCCGATGTTCGTCATCGCCGGCTCGAGCAGAACGCACGCCACCTCGCCGGTGGCCAGGGCCCGTTCGAGGGCGGGGACGTCGTTGAACGGCACCACGACCGTCGTCTCGGACGGCGGCACCGGGGCGCCGATGTTGCCGCGCCGCGGCACCACCTGGTCACCGTCGAGCGTCGCGAAGGTCTCGTCGACGGTGCCGTGGTAGCACCAGTCGATGACGAGCACCTTCGCCCGCCCGGTGACGTGTCGCGCGTAGCGGATCACGTGCCGGTTGGCGTCCGTCGCCGAGAGGGTGAACTGCCACTGCGGCAGCCCGAAACGGCGTGAGAGCTCTTCTGCGGCAACGGATGCGTCGGCGGTTGGCAGCATGGCGGTGATGCCGCGTTCGACCTGTTCGCGCACCCGCGCGACGGTGGCGTCGGGGGAGTGGCCGACCATCGCCCCGGTGTCGCCGAGGCACAGGTCGACGTGGTCGATGCCGTCGACGCAGGTGAAGTGCGCGCCGTGCGCGCTCTGGACGAACACGGGGTACGGGCCGGGCCACTTGGCCATCCACGACATGGGGACGCCGCCGTGCAGGTGCTCCTTCGCGTGCTCGAACATCGCGGCAGACTGGGGCCGCTCGGCGATGAACCGCTCGACCTCGCGCTGGTGCAGGGCGGCCAGGCGCCCGGCGTCCACCCCGGTCGTCATCGCCCGGCCACCCCGGTCGTCATCGCCCGGCCACCGCGGCCGCGATCACGTCGAGGCCCTCGGTGAGCAGCTCGTCGCTGATGACCAGCGGGGGCAGGAAGCGCAGCACGTTGCCGAACGTGCCGCAGGTCAACGTGACGACTCCCTGCTGGTGGCAGGCGGCGCTGATCCGCCCGGCCTCGGCGGGGTCGGGGTCGGTGGTGCCCGGGGTCACGAGCTCGATGGCCACCATCGCCCCGCGGCCGCGGACGTCGCCGATCTGGGGGTGCTCGGCGGCCAGGGTGTGCAGCCGCTCGAGCATGACCTCGCCGATGTGCTGCGCGCGCTCGGCGAGGTGGTCGCTCTCGATCGCCTCGATGGCGCCGAGCGCGGCGGCGCAGGCCACCGGGTTGCCGCCGTAGGTGCCGCCGAGGCCACCCACGTGGACGGCGTCCATGAGCTCGGCCCGGCCGGTCACCGCAGCGAGCGGCAGGCCACCGGCGATGCCCTTGGCGGTGGTGATGAGGTCGGGGACGACGCCCTCGTCGTCGCAGGCGAACATCGAGCCGGTGCGGGCGAAGCCCGTCTGGATCTCGTCGGCCACGAACACCACGCCGTTCTCGCGGCACCAGGCCGCCAGCGTGGGCAGGAAGCCCTTCGCGGGGACGACGAACCCGCCCTCACCCTGGATCGGCTCGATGACGACGCACGCCACCTCGTCGGCGCCCACCTGCTTCTCGATGATCGAGATCGCGCGCTGAGCGGCCTGCTCGCCGGTGATCGGGGCCGCCTCGCGGAACGGGTAGCTCATGGGCGCGCGGTAGACCTCGCCGGCGAAGGGGCCGAAGCCGTGCTTGTAGGGCATCGACTTGGCGGTCATGGCCATCGTGAGGTTGGTGCGGCCGTGGTAGGCGTGGTCGAACACCACGACGGCGTCACGGCCGGTGGCGACCCGGGCGATCTTGACGGCGTTCTCGACGGCCTCGGCACCGGAGTTGAACAGCGCCGACTTCTTGGCGTGGTCGCCGGGCGTCAGGCGGGCGAGGGCCTCGCAGACCTCCACGTAGCCGTCGTACGGCGTCACCATGAAGCAGGTGTGGGTGAACTGGGCGACCTGCGCCTGCACCCGGGCGGCGACGCGCGGGTTGGCGTTGCCGACGTTGACCACGGCGATGCCGGAGCCGAAGTCGATGAGCGAGTTGCCGTCGACGTCGACGATGACGCCCCCGCCGGCGCGCTCGACGTAGACGGGCAGCGTCGTGCCCACACCGTCGGCCACGGCCGCCTTCTTGCGCTCGTGCAGCGCTCGCGACCGGGGGCCGGGGATCTCGGTCACCAGCTGGCGGCGCTGGGGCACCGCCTCGTCGCCGAGGGAGAGGCTGGGGGCGGACTCGCGCAGATCGCTCATGCTTTGCAGACTAATGACCTGGCCGACGGCACAGTGACGGCGCGCGAGCTTTCCCGTTGACACAGTGACGGCAGGTCGCGCCCGGCCCTCGACTAGCGTCGAGACCGCAGCGGTGCCCGCGCCTGTCCACCAGACACCCTCCCGAGCTAAGGAGCAGCCCGTGACCCAGCAGGACGAGCGACGCGTCGTCGAGTCGGTGCAGCGAGGGCTGTTCATCGGCGGCGAGTGGCGTGCGGCCAGCGGAGGCGCCGAGCTCGACGTGATCGACCCCTCGACCGAAGAGGTGCTGACGTCGGTTGCCGACGCCACCGTCGACGACGGGCGGGCCGCCCTCGACGCCGCCGTGGCCGCCCAGGCGAGCTGGGCCGCCACCGCCCCGCGCGAGCGCGGCGAGATCCTGCGGGCTGCCTTCGAGAAGATCACCGAGCGCGCCGAGGACCTCGCGCTGCTCATGACCCTCGAGATGGGCAAGCCCCTCAAGGAGGCGATGGCCGAGATCACCTACGGCGCCGAGTTCTTCCGGTGGTTCTCCGAGGAGGCCGTGCGCATCGCCGGCCGGTGGTCGACGTCCCCGAACGGCGCCACGCGGCTGCTCACGATGAAGCAGCCCGTCGGCCCGGCGCTGATGATCACGCCCTGGAACTTCCCGCTCGCCATGGGCACGCGCAAGATCGGGCCGGCCGTGGCGGCTGGCTGCGCGATGATCGTCAAGCCGGCCTCGCAGACGCCGCTGTCGATGCTGGCGCTCGCGCAGATCCTCACCGAGAGCGGCCTGCCGGACGGCGTGCTCAACGTCGTGACGACGTCCCACACCGGTGACGTCATGGAGCCGCTGATCCGCGACCCGCGCCTGCGCAAGCTGACCTTCACCGGCTCGACGCCGGTGGGCCGCAAGCTCGTCGAGCAGTCGGCCGAGGGCCTGCTGCGGGTGTCGATGGAGCTCGGCGGCAACGCGCCGTTCCTGGTCTTCGGCGACGCCGACCTCGACAAGGCCGTCGACGGTGCGATGCTCGCCAAGATGCGCAACATCGGTGAGGCGTGCACGGCGGCCAACCGGTTCATCGTCCACGAGTCGGTGGCGGACGAGTTCTCCCAGCGGCTGGCCGAGCGGATGGGGGCGCTCACGGTCGGCCGCGGCACCGAGGACGGCGTCGACGTCGGCCCGCTCATCGACGACAAGCAGCGCGACAAGGTCGCCGAGCTCGTCCAGGACGCCATCGACCACGGCGGCCGCGTGCTCACCGGTGGCGGTCCCACCGGCGACAAGGGCTTCTACTACTCGCCGACCGTGCTCGCCGACGTCCCGAGCGACGCCCGCGTCTTCGACGAGGAGATCTTCGGCCCGGTCGCGCCGGTCACGTCCTTCAGCACGGACGACGAGGCGCTGACCCTCGCCAACGACACCGAGTACGGCCTGGTCGCCTACGCCTTCACCACCGACCTGTCGCGCGCGCTGCGCGTCAGCGAGGGCCTGGAGACCGGCATGGTCGGCATCAACCAGGGCGTGGTGTCGAACCCGGCGGCGCCGTTCGGCGGCGTCAAGGCGAGCGGCTTCGGGCGCGAGGGCGGCGCTGAGGGCATCGAGGAGTACCTCGAGACCAAGTACGTCGGCATCGCCCTCTGACCCTGCCGGGGGGCGTGGGAGGGTGAGCGCATGCGTCGCGTCGTGCTGCTCGGGTCCACGGGGTCGATCGGCACCCAGGCGATCGACGTCATCACCCGCAACCCCGACCGGTTCGAGGTCACCGCGATCGCGGCCGGCGGCTCCGACGTCCGCACGCTGGCGCAGCAGGCGCTGAGCCTGGGCGTCGAGCAGGTGGGCGTCGCCGACCCCGGCGCCGAGAGCGCCCTGCGTGACGAGCTCGCCCGCCAGGCGGACGGCGCCCGGCTGCCCGAGGTGCTCGCCGGCCCGGACGCCGCCACTGCCCTCGCCGGCCGCGGCGACGACGTCGTGCTCAACGGCATCACCGGCTCGATCGGCCTGCGCCCGACGCTCGCCGCGCTCGAGGTGGGCAGCGTGCTGGCGCTCGCGAACAAGGAGTCGCTCATCGTCGGGGGCCCGCTGGTCACAGCGGCGGCCTCGCCCGGCCAGATCGTGCCCGTCGACTCCGAGCACTCGGCGATCGCGCAGTGCCTGCGCTCCGGCGCCGCCACCGAGGTACGGCGCCTGGTGCTCACGGCCAGCGGGGGGCCGTTCCTCGGCCGTGACCGCGCGTCGCTGCACGACGTGACCCCCGAGCAGGCGCTGGCCCACCCCAACTTCGCCATGGGCCGGGTGGTCACGACGAACTCCGCGACCCTGGTCAACAAGGGCCTGGAGGTCATCGAGGCCCACCTGCTGTTCGACGTGCCGTTCGAGCGCATCGAGGTCGTGGTGCACCCGCAGCAGCTGATCCACTCGATGGTCGAGTTCGTCGACGGCTCGACCATCGCCCAGGCCGGACCGCCACGCATGCTCGTGCCCATCGCCCTCGGGCTGTCGTGGCCCGAGCGGCTGGCCGACGTCGACGCGCCCATCGACTGGACGCAGGCCCAGTCGTGGCAGTTCCTGCCGTTGGACGACGACGCGTTCCCGGCCGTGTCGCTGGCCCGCCGCGCCGGCGCCTCGGGCAGCACCTACCCGGCGGTCTTCAACGCCGCCAACGAGGAGTGCGTCGAGGCCTTCCACGACCGGCGGATCCGGTTCACCGAGATCGTCGAGACGGTGCGGCGGGTGGTCGACGAGCACGAAGCGCCCTCTGGCCAGCTGAGCGTCGACGCGGTGCTGGCGGCTGAGCGGTGGGCCCGCCACCGCGCCCGTGCGATCCTGGGTGCGTGACTGCTCTGGCCTGGACCCTCGGCGTCGTCGTCTTCGTCGTCGGCATCGGTGCGTCGATCGCGCTGCACGAGATCGGGCACCTGGTGCCGGCCAAGAAGTTCGGCGTGAAGGTCACGCAGTACATGGTCGGCTTCGGGCCGACGATCTGGTCGCGCCACCGCGGTGAGACCGAGTACGGCGTCAAGTGGATCCCGCTCGGCGGTTACATCCGGATGATCGGGATGTTCCCTCCCAAGCCCGGCACCGACCCGCGCTTCGTGCGCTCGTCGTCGACCGGTCGCATGGGCATGCTCGTCGAGTCCGCGCGCCAGCAGTCGCTGGAGGAGATCCAGCCCGGCGACGAGCACCGCGTCTTCTACCGGCTGTCGGTGCCGCGCAAGATCGTGGTGATGCTGGGCGGTCCGACGATGAACCTCGTCATCGCGGCCGTGCTGCTCACCGTGACGATGGCCGGGCTCGGCGTGCAGAGCCTCGTGCCCACCGTGTCGAGCGTCTCGCAGTGCATCCTGCCCGCCGGCACGCCCGACCGTGAGTGCACGCCGAGCGACCAGCCGGCCCCGGCAGCCGCGGCCGGTCTTCGCCCCGGCGACCGCCTGGTGTCGTTCGACGGACAACCGATCCGCACGTGGGACGACGCCACGCAGGCGATCCGGGGCGCGGGCGGGCGCACCGTCGACTTCGTCGTCGAGCGCGACGGCAAGCGGCTCACCCTCTCGGCGGCGATCCCCCTCAGCCAGCGCCCCGTGCTCGACGACCAGGGCAACCCCGTGACGGCAGCCGACGGCACCCTGAAGACCACGCAGGTCGGCTTCCTCGGCGTCTCGCCGTCGGTGGGCATGGAACGCCAGCCGATCACGGCGGTGCCGGGTGCGCTGTGGAACGGCTTCACCCAGACCGCGGCGGTCGTCGTCCGGATCCCGCAGAAGATGGTCGGCATCGTGCAGGCCGCGTTCGGCTCCGGCGAGCGCGACCCCAACGGCCCGATCAGCGTCGTCGGCGTGACGCGCGCCGCCGGTGAGATCGCGAGCAGCGACTCGATCCCGTTCGTTCAGACGCCGCGCGAGCGCGTGTCGTTCTTCCTCAGCCTGCTGGCCTCGCTCAACCTCGCGCTGTTCGTGTTCAACCTCATCCCGCTGCTGCCGCTCGACGGCGGCCACGTCGCCGGTGCGATCTGGGAGGGCCTGCGTCGCGCCGTCGCGCGGATGCGGCGGCGTCCGGACCCCGGCCCCGCCGACGTCGCCCGCCTGCTGCCCATCGCCTACGCCATGAGCACGGTGCTGATCGTGATGTCGGTGCTGCTGATCTACGCCGACATCGTCAAGCCCGTGAAGCTCGGCGGCTGACCCGCTCGATCCGGGTGCGTTTCGCCGGCCGTCGGTGCCGGGGAGATACTTGAGGCATGAGCGTCTCCCTCGGTCTGCCCGCCCTGCCCCCGCCCGTGCTCGCCCCACGGCGTCCGTCGCGCAAGATCAAGGTGGGCTCGGTCGAGGTCGGCGGTGACGCGCCCATCAGCGTGCAGTCGATGACCACCACGCTCACGGCCGACGTCAACGCCACGCTGCAGCAGATCGCCGAGCTCACCGCCACCGGTTGCGACATCGTGCGTGTGGCCTGCCCGAGCCAGGACGACGCCGACGCGCTGCCCGCGATCGCCAAGAAGTCGCAGATCCCGGTGATCGCCGACATCCACTTCCAGCCCAAGTACGTCTTCGCCGCGATCGACGCCGGCTGCGCGGCCGTGCGCGTCAACCCCGGCAACATCCGCAAGTTCGACGACCAGGTGGGTGCCATCGCCCGCGCCGCCAAGGACGCCGGCGTGTCGCTGCGCATCGGCGTCAACGCCGGCTCGCTCGACCCGCGGCTGCTGGAGAAGTACGGCAAGGCCACGCCCGAGGCGCTCGTGGAGTCCGCGGTGTGGGAGGCGTCGCTGTTCGAGGAGCACGACTTCCACGACTTCAAGATCTCGGTGAAGCACAACGACCCGGTCGTCATGGTGCGCGCCTACGAGCTGCTCGCCGAGCGGGGTGACTGGCCGCTGCACCTCGGTGTCACCGAGGCCGGCCCGGCGTTCCAGGGCACCATCAAGTCGGCGACGGCGTTCGGCGCGTTGCTGTCGAAGGGCATCGGCGACACCATCCGCGTCTCCCTGTCGGCGCCTCCGGTCGAGGAGGTCAAGGTCGGCATCGCGATCCTGCAGTCGCTCAACCTGCGCCCGCGCAAGCTCGAGATCGTGTCGTGCCCGTCGTGCGGGCGGGCGCAGGTCGACGTCTACAAGCTGGCCGAGGAGGTCACCGCCGGGCTCGAGGGCCTCGAGGTCCCGTTGCGCGTGGCCGTCATGGGCTGCGTCGTGAACGGGCCGGGGGAGGCCCGCGAGGCCGACCTCGGGGTGGCGTCCGGCAACGGCAAGGGGCAGATCTTCGTCAAGGGCGAGGTCATCAAGACCGTGCCCGAGTCGGCCATCGTCGAGACGCTCATCGAGGAGGCCATGCGCCTTGCCGAGACCATGGACGCTGAGGGTGAGCCGTCGGTCAGCGTCTCCTGACGCGGTGCAGGCCGGGGCAGCGCGCCGGGGGCGCGCGTCCGCAGTGAGGACGTCGGTCGACACGGCCTTGGCGTGCACGGCAGGCTGACGTCGTGCTGCGCAGCGCCACCGCCATGCGGACCCTGGAGCGTCGAGACCGCGACGCGATCCTCGAGCTGTGCGCCCGCGACCCGGTCGCCAACGTCATGGTGGCCGAGCGGGTCGAGCTCGTCGGCAGCGAGCCGGTGCGCCTGGGTGGCGAGATCTGGGGGCTGTTCGAGCACGGGGAGCTGACGAGCGCCTGCTGGTCGGGGGCCAACCTCATCCCGATCGAGGTGCGCACACCGGCCGCCATGGACGCCTTCGCGAGCCGGGCGCGCCGGGCCGGCGGTACCTACTCCTCCCTGTTCGGTGAGGCCGCGGCGGTCAACGGCATCTGGGCGCGGCTGCAGGCGATGGGTTGGCGGGCGCGCGAGACGCGCCCGTGCCAGCCGCTCTACAGCATCGAGGCACCACCGTTGGTCGAACCCGACCCGCACGTGCTGCGGGCCCTGCCCGAGGACGTCATCGCGGTGCTGCCGGCGTCGGTGGCGATGTTCACCGAGGAGGTGGGGTACTCCCCGGTCGGCGCCGACGGCGGCATGGCCTACCGGCGCCGGGTCACCGACCTGCTGCGCCAGGGGCGCACGCTCGTGCGACTCGGACCGGCGGGTGAGGTGGTCTTCAAGGCCGACCTGGGCTCGGTGAGCTCGCAGGTGGCGCAGGTGCACGGCGTGTGGGTCGACCCGCGTTGGCGCGGCCAGGGACTGGCCGCGCCAGCCATGGCCGCCGTGGTGGAGGCGGCGCTGCGCGACAACGCCCCGATCGTGTCGCTCTACGTCAACGACTACAACGCCCGCGCGATCGCCGTCTACGAGAAGGTCGGGTTCGAGCGCGTCGGCACCTTCGCCACGATCCTGTTCTGACCCCCACCGGCTAGAGTGCTAGCATCCTAGGCATGGGTGAGACTGCCGCCAAGGTGCAGTTCAACGTGTACCTCCCGCGAGAGCTGGTCCGCCGGGTCAAGCACCTGGCGATCGACGACCACAGGAGCCTGTCGGCGCTCGTCGAGGACGCGCTCACCGAGTACGTCGACGAGCACGAGGGAGCCTGACCGTGGAGCCTGACGTCACCCTGCGACCGGTGCGGTTCACCGCCGACGTCCGGGGCGGTCAGCAGTTCGCGCAGCTGCTGGGCCTGGCCAGCCGGGTCGAGAGCGGGCGGGGCGGCTGGGTCGACCTCGTCGCCGGTGGCGGCGGCATGCTCGCCCTGCACGACGCCACGACCAGCGCGTCGCGCCAGCCGTCGGGACGTACGACGCTGTCGGCGGAGTGCGACGACGCGGACGCCCTCGCCGAGCGGCTGCGCTTCGCGGGGTTCGACGACGCGACCGTGTACGACGAGGCCTACGGCCGCGTGCTCGTGGTCACCGACCCCAACGGTGCCCAGGTGGCCGTCGACCAGCGGGCCAGCGACCTGCACGGCTACCGCGAGCGCGACGCCAGTGGCGCCGACCCGCGCTGGCGGGTGCGGGTGCTGGTGCGGGCGCAGGACCCCGCGGCCTACCGGGCGTTCACGCAGGCGCTCGGCGTCGACGGGCTCGTCGACGTCCTCCCGGGAGCCCCGCAGGTCGCCTCTAGCCTCGGCCCGGACGGCGCCCGGCACCGCGCCGCCGTCGTCGAGCTCGTCCTGGTCACCAGCGAGCCGCTCGTGCAGGTCGAGGCGCGTCTGCGCGGTGCCGGGCACGACGACGCCATGGAGGGTGACGACGACGCGCTGGAGGTCATCGACCCCGACGGCGTGCGGCTCGTCGTCCGCGCCGCGCAGGTCCCCGGGTGAGCCCGCTGCGCGTGGAGCCGCTCGACCTCCTCGCGCACACCGTGGCGGCCCGCACGCTGCAGGCCGCAGCCCTGGCCACCGTGGTCGAGGCGACCGGTGTCGGCGGGGCGGACGACGCTGAGCCGCCGTACGCCCGGCACGCCGAGCGCGAGGGGTACTGCTGCGTGGGCGCGTGGGACGACCAGCGGCTTGTGGGCTACGCCTACGGCATGACGACGCAGCCGGGGTCGTGGTGGGACACCTGGGTGAGGGCTCCGCTGGCCGGCGTCGGTGCCGACGCCGTGCTCGACGACGCCTTCGAGCTGTGCGCGGTGTTCGTCGACCCGCCGTCTCACGGGCAGGGCCTGGGCCGGTGGATGGTGGCGAGCCTGCTCGGCGCCGTCGACCACCCCCGAGCGGTGCTCACCACCCAGGGCGGGGCCAACCCGGCGCGCGGCTTCTACCGCCGCCTGGGCTTCACCGAGCTGCCGGCGCGGCTCGAACACGACGGCGTACCGTTCGTGGTCCTGACCGCCGACCTGCCGCTCGGCGCGGCCCGTGAGCGTGGCCTCGCCGCCCACCTCGGCACCCGGCCGCGGGTCGCCGACTAGGCTCTCGTCGTCCCCGCACCACCCGAGGAGCCCTCGTGATCGCGCGCCTGTCGTCCCTGTTCCTGCGCACCCTGCGCGAGGATCCGTCGGACGCCGAGGTGCCGAGCCACCGTCTGCTCGTGCGGGCGGGGTACATCCGGCGTGCGGCTCCCGGGGTGTACACCTGGCTGCCGCTCGGCCTGCGCGTGCTGCGCAACGTCGAGCGGATCGTGCGCGAGGAGATGGACGCCGCCGGCTTCCAGGAGCTGCAGTTCCCGGCGCTGCTGCCGCGCGAGCCCTACGAGGCCACCGGTCGCTGGACCGAGTACGGCGACAACCTGTTCCGGCTCAAGGACCGCAAGGGCGGCGACTACCTGCTGGGCCCGACGCACGAGGAGATGTTCACCCTCGTCGTCAAGGACCTCTACTCGTCGTACAAGGACCTGCCGCTGTCGCTCTACCAGATCCAGACGAAGTACCGCGACGAGGCGCGGCCGCGCGCCGGCCTGCTGCGCGGGCGCGAGTTCGTCATGAAGGACTCCTACTCCTTCGACGTCGACGACGCGGGCCTGCAGCGCTCGTACGACGCGCACCGGGCGGCGTACATCCGCATCTTCGACCGCCTGGGTCTCGACTACGTGCCCGTGTCGGCGATGTCGGGCGCCATGGGCGGTAGCGCCAGCGAGGAGTTCCTCGCCCGCGCCGAGCACGGCGAGGACACCTATGTCCGCTCGCCGGGGGGTTACGCCGCGAACGTCGAGGCCGTCGTGACGGTGCCGCCGCCGGTGCGCGGGTGGGACGACGTCCCTGCGGCGCACGTCGAGGACACCCCCGACACCCCGACCATCGACTCGCTCGTCGCCCTTGCGGCACAACGCTTCCCGGAGCGTGAGTGGTCGGCCGCCGACACGCTCAAGAACGTCGTCTTCATGCTGGTGCAGCCCGACGGAACCCGTGAGCCGCTCGTGATCGGCCTGCCCGGCGACCGCGAGGTCGACGCCAAGCGCCTCGCCGCGCAGGTCGAGCCCGCCGAGGTCGAGCCCTTCACCGACGACGACTTCGCCAAGCACCCCGCCCTCGTCAAGGGCTACATCGGCCCCCAGGCCCTGGGAGAGAACAGCTCCAGCGGCATCCGCTACCTCCTGGACCCTCGGGTGGTCGACGGCACCGTGTGGATCACGGGAGCCAACGAGCCGGGCAAGCACGTCTTCGACCTGGTCAAGGGCCGCGACTTCGACGCCGACGGCACGATCGAGGCGGCCGAGGTGCGTGCGGGTGACCCCGCACCCGACGGCTCGGGCCCGCTCGAGCTGGCCCGGGGCATCGAGATCGGCCACATCTTCCAGCTCGGTCGCAAGTACGCCGAGGCACTCGGCCTGAAGGTGCTCGACGAGAACGGCAAGCAGGTCACGGTGACCATGGGTTCCTACGGCATCGGCGTCTCACGTGCTGTGGCCGCTGTGGCCGAGCACAGCCACGACGACGCCGGCCTGGTGTGGCCGCGCGAGCTCTCGCCGTACGACGTCCACCTGGTGGCCACGGGCAAGGACGACGCGGTGTTCGTCGAGGCCGAGCGGTTGGCCGGCGAGCTCGAGCGTCAGGGGGTGTCGGTGCTCTACGACGATCGCCCGAAGGTCTCGCCCGGCGTGAAGTTCAAGGACGCCGAGCTCATCGGCGTCCCGACGATCGTCGTCGTGGGCAAGGGGCTCGCCGACGGCGTCGTCGAGGTCAAGGACCGCGCGACCGGGGAGCGCACCGACGTGCCGGTCGCGGACGTCGTCACCCGGGTCATCGAGGTCGTGCGCGGCCGCTCGTGAGCGCCGCCGCGTGGGCGGGCCTACCCGACCACGTCGGCTGGGGCACCGTCGTCCTGCTCCTGCTCGCGGCGCTCGTCGCGGGCTGGGTCGATGCCGTCGTGGGCGGCGGGGGCCTCGTGCAGCTGCCCGCGCTGCTGATCGCGCTCGGGCCAGGTACCGCGGCCGTGCACTCGCTGGCCACCAACAAGATCGCGTCGATCTGCGGCACCAGCACGAGCGCCGTCACGTACTACCGACGGGTGCACCCGGACCTGCGCACGGCGCTGCCCATGGCCGCTGCCGCCCTCGTCGGCGCGCTGGCCGGGGCGGGCCTGGCGCTGGTGCTGCCGTCGGCGGCGATCCGGCCGGTGGTCGTCGTGGCGCTCGCCGTGGTGCTGGTGTACACCGTGCGTCGTCCCGGGCTCGGTGCGGTGACGGCCCTGCGGCACAGCGGGCGTCGCCATCACGCGACGGCGGGGGCCATCGGGCTCGTGATCGGCGTGTACGACGGCGCGGTGGGCCCGGGCACCGGCTCGTTCCTCGTCTTCGCGCTCGTGAGCCTCGTCGGCTACGCCTTCGTGGAGGCGAGCGCGAAGGCCAAGATCGCCAACGTCGCCACCAACCTCGGTGCCCTGGTGGTGTTCGTGCCGCAGGGCGTGGTGCTGTGGAAGCTCGGCCTGCTCATGGGGGCGGCCAACGTGGTCGGCGGGTACCTCGGCGCGCGCACCGCCGTCGCCCGCGGGGCCCGATTCGTGCGGGTGGTGTTTATCGTCGTGTCGTCGGTGCTCCTGCTGCGGCTGACCTACGACGTCCTGCGCCCCTGACCCGGCGTGGGTCAGCGGGGGTCAGCGGGTGAGGAGCTCGGCGAGCGTGAGGTGCCGGGCCACCTCGGCGTCGTCGGTTGCCTCGGCCGCCCACTCGGCGTTCTGCACCTCGCGCACGATCGTCCAGGCGGCGGCCCGCTCGGGGTCGATCCCCGCGTGGTCGCAGGCCAGGCGCAGCCGGCGGCGGGCGGCTTCGGCCGGGCCGGCGGAGGAGGTGACCTCCTCGAACCGGTTCCACAACAGCGGTGCGATCTCGTACGCAGGGTCGCCGCGCCGCGGCTTGGGATCGATCGCCAGCCACGGCTCGCGGTCGGCGGCGAGCACGTTGGTGTAGTGCAGGTCGCAGTGCAGCAGGGCGCTGTCGTGCGGGTCGGCCACCAGGTCACGCGCCAGCCCAGCGGCGTGCTCGCGCAGCCGCACCGGCACGACGTCGGACGACGGCGGCTGCGCCCACCGCTCGACCAGACGACCCAGCTCGTCCGACACCGGCTGGACGAACGACGGCGCCGGGGTGCGGTGCAGCCGGGCCAGCAGGTCACCGATGACCGCGACGGCCGACTCCACCGGCTGGCGCGTGAGGTCGCGGCCCGCGTGCAGCCGCTCGAGCAGGAGCGTCCACGCGCCGTCGGTCTCCAGGCAGCGGACGGCACCGTCGCCGTCCCAGGCCAGCAGCCCCTGCGCCTCGTGGGTGGCCTCCCAGTGCGGCCAGCTGACCTTGAGCGCGGCCGGTGTGCCGTCGTCGCGGCGCACGGGGACGACGAGCGCCGCGAACCCGTGCCAGGCCGGCTCGTCCGGGGCGAGGTCGACGGTGAGCGACCAGCGCGCGCAGGCCTGGCCGACCGCTTCGGGCAGCGCGTCGAGCCACGGCCTCGCCTCGGGCTCCCCGGCGAACGAGCGGCGCAGGCCGGCCGGCACAGCCACCGTCACGACGAGCGCTCTGGCAGCCCGGGGAACGCGATCGAGCGCGAGCGCCAGGTGCGGGCGGCGAGGGCGTTCTGCGCCAGCCAGCGAGCGGGCTCCAGCCGCCGCTCGGGCGCCGTGGCGGCGACGAGGTCGGCGTTCGCCGCGGCCACCGCGAGCTCGACGTGCGCGGCGAGGTCGCGGGCCTTCGCCGGCGAGTCGACGGTGAACGGCAGTCCGTAGGCGGGCGCCGCCGGCGGCGGCGTGCGTCGCGCCGTCGTCAGCCTCGCGGCGAGCAGGTCGCGGCGCGCGGCGTGCTGCTGCAGCCGTTGCTCGGCGAGGTCGCGGTGGGCTTCGTCGCACTGGGCACCCACGACGCCGTAGGCGTAGACCGCGGCGTGCTCGGCCGCGAGCACCTGCACCAGCGCGCCTGCCTGCGCGTCGGGCAGGCTCGTGGGTGCCGAGCTGGGTGTGGTCGCCGGCGTGGTGGCGGTCGACGACCCCGACGGCGTCACGAGCGTCCCTTCGCGCCGCTGCCGGCACGCTCGGCCAGCTGACCGAGCAGCGCCACGTGCGTGCTGCGGCAGGCAGCCACGGAGGCGAGCAGCCGCGCCAGCGAGCCGTCGACCGCGGCCAGATCGGCCTCGAGCGCCGTGACCGTCTGCTGCTCGCGGGCGGCGAGCGCGGTCAGGGCCGCAGCGGGCGAGCGGGGAGAGGCTGTCGAGGTCGAGGTCGAGGTCGAGGTCGAGGTCGGCGTCGACGACGCGCTCGGCGACGAGGTGGCCGCCGCACCGCCGGCCCGCAAGGCGGCGGCGTGGGCCCGGTGCTCGTCCGCGATCGTGCGCAGGGTGCGCGCTGCGGACGGCGCCAGGCGGGCCGTGCGCACGACTGCGGCAGCCAGCGCCTCGGCGTCCGCTGCTGCGCGCCCGCGGGCCAGCTCGTCACGGCTCGGCCCGGTCGGTGTGGACACGGTGGTGGGCTGGCCCACGCGCACGGAGCAGGCGGCGAGCCCGGCGGCCGGGACGGCGGCAGCAGCCGCCAGCAACGATCGCCGGCGCCACGCGGTCGGGCCCCCCACGGGCCGCAGGTCAGCAGGCACGCGACGATCCTCGCACGCCCCGGATGTGGGTAGGGTTGGGGTCGCGGCGCCGGTGCGTCGCACGACTCGAGAACAGCGGCAGGAGGCTCCCAGTGGCCAGGCACCACCAGGCAGGCGGGGGAAGTGACTCGTCGTTGCAGGACGCTGTGCGAGACGCCATCGCGCCGGCCGCGGCCGATCTCGGTCTCGTGGTCGAGGAGGTCGTCGCCGCGCCTGCGGGCAGCCGCCGGCTGCTGCGCGTCGTGGTCGACCTCGCCGACGACAGGGCGGACGACGCAGCCGCGCTCTCGCTCGACGCCGTGGCCGAGGCCTCGCGGCGCATCTCCGAGGTGCTCGACGCTGACGACGTCGTACCCGGCGCCTACGTGCTCGAGGTGACGTCGCCCGGCGTCGATCGCCCGCTCACCGATCCGCGGCACTTCCGGCGCAACCGCCGGCGCAAGGTCGAGGTGCGGCTGCGCGACGGCTCGAGCGTGACCGGCCGCGTCGTCGAGGCGGGCGAGGCGCTCGAGCTCGACGTCGAGGGGCCGAAGAAGGGCACCACCGCCCGGCGACAGATCGCCTGGGACGACGTGCTGCGCGGGCAGGTGCAGGTGGAGTTCAAGCCGATCGACGGCGCCCGCGATCACGACGACGAGAGCGACGTCGACAGCGAGCAGGAGGACTGACGTGGACATCGACCTGGCGGCTCTGCGCATGATCGAGCGGGAGAAGGAGATCCCGGTCAGCGTGCTCATCGCGGCCATCGAGCAGGCTCTGCTCGTGGCGTACCACCGCACCGACGGCGCCCAGCAGCACGCGCGCGTCGAGCTCGACCGGCAGACCGGTCACGTCGTGGTGTGGGCCACCGAGACCCTCGACGACGGCACGACCCGCGAGTACGACGACACGCCGGCGGGCTTCGGCCGCATCGCGACGTCGACGGCGCGCCAGGTGATCCTGCAGCGCCTGCGCGACGTCGAGGACGAGCAGGTGCTCGGCGAGTTCCGTGGGCGCGAGGGCGACGTCATCGGCGGCGTCATCCAACAGTCCAGCGACCCGCGCACGGTGCTCGTCGACCTCGGCACCGTCGAGGGCGCGCTGCCGCAGACCGAGCAGGTCCCCGGCGAGCAGTACGTGCACGGTGAGCGGCTTCGGTGCTTCGTCGTCGCGGTGCGCAAGGGCCCGAAGGGGCCCCAGATCCAGCTGTCGCGCACGCACCCCAACCTCGTGCGCAAGCTCTTCGCGCTCGAGGTGCCCGAGATCGCTGACGGCAGCGTCGAGATCATGGCGCTGGCGCGCGAGGCAGGGCACCGCACGAAGATCGCGGTGCGCACCCAGGTCGCCGGGCTGAACGCCAAGGGCGCCTGCATCGGCCCGATGGGCCAGCGAGTGCGCGCCGTGATGTCGGAGCTGCACGGCGAGAAGATCGACATCGTCGACTGGGACGACGACCCCGCGACCTTCGTGGCCCACGCGCTGTCGCCGGCGCGGGTCACCGAGGTCACGGTGGTCGACCGCGCGGCGCGCTCGGCGCGGGTCGTGGTGCCCGACTACCAGCTGTCGCTCGCGATCGGCAAGGAGGGCCAGAACGCCCGCCTGGCCGCCAAGCTCACCGGTTGGCGGATCGACATCCGGCCCGACACGGCGCCCGGTGACGAGGCGAACGCCGCCACTGGCGGCGCCCCCGCGTCGTCCACGACGGCGGGGGAGCCGTGACCGGCGCGAGCAGTGAGCGCCCGGCGCGCTAGACTGGGGGCGACCGAGCGTCCTGAGGCGGTGTCCTCCGGGGTCGTCGGCGGCGCGGCTCACGAGCCGCAGCGCCGGTGCGTCGGATGTCGTCGCTCGGGTCGTCGGTCGGTCCTCCTGCGGTTCGCGGTGGTCGAGCGTGACGGTGCCCGCACCGTGGTGCTCGACGAACGGCGGATCCTGCCGGGGCGTGGCGCGTGGCTGCACCCCGACCTGGAGTGCTGGGAGCTCGCGACACGCCGGTCGGCGCTGCTGCGGGCCCTGCGCACGACAGCGAGGATCGAGCAGGATGGAATCACCAGTGCCCTTCAGGCGCTGTGCACTGTGAACGAGCCCGCTCCCGACCCCGGGAGCGGGGACAGCACGTCCGCGTCGCCGTCGGCGCGGGCGCGATCAACCGGAAGCGGGTCAGAACGCTGATGAGCACCCGATGAGCACCCAGCGATGAACACCCCCCAGCACTAACGACGGTCCGCGCCTGCTCTGGCCCGGACCACCAGACAGGGAGAAACGTGGCAAAGGTCCGGGTCTACGAGCTCGCCAAGGAGCTTGGAGTCGAGAGCAAGGTCATCATGACCAAGCTCCAGGAGATGGGTGAGTTCGTCCGGTCGGCGTCGTCGACCGTCGAGCCCCCCGTGGTGCGCCGCCTGCGCGAGCAGATGCCGGCCGCCGAAGCCGCACCGGCCAAGAAGGCCGCGGCGAAGAAGACGGCCAAGAAGGCTGCGCCGGCACCGGCTGCCCCGGTCGAGGCGCCGGCGCCTGAGGCCGCGCCGATGGTCGAGGCCCCTGCGGCGGCTCCGGCGCCTGCGGCTGCTCCGGCGGCCAAGCCCGCGCCGGCCGCACCAGCTGCCCCCGCTGCGGCGGCACCTACCCCGGGTCCGGCCAAGCCCGCTGCCACGAAGGCGGCACCCGAGCAGGCACCCGCCCAGGCACCCANCCCGCCGCACCTGCGGCTCCGGCGGCTCCGGCGGCGCGCGCCGAAGGCGGCGCGCGTCCTGGCGCCCCGCGCCCGGGCAACAACCCGTTCGCGCCGAGCCAGGGCATGCCGCGTCCCGGCGCCCCCCGCCCGGGCAACAACCCCTTCGCGGCCGAGCAGGGCATGCCGCGCCCGCAGGGCGGCCCGCGCCCCCCGCGTCCGGCTGCCGGCCCCGGTGGCGCGCGCCCGAACCCCGGCATGATGCCGGCGCGGCCGAGCGTGGGTCGCCCGGGGGCGCCGGGTCGTCCCGGTGCGCCGGGTGGTCGTGGCGCCGGCGGCGGTCGCCCCGGTGGCGGCGGTGGCGGCGGCTTCGGCGGTCGCCCCGGTGGCGGCGGCGGTTTCGGCGGTCGTCCCGGTGGCGGCGGCGGTCGCGGCCCCGGTGGCCGCGGTGGCACCCAGGGTGCGTTCGGCCGTGGTGGTGGCCGTCCGGTCCGCGGGCGCAAGAGCAAGCGCGCGAAGCGTCAGGAATTCGAGCAGATGCAGGCGCCGTCGCTCGGCGGCGTCTCGGTTCCCCGCGGTGACGGCTCCACGGTCGTGCGCGTGCGTCGCGGCTCGAGCCTGAGCGACTTCGCCGACAAGATCGGCGCAAACCCGGCGAGCCTGGTGACGGTGCTGTTCCACCTCGGTGAGATGGCCACGGCCACGCAGTCCCTCGACGAGGACACCTTCCGCGTGCTCGGCGCCGAGCTCGGCTACGACATCCAGGTCGTCTCGCCCGAGGACGAGGAGCGCGAGCTGTTCGACGCGTTCAACATCGACCTCGAGAGCGGTATCGCGGGCGAGGACGACGAGGACCTCGAGGCGCGCCCGCCGGTGGTCACGGTCGTGGGTCACGTCGACCACGGAAAGACCCGACTGCTCGACGCCATCCGCAACGAGGACGTCGTCGGCGGCGAGGCCGGCGGCATCACCCAGCACATCGGTGCCTACCAGGTCCACCGCGAGCACGAGGGCATCGAGCGGGCCATCACCTTCATCGACACCCCGGGCCACGAGGCGTTCACCGCCATGCGAGCCCGTGGTGCGAAGGTCACCGACATCGCGATCCTCGTCGTCGCTGCCGACGACGGCGTGATGCCGCAGACCATCGAGGCGCTCAACCACATGCAGGCGGCCGACGTGCCGATCGTCGTCGCGGTCAACAAGATCGACGTCGACGGCGCCAATCCCAGCAAGGTGCGCCAACAGCTCACCGAGTACAACCTCGTGGCCGAGGAGTACGGCGGCGACACGATGTTCGTCGACGTCTCCGCCAAGGCGGGTCAGAACATCGACCAGCTGCTCGACGCCGTCCTGCTGACCGCGGACGCCGCACTCGACCTGCGCGCCAACCCTGACCGCGACGCACGCGGCGTGGCGATCGAGGCGAACCTCGACCGCGGCCGCGGCGCCACGGCGACGGTGCTCGTGCAGGCCGGCACGCTCCACGTCGGCGACGCGATCGTCACCGGCTCGGCGTACGGCCGAGTGCGCGCCATGCTCGACGAGCACGGCAAGAACGTCGACGAGGCCACGCCGTCGCGTCCGGTGCAGGTGCTGGGTCTGTCGTCCGTGCCGCGCGCCGGTGACACCTTCGTGGTGGCCCCCGACGACCGCACGGCCCGCCAGATCGCCGAGCGCCGCGAGGCGGCCGACCGCCAGGCGTCCCTGGCCAAGGCCCGCAAGCGGATCAGCCTCGAGGACCTCAACGAGGCGCTCGCGGCCGGCAAGGTCGAGACGCTCAACCTCATCCTCAAGGGCGACGTGTCCGGTTCGGTCGAGGCGCTCGAGGACGCGCTGCTGCAGATCGACGTCGGCGAGGAGGTCGAGCTGCGCATCATCGACCGCGGCGTCGGTGCGATCACGCTGAACAACATCAACCTCGCGATGGCGTCCGACGCGATCATCATCGGCTACAACGTGCGAGCCGAGGGTCAGAACGCCGACGTCGCCGAGCGCGAGGGCGTCGAGATCCGCTACTACTCGGTGATCTACCAGGCCATCGAGGAGGTCGAGGCGGCGCTCAAGGGCCTGCTCAAGCCGGAGTTCGAGGAGGTCGAGCTCGGCAGCGCCGAGATCCGCGAGATCTTCCGGTCGAGCAAGTTCGGCAACATCGCCGGTTCGATCGTGCGTTCGGGCGAGATCCGGCGCGGCACCCGCGCGCGGATCACCCGCAACGGCGTGGTCGTGGCCGAGAACATCGAGATCGCCGGTCTGCGTCGCTTCAAGGACGACGTCACCGAGGTCCGCGAGGGCTTCGAGTGCGGCATCAACCTCGGGTCGTACAACGACCTGCAGCTCGGTGACCTCATCTCCACCTACGAGATGCGCGAGAAGCCGCGCGACTGAGCCGGCACGCCGCAACACCGCACGCCACGGGAGGCACCTGACGACCACGCGTCGGCAGGTGCCTCCCGTGCTCACCACCCCACCCCAACCCGCGACAGGACGACGTCATGAGCGAGAACCCCCGCGCCCGCAAGATCGCCGACCGCATCAAGGTGATCGTGGCCGAGACGCTCGAGCACAAGGTCAAGGACCCCCGGCTCGGCTTCGTCACCGTCACCGACGTCCGGGTCACCGGTGACCTGCAGCACGCGACGATCTTCTACACCGTGTTCGGCTCGGAGGAAGAGCGCGTCGGCACGGCCGCAGCGCTCGAGAGCGCGAAGGGCGTCATCCGTCGCGAGGTCGGTCAGGGCGTGACCCTGCGGCTCACGCCGAGCCTGGAGTTCATCGCCGACGCGATGCCCGAGAACGCCGCCCACATCGACGACCTGCTGCGTCGAGCCGCCGAGCTCGATGCCGCCGTCGCGGCGCAGGCGAACGGCAAGGCCCCGGCCGGCGACCCCGACCCCTATCGCAAGGCGGCGGACGCCGACTCCGACGAGGCTGCCGACGCCGGCCCTGACTCCAACTCCGACTCTGACGACTCCGACGAGGCCGCCGACGCCCGTCCGTGATCATGCACGCCAGCGCCGCACCTGAACCGGATGCGGCGCTGCCGTGCATGATCACCAGCGAGGGGGAGGGGTCAGGTGAGAGCGGGCGCCAGCGGTGCGTCGTCCTCGGCGGCGCTGTCGAGCGTGCTCACCGTCCGTGCGTGGCGGGGTAGCCAGCGGGCGGCCAGTGCGGCCAGGGCCACGACCGCCGCCCCGGTGAGCACCGCCGGCCGCAGCGCGTCGGCGTAGCCCGTCGGCGTCACCGTGCCACCGGCCCCCTCGAACACCGCCACCAGGACGGCGACACCGAGCGCCACACCGATCTCGCGCAGTGTCGCGTTGGTCGAGCTCGCCGTCGCGTGGTCGGCCTCGGCCATGTCGGCCAGCACCGCCGTCGAGCTGGGCGCGAAGGTCAGCCCCATGCCGACGCCCGCGAGGACGAAGGCGGGCACCAGACCGGCGTACGTCGACCCCGGGCCGGTGGCCAGCGCGATCCACGCCAGGCCGGCCGCCTGCAGCGCGAGGCCGGTCGACAGCAGCGCCCGCACACCGACGCGCGGCGCGAGCAGGCCCGCGATGGGGGCCACCACCATCGGAGCCGCCGTCCAGGGCAGGGTGCGGACACCGGCTTCGAGCGGTGAGTAGCCCTGCACGACCTGCAGGTACTGCACGAGCAGGAAGACCGCGCCGAACATGCCGAGCGAGAAGCCGAAGCCGGCGACGTTGGCGATGGTGAAGCTGCGCGAGCGGAACAGCCGCAGCGGCACCAGCGGGTGCGGGGCCCGGCTCTCGCGGACGACGAACGCGACCAGCAGCAGGCCACCGAGTATGAGAGCGCCCAGCACCGGCGTTGACGTCCAGCCGTCGTCGTTGCCGCGCACGATGCCCCAGACGGTGGCGAGCACCCCGGCACCGACGAGCACGAGGCCCGCGACATCGAGGGGCTCGCGGCGTCCGTAGCTCTCGGGCAGCGCCCGCAGCACGAGCGGCACCGCGACGAGCGCGATCGGGACGTTGATCCAGAAGATCGCCTGCCACGACACGCCTTCGACGACCGCGCCGCCGATCAGCGGGCCGATCGCGACGCCCAGGCCGGCCACGCCGCCCCAGACACCGATGGCCATGGCGCGCTGGGCCTTGGGCACCGCTGCAGCCAGCAGCGTGAGCGACAGCGGCATGATCGCGGCGCCGCCGACGCCCTGCAGCGCGCGGGCGCCGATGAGCATCGCCGGCGTCGTCGCGAGGGCCGACCCGATGGAGGCGAGGGTGAACAGCGAGATGCCGCTGACGAAGAGGCGTCGGCGTCCGAACCGGTCGCCGAGCGTCGAGGCTCCGAGCATGAGGGTCGCGAAGGTCAGCGTGTAGGCGTTGACGAACCACTGCAGGTGCTCCAGCGTGGCGCCCAGGTCGGCGCGGATCACCGGCAGGGCGCTGGTGATCACGAGGTTGTCGAGGGTGGCCATGAACATCGGCAGGGACGCCGCCAGCAGGGCGACCGCGACCCGCCCGCGGGAGGGGCGGGTGTCGGGTGAGGTGAGACTCATCGTGGCTCCTGTAAGCATTGATTGATTACTAACTGAGGAAGATAGGCATCGACTGATAACATGTCAACCATGAAGGCGACGACGAGCCCGCGGATGTCCTCGGACCAGCGCCGCGAGCAGATCCTGCAGGCGGCGCTCGCCGTGTTCGCGCACGGCGGGTTCACGGGCACCAGCACCGACCAGGTGGCCCGCGCGGCCGGGGTGTCGCAGCCCTACGTCGTCCGGCTCTTCGGCTCCAAGGCCGAGCTGTTCGCGCAGGTCTACGCGCACGCGTCGCAGCGGGTGCTCGAGGCCCTCGCGGCCGTGCCGCCCGGCCCCGACGCCGGTGAGGCGATGGGCCAGGCCTACGTCGACCTGCTGCAGGACCGCGACCTGCTCATGGTGGTGATGCACGGCTTCGTGGCCGGTGCCGACCCCGCCATCGGCGCGATCGCCCGGCACACCCTCGGTGAGGCCTTCCGGCTCTTCCGCGAGCGCACGGGGGGTTCGGAGGAGGAGGCGCGCGTGTTCGTGGCGCACGGGATGCTCATCAACGTGCTCGTCGCGAGCCAGGCGCCGCAGCACGTCGGCGACGACCCGGACGTCGACGCGCTGACCATCTGCACCATGGGCGACAAGCTCGTCGCCGCCGCTCGCGCCTCGTGAGCCGCCCCTCGGACGCTCCGGACGGGCTCGTCGTCGTCGACAAGCCCGCCGGGTGGACCAGCCACGACGTCGTCGCCCGGGTGCGCCGGCTCGCCGGCACGCGCAAGGTCGGGCACGCGGGCACGCTCGACCCGATGGCCACGGGCGTGCTGGTGGTCGGGGTCGAGCGCGCCACCCGGCTGCTCACCTACCTCGTCGGAGCCGACAAGACGTACACCGCGACGATCCGGCTCGGTGCGGCCACCGTCACCGACGACGCCGAGGGCGACGTGACGTCGTGGGCCGAGGCGGGCCGGGTCGACGCGGTGACGGCAGCGGACGTCGACGCCGCGGTCGCCCGGCTCACGGGCCCGATCGAGCAGGTGCCGAGTGCGGTGAGCGCGATCAAGGTGAACGGCCAACGGTCGTACGCGCGGGTGCGCGGGGGAGAGCAGGTCGAGCTCGCCGCGCGGCCCGTGACGGTGCATCGCTTCGACGTCCTCGACCGCCGTGCGGCGCATGCCGACGGGCGCGACGTGCTCGACCTCGACGTCGAGGTGGAGGTGTCGTCCGGCACCTACGTCCGCGCGCTCGCGCGCGACCTCGGCGCTGCGCTCGGGGTGGGCGGCCACCTGACGGCGTTGCGCCGCACCGCCGTCGGGCCGTACGCGCTCGACGTGGCGCGGTCGCTGGAGGCGCTCGGCGAGGACTTCACCGTGCTGCCGCTGGCCGACGCCGCTCGTGCGGCCTTCACGGCTCGCGAGCTCACGGACGACGAGGAGCGCGCCTTGCGCTACGGGCAGCGGATCGCCGCCACCGGCACCACGCGGGTGCCGGTGGCGGCGTTCGCGCCCGACGGCTCGCTCGTCGCGCTGGTCGAGGACCGCGGGGAGCAGGCGCGCTCGCTGCTCGTGGTGCCTGAACGCTGAGGGCGGACCATCCGGCCGTGACTCACTCCTCGTGGCGGTCGGCGTTGGCGTGGATCGCGTCGCGCAGGTACTGCGCGAGGCCAGGGGCGACGTCCTCGTAGTGCAGGGTGAACCTCTGGTCGGCGAGGTACATGTCGCCGAGCCCGCGGTGCATCGCGTACGGGCAGTCGTAGAACGTCTCGATCCCGAGCCGGTGGCGCTCGGCGAGGTCCATGGCATGCGGGTCGTTGGCCGGCACACCCGCCGCCAGGGCCTCGGCGAGCCCGCGCTCGAGCGCGTCGGTCGACGCCTTCACCTCAACCCAGTCGTCCTTGCTGAGCGTCGCCGTGCGGCGCTGGCTCTGCTGCCAGGCCTCGGTGTCGCCCCACTTCGCCTCGGCCTCGGCCGCGTACTGCTCGCCCAGCCAGTTCTCGCCGAACACCTCGAGCTGCTCCTCCGGCGTCAGGTTGATGCCCATCTGCTCTGCCTCCATCAGCTTCTCCAGGTGCGAGAGCACGTCGTGCAGTCGGTCGATGCGCTGCTGCACGAGACGGTGCTGCTCGCGCAGGTGCGACACGGTGTCGCCCCGCGGGTCGTCGAGGATCTGAGCGATCTGCTCGAGCGTGAAACCCAGCTCGCGGTACGACAGCACGTCGCGGAGCCGTTCCAGGTCCGCCGCCTCGTACAGGCGGTACCCGGCGTCGGTGCGCCCGCTCGGCCGCACCAGGCCCACCTCGTCGTAGTGGTGCAGCGTGCGGACCGTCACGCCCGCGAGCCGCGCCACCGCGCCGACCGTGTACCCCGTAGCCGTGGTCATCTCGCTCCTTCGGGGTTCGCTTCCTCGACGACCACCACCGTGCTGCCTCACGTCGCGTGAGGGTCAAGCGAAAAGCCTTAGGTGGCAGCGCAACAGCCAGACTAGGTTGCCCGCCATGCCCATGACCGTGCGCGCGATCGGCCCGGACGACGCCTCCGACGTCCGCCTGCTCGACGACCTCGGCGCGCTGCTGGCTCACCGGCACCGGCGCCATCGACTCGCTTCGCCGCTGCTCGACCCGGCCTGGGAGCGGCCGGAGCACGCGCGGTCTGTGCTGGCCGAGCAGCTCGCCGATCCCGAGACGTCGGGCGCGGTCGCTCACGACGGCGAGCGCGCCGTGGCGTACCTGTTGGCGAAGGTCAGCGACAACAGCACGTGGGGAGCCAGCGCGTGGGTGGAGTCGGCCGGGATCGCGACGGCTGGCCTGGACGGCGACGCCGAGACGCTGCGCGACCTGTACGCACTCGCAGCGCAGAGCTGGGTCGACGGCGGCCACCCAGTGCACTACGCGCTCGTGCCGGCCAGCGACGCCGCGCTGGTCGACGGCTTCTTCCGGCTCGGCTTCGGCCTGCAGCACGTGCACGCAGCGCGCGTGCCGGCACCGGCGTCGGCGCCGTCGTCCGGGGTGGTGGTGCGGTCGGCCCGGCGCGAGGACGTCCCGGTTCTCGCGCGGCTCGACCGCGAGCTGCCGCTGCACCAGGGGCGCTCGCCGGTCTTCTCTGCGGGTCACCTGCCCACTGAGGACGAAGCCCTGCAGGAGTGGGAGGAGAGTTTCGACGACGAGCGCTTCGCGACGTTCGTCGCCGAGGTCGACGGCGAGGTGGTCGGCTCGGCCATCGGGTGCGCGCTGGAGGTCTCGAGCTCGCACGCGGGGCCCGCGCGGCTCGACCACGCGGGCTTCCTCGGCTTCGCGGCCGTGCTGCCGTCGGCGCGGGGGCACGGAGCCGGCCGGGCGTTGGGGGAGGCCGTCATCGGCTGGTCGCACGCGCAGGGGCACCGCAGCGTGGTCACCGACTGGCGGGCCACCAACCTGCTGTCGTCGCGCACCTGGCCGAAGCTCGGGTTCGAGCCGACCTTCCTGCGCCTGCACCGCGTCGTCGGCTACTGACCCACGCTCTGGCGGGGGTGGGTGGTCAGGCGTGGACGTCGCGACGCCGGAAGCCCCATACCGCGACGGCGGCCAGCACCACGACGGTCGCCACGGCCACGCCCACTGAGGGCCACGACACCCCGTGCCGCAACGGGTCGTGCCCGACGTACTGGTAGAACGGCGACAGCTTCTGCACCGGCTCGAGCCACGACACGATGGGCGCCAGGCCGTTGACGACGTACGCCACCACCGCGACGACCGCGGGTACGGCGCGGCTCAGCGTCCCGTGACCCGTCACACCTCCGACGGCGAGGGCCAGGGCGCCGAAGACGAGCGCCAGCAACGCCATGTGCAGCATGGCCGCGGTGACGTTGCCGAGGGGGAGTCCCATGTCGGCGAGCGCGCCTTCGCCCACCAGCGCCAGGACACCCACCCCGCCGAGCACCAGCGCGCCCACGCTCATCGCGAGGAGCTTGTGGAGCACCACGCGCGTGCGGCTGACCGGGCTGGCCAGCAGGAGGTCCATCGTTCGCCGGTCCTCTTCACCAGCGACCGCACCGGCGCCCGCCGTGACGGTGTAGAGCAGCAGCACGAGCGGCCCCATGAACGACAGCAGCTCGACCTGCAGGTAGCCCACCGGCGTCGACATGTCCGCACCCGTCGTCGCGAACAGCGACCGCATCGCCTCGGGCATCTGGTTGAGGAACTCGCTCATCGACGGCTGCCCCCGCATGCTCGGCCAGATGGCGACGTACATCGCGATGAGCAGGGCCAGGCTGAGGGTCCAGCCGAGCAGGGCCCGTCGCTGGTCGAAGAGCGTCTTGGCCGCGACGTTACGCAACATGGCCGACCTCGCTCCGCGGTGGCGTCTGGGACGTCTCGTAGTAGGTCAGGAAGGTCTCCTCGAGCTCGGCCTCGGCGCACTCGAAGTCGACGACGGCGTGCCGGCTGACCTGCTTGATCAGCTCGTCGAGCGACGACTGCGGCGCGCTGCAGGTCAACGTGCCGTCGGCGACGTGCAGGTCACGGACGCCGGGTAGGCCGCTGAACTCGGCGGCGTCGGCCCGGTCTGCGAAGGTCGCGCTGACGTGGTGAAGAGACTTGGCGCGCAACGACTCCAGTCGCTCGACGGCGATGAGCCGGCCGGCCCGGACGACACCGATGCGGTCGGCCAGGCGCTGCACCTCACCGAGCACGTGGGACGACAGCAGCACGCTGCCGCCGGCGTCCGTGTGCTCACGCAACATCGCCTGGAACTCCTGCTGCACCAACGGGTCCAGGCCGCTCGTCGGCTCGTCGAGGAGCAGCAGCCGGGGCTTGTTCATCAGGGCGAGCACGACGGCGAGCTTCTGGCGGTTGCCCTTCGACAGCGCGGTCGCCTGCCGTGTGAGGTCGAGGTCGAGGCGCGCGCTGAGCGCCCGCCCCCGGGCGGTGTCGCCGTCGCCGTGCAGGTGGGCGACGTACTCCAGGTGCTGGACGCCGGTCATGCGCCGGTAGAACGCCGGCTCGCCTGACAGGTAGCCGACGTCGCGATGCACCCGAACGCTGTCACGCCAGGCGTCGAGCCCGAGCACCTCGGCGTGCCCGGACGTCGGTCGCAGCAGCCCCATGAGCAGCCGCAGCGTCGTCGTCTTGCCGGCCCCGTTGGGGCCGAGGTACCCGAAGACCTCGCCGGCCTCGACGCTCAGGTCGAGGTCGCGCAGCGCGAGCGTGCGCCCGTAGGCCTTCGTCAGCCCGACGGTGCGGATCACCGGCGCCTCTGCCACGTACTCACGGTCGCCGCCGCGCGAGCCGCCCGGCTACGGACGAACGTCCCACCCCTTGAGCCTCAGTCGGCCGCCAGCCGCTCGAACAGCGGCGCGAGGCGCTGCAGCTCGGCCAGGTGCACCTCCGACAACGCCCGGACGGCGGACCGGCCGCGGGCCGTCAGCTGCACCCGGACGACGCGGTGGTCGTGAGTGTCGTGCACCCGGCTGACGAAGCCGAGCTCCGCCGCGCGGTCGACCAGCTCGACCGCGGAGTGGTGCCGCACCAGCAGGTACTCGGCCAGGTCGCCGATGGTGGGTAGCTGCTCGCCGTCGTGGCCGCGCACGGCGAGGAGCAGCTGGTGCTGGGCGCTGGTGAGGCCGTGTCGGGTTGCCTCTGAACGACTCCACGCCTCGAAACGCCGCAGCTCGGTGCGAAAGCGCAGCAGTCGCGCGTACTCGGGCTCGGTGAGTGGCGACCGCTTCGAGCGCGAGGTCACGACGAGCCTGCCTGGTAATCTCGAAACATCGCCCCACGATACTTCTGGAGGACTGCTGTGCCCGCAGCCCCTGCCGAGCCGGCGCGTCCCGTGCGCGACGTACGCCATCTCGGTGACTTCTCGACCACGCCGCGGATGCTGCTCATCACGGCGCTCGCCCTTCCCGTCGGAGCCGCCGGCGCAGGCCTGGCCTGGGTGCTGCTCAAGCTCATCGGACTGGTCACCAACGCGGTCTTCTACCAGCGCGTCGACACCGCGCTCGTCGCCCCGGGCGCCGTCCACCACCACCCGCTGCTCGTCCTGCTCGCTCCGGTGGCCGGTGGGCTCGTGGTCGGGCTGATGGCCCGGTACGGGTCGGAGAAGATCCGCGGGCACGGCATGCCGGAGGCCATCGAGGCGATCCTCACCGGCGGCAGCAAGGTGCAGCCGCGGGTGGCGGCCCTCAAGCCGATCTCTTCGGCGATCGCCATCGGCACGGGCGGCCCGTTCGGTGCCGAGGGGCCCATCATCATGACCGGCGGCGCCGTGGGGTCGCTGTTCGCCCAGTTCCTGCACCTCACGGCGGACGAGCGCAAGACGCTGCTCGTCGCCGGCGCCACGGCCGGCATGGCCGCGACGTTCAACGCCCCGCTCGCCTCGATCCTGCTGGCCGTGGAGCTGCTGCTGTTCGAGTGGAGGCCGCGCAGCTTCGTGCCCGTGGCCGCTGCGGTCAGCGTCGCGACGATGCTGCGAGCGCCGTTGCTCGGCTCCGGGCCGGTGTTCCCGTCGGTCGGTGAGCTGCACCTGTCGGCCGCCGCGTACGGCCTCTGCGTCGTCTCGGGAGTCATCTCGGGACTGCTCGCGATCCTCGCCACGGTCCTCGTCTACGCGGCCGAGGACGCGTTCCGCCGGCTGCCCGTGCACTGGATGTGGTGGCCCGCGATCGGCGGTCTGATCATCGGAGCCGGGGGCCTCGTGGTGCCGCAGGCGCTCGGCGTGGGGTACGACGTCATCGGCGCCGAGCTGGCCGGCACGATCAGCCTGGGGCTCGTCGTCGGCATCCTGGTCGTCAAGACGCTCATCTGGTCGCTGTCGCTCGGCTCCGGCACCTCCGGCGGCGTGCTCGCCCCCATGTTCATGATCGGCGGGGCTCTCGGTGCCGTCGAGGCACAGGTGTTCCCGCACGTGGGCCCGGGCTTCTGGGCGCTCGTCGGCCTCGCCGGGGTGCTGGGTGGCGTGATGCGCTCGCCGCTCACCGGCGTGGTCTTCGCCATCGAGCTGACCCACCGCTTCGACGCGCTCCTCCCGCTCGTGGTCGGCGCCTCGGCCGCCTTCGCCGTCTCGGTGCTGCTGCTCAAGCGCTCGGTGCTCACCGAGAAGGTGGCGCGACGCGGGTTCCATCTCACGCGCGAGTACGACGTCGACCCGCTGGAGGTGCTGTTCGTCGACGAGGTGGTGGACGACGACGTCGTGACGTTCGCACCCGAGCTGAACGTGGCGGACGCCGTCGCGCGCCTCGACGCCGATGCGGTCGCGAGAACGCAGCGGTTGTTCCCCGTGCTCCGCGACGGCCGGCTGGAGGCCGTGGTGTCGGAGAACACGCTGCGGGCCGCGCTCGAGCAGCAGAGGGGAGCCAGCACCGTGGCGTCCGTCGCCACCCTCGAGCCGGTGAGCGTCTTCGCCGACGACACGCTGCGCACGGCGGCGCACATCATGGCCGACGCCGGACACACGCGGCTCCCCGTGATCCGGCGCGACGACCCGACGGAGCTCGTGTCGGTGGTCTGCCTGCAGCAGCTGCTCGCCGGCCGCGTGAAGGACCTGCAGGAGGAACGCGACACCGAGCGCGTGCTGCGCCTGCGCACGCCCCGGCTCGCGCGCCTGTCCGCCCGGACAGCGCGCGAGTGAGCGCTCGCCGTACGCTGTCGGCCGTGAAGCGCTGGAACGGTGTGGCCGACGTCCCGTCCGACCTCGGGGCGAGCGTCGTGACGCTCGGCAACTTCGACGGCGTGCACGCCGGGCACCGCGCGGTGCTCTCGCGGGTCGTGGAGCGGGCGCGCGAGCAGGACGCCACCGCCGTCGCGATCACCTTCGACCCGCACCCCGCTCAGGTGCTGTTCCCCGAGCGCGCGCCGGCGCTCATCACCGGGCTGCACCAGCGCCTCGACCTCATGGCCGCCGTCGGGCTCGACGCCACGCTGGTCATGGAGTTCACCCGCGAGCTCTCGCAGTGGTCGCCGCAGGAGTTCGTCGTCCGGGTGCTCGTGCAGACCCTGCACGCCGCGACGGTCGTCGTCGGCGCGGACACCCGCTTCGGCCACCGCAACTCCGGCGACGTCCAGACCCTGCGCGACCTCGGTGAGGTGCACGGCTTCACCGTCGAGGTCGTGCGCGACCTCGCCCCCCGCGAGTCCGGCCCCCGCTGGTCGTCGTCGTGGGTGCGCGAGGCGCTCGAGGAGGGCGACGTCGTCCGCGCGGCCGAGGCGCTCGGGCGCCCCCACCGCATCACGGGCGTGGTCGTGCACGGTGACCACCGCGGCCGCGAGCTCGGGTACCCCACCGCCAACCTCGAGCCCGCCGCCGAGGGGCTCGTGCCCGCCGACGGCGTCTACGCCGGCTGGATGCTGCGCCCGCAGGCCGGGGACGACGTCGCCGACGTCGACCGGCTGCTGCCCGCTGCCGTGTCGATCGGCACGAACCCGACGTTCGACGGCACCGCGCGGCGGGTCGAGGCGTACGTGCTCGATCGCACCGACCTCGACCTGTACGGCGAGCGGGTGAGCCTGGAGCTCGTCGAGCGCCTGCGACCCACCGTGCGGTTCGACTCGGTCGAGGCGCTGGTCGAGCAGATGCGCGCGGACGTCGACCGCGCGCGAGAGCTGCTGAGTGCGCAGGTGGTGCCGTCGTCGTTCGGGACCACCTCCGCGGACTGATACCCTGAAGATCGCCGTCTGAACGGCCGCGGATCCAGAGAGCCCGGGTGGACAAGCCCCGGAGCACCGCGCAACGACCCCCAGGGAGAACCTCAGTGCCGCTCGATGCCGCCGTGAAGAGCCAGATCATGTCCGAGTACGCGACGCACGAGGGCGACACCGGTTCGCCCGAGGTGCAGGTCGCGATGCTCACCCAGCGCATCAAGGACCTCACCGAGCACCTCAAGGAGCACAAGCACGACCACCACAGCCGTCGTGGTCTGCTCCTCCTCGTGGGCCAGCGCCGCCGGCTGCTCGGCTACCTGCGCCAGAAGGACATCAGCCGCTACCGCGCGCTGATCGAGCGCCTCGGTCTGCGCCGCTAACCGTCGACGGGGAGCGGCCCCGCACGTCGGGGCCGCTCCCTTCGTCATGTCGGGCCCTGCGCCCGGCGACCACAACTGAATACCCCCGTCCAGGGGGAACCCAGCGATACGACGGCACGTTCGGAGCGCCGGTCCTCGGTAGTGGCTTCCGGAGCGAGGTTCTCGCTCCGTGGGCCTCGATCGAAGACCGGGACCACGCGCCGCTCACGCCGTCGCCACCAGGTCGCCCGCGTCGGGTGACCTGTCGACGATGACTGATGAGATGAACGGAGAGTGACCCCGCCATGGAGGGTCCCGAGATCCAGTTTTCCGAGGCCGTGCTCGACAACGGCAGCCACGGCAAGCGCACGGTGCGCTTCGAGACCGGCCGCCTGGCCAAGCAGGCCGCCGGCTCCGCCGTCGCCTACCTCGACGACGACACGATGCTGCTGTCGGCCACGACGGCCGGCAAGCACCCCAAGGAGCACTTCGACTTCTTCCCCCTGACGATCGACGTCGAGGAGAAGATGTACGCCGCGGGCAAGATCCCCGGCTCCTTCTTCCGCCGCGAGGGGCGCCCCAGCACCGACGCGATCCTCACCTGCCGCCTGATCGACCGCCCGCTGCGCCCGTCCTTCGTCAAGGGCCTGCGCAACGAGGTCCAGGTCGTCATCACGGTGCTCGCGCTCAACCCCGACCACCAGTACGACGTGCTGGCGATCAACGCCGCGTCGATGTCGACCCAGCTGTCGGGCCTGCCGTNCCACAGCGAGATGGAGCGCGCGGTCTTCGACATGGTCGTGGCCGGCCGCGTCGTCGACGACGGCGACGTCGCGATCATGATGGTCGAGGCCGAGGCCACCGAGAACGCCTGGGCGCTGGTGAAGGGCGAGAACGTCCCGGCCCCCACCGAGGAGGTCGTGGCCGAGGGCCTGGAGGCCGCGAAGCCGTTCATCGCCGAGCTGGTGCGCGCCCAGCGCGAGCTGGCCGAGCGCGCGACGAACACGCCGCTGACCTTCCCGACGTTCCCCGACTACCAGGACGACGCGTACTCCGCCGTCGAGCAGGCCACCTCGGCCGACCTGGAGCAGGCGCTGCAGATCGCCGGCAAGGCCGACCGCGAGACCCGCATCGACGAGATCAAGGCCGCGATGGTCGAGCAGCTCGCCGGGCAGTTCGAGGGCCGCGAGAAGGAGCTGTCCGCCGCCTACCGCAGCGTGCAGAAGAAGCTGATCCGCCAGCGCATCCTCAAGGACGGCGTCCGCATCGACGGCCGCGGCCTGGCTGACATCCGCCAGCTGGCCGCCGAGGTCGAGGTCGTCCCGCGCGTCCACGGCTCGGCGCTGTTCGAGCGCGGCGAGACCCAGATCCTGGGCATCACCACGCTGAACATGCTGCGCATGGAGCAGCAGCTCGACACGCTGTCGCCCGAGACGCGCAAGCGCTACATGCACAACTACAACTTCCCGCCGTTCAGCACCGGCGAGACCGGCCGCGTCGGCTCGCCCAAGCGCCGCGAGATCGGCCACGGCGCCCTCGCCGAGCGCGCGCTCATCCCAGTGCTGCCGAGCCGCGAGGAGTTCCCCTACGCGATCCGCCAGGTCTCCGAGGCGCTGAGCTCGAACGGCTCGACGTCCATGGGCTCGGTCTGCGCCTCGACCCTGTCGCTGCTGAACGCCGGTGTGCCGCTCAAGGCACCGGTGGCCGGTATCGCGATGGGCCTGGTGAGCGACACCGTCGACGGTGAGCCGCGCTACGCCGCGCTCACCGACATCCTCGGCGCCGAGGACGCGTTCGGCGACATGGACTTCAAGGTCGCCGGCACCAAGGAGTTCGTCACGGCGATCCAGCTCGACACCAAGCTCGACGGCATCCCCGCCTCGGTGCTCGGTGGCGCGCTGACCCAGGCGCGCGACGCGCGCCTGCACATCCTGGACGTCATGGCCGAGGCCATCGACAGCCCGGACGAGATGTCGCCGTTCGCCCCGCGGGTGATCTCGGTGAAGGTCCCCGTCGACAAGATCGGTGAGGTCATCGGGCCCAAGGGCAAGATGATCAACCAGATCCAGGACGACACCGGCGCCCAGATCTCGATCGAGGACGACGGCACGGTCTACATCGGCGCCACCGACGGCCCGTCGGCCGAGGCGGCCCGGTCGATGATCAACGCCATCGCCAACCCGACCATGCCGGAGGTCGGCGAGCGCTTCCTGGGCACCGTGGTCAAGACCACGACGTTCGGCGCGTTCATCAGCCTGCTGCCCGGCAAGGACGGCCTGCTGCACATCTCCGAGATCCGCAAGCTCGTCGGCGGCAAGCGCATCGACTCCGTCGACGACGTCCTCTCGGTGGGCCAGAAGGTGCAGGTCGAGCTCAAGGAGATCGACCCGCGCGGCAAGCTCAGCCTGGCCGCCGTGCTGAACGAGGAGGCGGGCTCCGGCGACGCGTCCGCCGAGTCGGGCGAGGCGTCGGCCGACGCTCCGGCCGAGGCCTGAGCGAGGTTCGTGGTTTGGCTCTGCACGCGGTCCCGCTGCCGCTGAGCGGTGAGACCTCCAGCACCCTGTCCGGGGAGGCCGGTGGCGCACTCGTGCGCCGCACGGTCCTCCCCGGCGGGGTGCGCGTGCTGAGCGAGCACGTCCCCGGCGTCCGGTCGGCCACGCTCGGCTGCTGGGTCGGGGTGGGCAGCCGCGACGAGGCACCCGGCTACCACGGCGCCACGCACTTCCTCGAGCACCTGCTGTTCAAGGGCACCACCCGCCGCTCGGCGCTCGATATCGCGGTGGCCTTCGACGCGGTCGGTGGCGAGGCCAACGCCGTCACCGGCAAGGAGCACACCTGCTACTACGCGCGCGTGCTCGACGACGACCTGGTGCTGGCCGGTGACGTCATCACCGACATGGTCACCTCGGCCACGCTGCTGCCCGAGGACGTCGACGCCGAGCGCGGCGTGATCCTCGAAGAGCTCGCGATGAACGACGACGACCCCGCCGACGTCGTCCACGAGCGCATCGCCGAGGCGGTGCTGGGCGACCACCCGCTCGGCCGGCCGATCGGCGGCACCCCGCAGACCATCGCCTCGATCGACGCCGGGCGCATCGACGAGCACTACCGGCAGCACTACACCTCCGACACCCTCGTCTTCACGGCGGCGGGATCGGTCGACCACGACGCGCTGTGCGCGCTCATCGAGCGCGAGCTCGACCGCTCGGGCATCACGCGCACCGCGGCCGTGCCCGGCCCTCGCCGCGTGGGCACCAAGGTCACCGCCGGCCACGGAGCCGGCCGCACCGTGGTCGTGCGCCGGCCCACCGAGCAGGCCAACGTCATCCTGGCCACCACCGGCATCACCGCCACCGACGACCGCCGCTACGCGCTGTCGGTGCTGAACGCGATCCTCGGTGGCGGCATGAGCAGCAGGCTGTTCCAGCAGATCCGCGAGCAGCGGGGCCTCGCGTACTCCGTCTACTCCTTCGCGGCCAGCTACGCCGACTCCGGCTACTTCGGCCTGTACGCCGGCTGCACGCCCAGCAAGGCGCACCAGGTCGTGTCGCTCATGAGCGCCGAGCTCGAGCGCATCGCCGAGCAGGGGGTCGAGGGCGACGAGCTCGCCCGGGGCATCGGCCAGATGCGCGGCGGGCTCGTGCTGGGCTTGGAGGACACCGGCTCGCGGATGACCCGCCTGGGCAAGGCCGAGCTCGTCTACGGCGAGTACCAGACCATCGACGACGTGCTCGCCCGCATGGACGCCGTGACCGCTGAGCAGGTGCGTGACATCGCTGCCGAGCTGGCCGGCCGCCCGCGCTCGCTCGCGGTCGTCGGGCCGTTCGACGAGGACACCGCCTTCCCGCTGTGACCACGCCCTAGGCTGGTGGCGTGAGCGAGACGCTGAAGGTCGCGGTGATCGGCGCCGGCGGGCGCATGGGCCGGCAGGTCTGCGAGGCGGTAGAGGCTGCTGACGACCTGGAGCTGGTGGGGCGCTTCGGCTCCGGCGACGCGTTGGGCGACCTGGCCGGTGCCGACGTGGCCGTCGAGTTCTCCGTGCCCACGGCCAGCCTCGACAACGTCCGGCACTGCGTCGAGGCCGGTGTCCACACCGTGGTCGGCACGACGGGCTGGGACGCCGACCGCCTCGACCGCATCCGGCACGCGCTGCACGGCCACCCTGAGGTGGGGGTCATCGTGGCGCCCAACTTCGCCGTCGGTGCGGTGCTCACCCAGCACTTCGCACAGGTCGCGGCGCGCTTCTTCGAGTCGGTCGAGATCGTCGAGCTGCACCACCCCGACAAGCTCGACGCCCCCAGCGGGACGGCGGTGAGCACCGCCGCGGCGGTGGCCGCGGCACGTGAGCGGGCCGGCCTCGGGCCGGTGCCCGACGCCACGACGTCCGACCCGCACGGCGCGCGCGGCGCCACGGTCGACGGCGTTCACGTCCACGCGGTGCGGCTGCGCGGCCTGGTGGCGCACGAGGAGGTGCTGTTCGGCGGCCCGGGGGAGCAGCTGACGATCCGCCACGACTCCTTCGACCGGGCGTCGTTCATGCCGGGCGTGCTGCGCGCCGTCCGCGCGGTGCCGCAGCGCCCGGGGCTCACGGTGGGCCTCGAGCACCTGCTCGANGTGCATGATCACGCCCGAACCTCTGGCGTGATCATGCACGTCAGCGCAGTGACGGGGGGGTGGCGCCGATGAGGACCAAGCTGGTCATCGCGGCGATGCTCGCGATGTTCGCCTTCTACGCCGTGACGATCGGCTGGCGCGGTGTGCTGCTCGTGCGCGACGGTCGGGCGGCCGCCGTCGCGCTCGGGCTCGGCGTCCTCGTGCTGCCGGTGGTCGCCGGGTGGGCGGTCTGGAAGGAGGTGCGCTTCGGCCTCGCCACGCAGCGGCTGGCGCGCATCCTGGACGCCGAAGGTGGCCTGGCCGTAGACGACCTGCCGCGGCGGCCGAGCGGGCGGGTCGACCGGGCCGCCGCCGACGCGGCGTTCGAGAGCTACCGGGCCGACGTCGAGCGGGAGCCGGGGGACTGGCGCGCCTGGTACCGCCTGGCCACCGCCTACGACGCGGCGGGCGACCGTCGTCGGGCCCGGGCCGCCGCCCGGCAGGCCATCGCGCTGTCAGCCGACGCAGCGCCGCTCTGAGCCAGTCCGCCGGATCACGGCAGCCGGCGCGCGCGCGGGTCGATGTCAGACGGTGGGGGTCAGCCGAGGGGTTCTCTCGCCGTGCCCGCACGCGCGCGCGGTAGCCGGCTTCGAGGAAGACTGCGCTGATGCGCTCGCCTCGTCCGGCGTCGAACCGGTAGCGCTGGACGACCCAGCGCTCGCGGGAGTCGTCGTCGTCCACGGCAGCCACCGGTCGAGCCTAGGTCGCCCGGTCGGCGTGGATGGAGCATTTGCGACATCTCGGCCGCGCCCTATCGGCTGAGATGACAGCGCGGCTAAGTCCACGTTGCGTAATCGTTACCCGGCCTGAGCCGAAGGTCCGTAGACACGCGTGGTGCAAGCGCTTAGATTCTCGGCTCAACACCCGTGTCCGGCAGCCGTGCCGGTCGGGGAACTCGATGGGAGGCGGGCTTGATGGCCCTTCGCGTGTCTCGGTCTACCAAGGCCGTCGCCCTCACGGCGGCGGTCGGTCTGTCGCTGGCGCTCAGCGCCTGCGGCAGCAGCGACACCGGCAGCAGCAACAACGCCGCCGGCAACACCGACTGCTCGCAGTACAAGCAGTACGGCGACCTCAAGGGCAAGACGGTGTCGGTGTACACCTCGATCGTCACCCCCGAGGACCAGCAGCAGATCGACTCCTACAAGCCGTTCGAGCAGTGCACCGGCGCCAAGATCAAGTACGAGGGCTCGAAGGAGTTCGAGGCCCAGCTGCCCGTGCGCGTCAAGGGCGGCAACGCCCCCGACATCGCGATCGTCCCGCAGCCGGGTCTGCTCAAGACGCTCGTGGCCACCGGCAAGGTCGTCAAGGCGCCGGACGCCGTCGCCGCCAACGTCGACAAGTTCTGGGGCAAGGACTGGAAGGGCTACGGCACGGTCGACGGCACCTTCTACGCCGCGCCGCTCGGTGCGAACGTGAAGTCCTTCGTGTGGTACTCGCCGAAGGCCTTCTCGGAGAAGGGTTACCAGGTCCCGCAGACCTTCGACGAGCTGATGGCGCTCACCGAGAAGATCGCGAACGACGACAAGAAGGGCAAGCCGTGGTGCGCGGGCATCGGCTCCGGTGACGCCACCGGCTGGCCGGCCACCGACTGGCTCGAGGACATGCTCCTGCGCACGGCGGGGCCCGAGGTCTACGACAAGTGGGTCAACCACGAGATCCCGTTCAACGACCCGCAGGTGGCTGAGGCGTTGGCCAAGGTCGGCAACATCCTGAAGAACCCGAAGTACGTCAACGGCGGCTTCGGTGACGTCAAGACGATCGCGAGCACCACCTTCCAGGAGGCCGGTCAGCCGATCCTTGACGGCTCGTGCTGGATGCACCGCCAGGCGTCGTTCTACGCCGCCAACTNCCCGGCCAAGGGCAAGCCGGTGCTCGGTGGTGGCGAGTTCATCGCGGCCTTCTCCGACCGTCCCGAGGTGCAGGCGTTCCAGACCTACCTGAGCACCGACACCTGGGCCAACAACAAGGCCAAGGCCACCCCGAACGGCGGCTGGGTCAGCGCGAACAAGGGCCTGGACGTCAACAACCTGGTCAGCCCGCTCGACAAGCTGTCGGCGCAGATCCTGCAGGACCCCAAGGCGCAGTTCCGCTTCGACGGGTCCGACCAGATGCCGGGCGCCGTGGGTGCGGGCACCTTCTGGAAGGGCATGACCGACTGGATCGTCGGCAAGTCCGACGCCGACGTGCTCAACTACATCGAGCAGTCCTGGCCGAAGAGCTAGTCACCGCACCAGTAGGGCATGGACCCGGAGCCCGGACTCCGGTTTCATGAGCAGCAGACGCAAGGCTGGTCGGGGGCACCTCCGCGAGGTGCCCCCGACCGGAACACCCCGGACGGTGAAGGTGGTGGGCGTGCCGTGACCACGGCTGGCAAGTTCGGCGAGATGATCTTCGCTCTCGCGCTGTTCGCGTTCGTGTTCATCGGGATCCTGTTGCTGGCCAGCCTGGTCAAGGGGCGGCGAGGTGAGCGCTGGCAGGTCGTGGCCTTCGCCGGCCCAGCACTGCTGCTGCTGGCTGTCGGCCTGGTCTACCCGGCGCTCAACACCATCTGGCAGTCGATCCACAACGCCGACGGCAGCAAGTTCGTCGGGTTGCAGAACTTCGTCGACATCTTCACGCGGTCCGAGCAGCTGATCGTGGTGCGCAACACCGCGATCTGGGTGCTGCTGGTGCCCACGCTCGCCACGGCGATCGGACTGCTGTACGCGATCCTGGTCGACAAGGCGAGGGGCGAGGCGTTCGCCAAGGCGCTCATCTTCCTGCCCATGGCGATCTCCATGGTGGGCGCGTCGATCATCTGGAAGTTCATCTACGACTACCGTCCCGCGAGCCGCCCGCAGATCGGGCTCGGCAACGAGATCCTCGTCAAGCTGGGCATCGAGCCCCAGCAGTTCCTCCTCGATGCACCGTGGAACACGGTGTTCATCATCATCGTCATGATCTGGATCCAGGCCGGATTCGCGATGGTCATCCTGTCGGCCGCCATCAAGGCGATCCCCGACGACATCGTCGAGGCCGCGCGGCTCGACGGCGTCATGGGCTTCAAGATGTTCCGCTACATCACCGTGCCGAGCATCCGCGGCTCGTTGGTCGTCGTGCTGACCACCATCTCGATCGCCGCGCTCAAGGCCTTCGACATCGTGCGCACCATGACCGGCGGCCAGTTCAACACCAGCGTCGTGGCGAACGAGTTCTACAACCAGACGTTCCGCTACAGCAACACCGGCCTCGGCGCCGCGCTGGCCGTCGTGCTGTTCGTCCTGGTGATCCCGATCATCATCTACAACGTGCGGCAGCTGCGACGTTCGGAGGGACGATGAGCACCTTGACCCCGGCGATCACGCCGGAGCAGACGCCTCCTCCGAAGAAGGCGCGGCTCGGCGCCACCTCCACCGCGCGCAAGGCCCTGACCTCGCGGGTGGCGTCCTTCGTCGCCGTCATCATCGCGGTGCTGTGGACGATCCCCACCGCGGGCCTGCTCATCACCTCGTTCCGCGCCCCGAAGGACATCAACACCTCGGGCTGGTGGACCGCCTTCTCGAACCCGAACTTCACGCTCGACAACTACCGCGCCGTCCTCGGCGAGGGGACGTCCAGCCTGACGGGTGCCTTCGTCAACAGCATCGTCATCACGGTGCCCGCGGTGCTGCTGCCGATCCTGCTGTCGACGCTCGCTGCCTACGCGTTCGCGTGGATGAACTTCAAGGGCCGCGACGCCCTGTTCGTGGCGGTCTTCGCGCTGCAGGTCGTGCCGCTGCAGGTCGCGCTCATCCCGTTGCTGTCGCTGTACGTCAAGCAGCTGCACTTCGCGAACACCTACTGGAGCGTGTGGATCTCGCACACGATCTTCTCGCTGCCGCTCGCCATCTTCCTGATGCACAACTTCATCAAGGAGATCCCGGGTGAGCTCATCGAGGCCGCACGCGTCGACGGCGCGGGTCACGTACGCATCTTCTTCCGCATCATGCTGCCGCTGCTCACCCCGGCCCTGGCGTCGTTCGGCATCTTCCAGTTCCTGTGGGTCTGGAACGACCTGCTGGTGGGCCTGGTGTTCCTCGGCGGCACGCCGGACGTGGCGCCGATCACGGTCGTCCTGGCGTCGCTGTCTGGCACCCGGGGCAGCGCGTGGTACCTGCTGAGCGCCGGCGCGTTCGTGGCGATGATCGTGCCCATCGTGGTCTTCATGGCCCTGCAGCGCTTCTTCGTCCGCGGCCTGCTGGCGGGTGGGCTGAAGGGGTGAACGACGCCGGACGCCGGCGTCCGCGGCCATGGTGAGCCGCATCGAAGACGTCGCGCAGGCCGCCGGGGTGTCGACGGCCACCGTGTCGCGCGCCCTGCGCGGCTTGCCGAAGGTCAGCGACTCGACGCGCGCCAAGGTGCTCAAGGCGGCTGCCGACCTGCAGTACGTCGCCTCGCCCACGGCCTCGAGCCTGGCCAGTGGCAAGACGCACGTCGTCGGTGTCGTGGTGCCGTACGTGACCCGGTGGTACTTCGCCCACCTCATCAGCGGCGCCTCGGAAGTGTTGCGGGAGCAGGGTTTCCACGTCCTGCTGTTCGACGTCGGCGACGAGGGGCCGCACCGCGCGCTGCTGCTCGACTCGCGCATGCTGTTCAAGCGGGTCGACGCCGTGCTGATCCTCTCGCTGCGCCTGCACGACGCCGAACGCGAGCTGCTGCGCCGCCTCAACGTGCCGGTGGTCACGGTAGGCGTGCCGGACGACGACTGGCCCTGCGTGCGGATCGACGACTACGAGACGACGCGCCAGGCCACCGAGCACCTGATCGGGCTCGGTCACCGCCACATCGGCTACGTCGGCGGCGACACGGTGCCCTCGATGGACTTCCCGACGCCGGCCGACCGGGCGCGGGGCTTTCGCGAGACCATGCAACGGCACGGGCTCACCGTCTCGGCCCACTCGGTGGTGATGGGGGACTGGACGGCGGTCAGCGGTCGCGAGGTCGGCCGCGAGCTGCTGGCGCGACCCGACCGGCCCACGGCCGTCGTCGCCGCCTCCGACGAGCTGGCCCTCGGAGTGCTGGCCGCGGCGCGCGAGCTCGGCCTCGCCGTGCCGGCCGACGTGTCGGTCATCGGCATCGACGACCACGAGATGGCCGACCTCAACGGCCTGACCACGGTGGCCCAGCCTGTGGTGGAGCAGGGGCGCATGGCCACCCAGCTGCTGCTGTCGGCGGTGGCCGGGCACGACCTCGGGCACGAGGTGGCCACGGTGCCGACGCGGCTCGTCGTCCGGTCCTCGACCGCCGCGCCGCCCGCGAGCGCTGCGGCCGTGGCCGAGCCGGTGCGGGCCTCAGCGCGCTGAGCGGCTGACCGCACGCGCCGCCAAGGCGCTCGCCGTGTGCACCACCTGCTCGAGCGGCCCGCGCTTGGCCACCGACAGCCAGGCCGAGGCCACCACGACCGCCACGGTGACGTGCGCCAGCAGCAGGGTCGAACGATGCGCCAGCTCCTGCTGGGTGTCGGCCGCGACGACGTGGACGCTGTAGAGGGTGAGCGTCATGGATCCGGTGCGAGCAAGCGCCTCCAGGGCGCCGTTGGCCGCCGCAGCCGCAGTGCCGGGTCGGCGCTCGACGGCCCGGCACACGAGCAGCGCCAGCCCCAGCACGGCCAGCGCTGAGCCGATGGTCTGGGCGAGGTCGAACGGCGTGCCCGAGTGCGGACTCACCACGGCCTGCCACCACCACGTGGTCGTGGGCGTGGTGCCGTAGAGGCCGCGCAGCTGCAGCCGGCCGAGCCCGAGCCACGGCGCCACCACCTGAGCCGGACCGCTGCGGACGAGCTGCGCCCAGCCGCCGCTGGCGAGCAGCGCCTGCGACACCAGCCACGCCGCCCCGGCGAGCGTGGTGCCTGCCGCGACGAGCGCCTCGGCGACGCCGGTGCGCCGCAGCGGCAGGCGGCCGACGGCGATGCCGACCATGAGGTAGGCGAGCCAGGTGAGCACGGGGTAGTAGCCGGTGAGCGCCAGGCGGGTCAGCAAGCTGGCCGGATCAGCGAGGTCGGCGAAGCCGATCTGCGCGCCCGGACCCGGCGGCAGGTGGCCGCGCCAGGCCTGGCTCACCAGCGGCACGACGAGCACCCACGCGGCGGCGAGCCCCAGCAGCGTTCGCGAGCCCAGCCGTAGAAGGGGCAGCCCGAGCACGAACAACAGGCCGTAGTTGGTGAGGATCACGGCGATCGGCGGGTCTAGCCGCACCAGCGCCATGCCGAGCGCCGCGATGAGCAGGGCCCGGGTCGCGATCCGCGTGGCCGTCGCTCGCCAGGGGAGCAGGCGGGGTTCGCTGCCCCCGGTGGCCAGGGCGAGGCCGACACCGGCCAGCAGCGCGAACAGCGCGGATGAGCGGCCCGCCGCGAACCAGAACCACGGTGTGAGCCGGCCCTGCGCGCCGTACTCGGGCAGCAGGTGGGTGCCCATCATGCCGATGAGCGCCACGGCCCGCGCCACGTCGACCCCGCGCAAGCGTCCCGTCATGCGGCCCACCCCAGCGCGCGCAGGCCGGCCGCCACCAGCGCGGCGACGACGATGACGATCAGGAACGGAGCCCGCAGCAGCAGCGCCACCACCGCGGCAGCCAGGCCCGCGGCCCGCGCGTCGACCACGAGCCCGCCGCCGTCCGCCCCGAAGGTCTGGGCGGCCACGAGCCCGGCGAGCAGTGCCACCGGTAACAGGGCCAAGGCTCTCGTGGTCACCGGCCCCTGCAGCAGTCGCTGGGGCACGGTGAACCCCGCCAGCTTGGTGAGGTAGGCCAGGGCGCACGCGGCCGCCACGGCGAAGCCCAGGGTCATCGAGCACCGTCTCCTGTTCGCCCGGCGCGGGCCGCCGCGACGACGGCGGCCCCCACCGCCACGAGCGCCGCCGCGAGCACCGGCAGCCCGGCGGGCAGGGCGGGCACGGTGACGAGGGCCACCACCGCCGCCAGCACCGCGACGGCGCGTGGCTCGTGCGCGGTGAGCCGGGGCCACAGCAGCGCGACGAACGCCGCCGCGGCCATGGCGTCCAGGCCGTAGCGCCGCGGGTCGCCGAGGGCGTCGCCGACCACCGCCCCGATCGCGGTGGCGAGGTTCCACCCCACGAACACCGCGAGGCCGGTGGCCCAGAAGCCGAGGCGGCGTCCCGCGGGCTCGGGCTGAGCCAGGCCGACCGCCGTCGACTCGTCGATCGTGAGGTGCGCGGCGGCGACCCGGCGGGGCCCGTGCGCGCCCAGCCACCGGGCGACCTGCATGCCGTACAGGCCGTTGCGCACGCCGAGCAGCGTCGAGGTGGCGACGGCCACCGGCAGTGACCCGCCGCCCGCGACCACGCCGACGAACGCGAACTGCGACCCACCACTGAACAGCAGCAGTGACAGCGCCATGGTGGGCCAGAACCCGACGCCGGCGGCCGTCGACAGCGCGCCGAAGCTCACGCCGTACGTCGCGGTCGCAGCCCCCACGGCCACGGCCTGGCGCAGCACGGCTCGACGGCGGTCGGGCGGCAGGGCCGCTGCCGAGTCGTCCACGGGACCGGTCAGGGCAGGGGTTCGAGCCGCGCCGACCACCGCACCTCGCGCACGGTGCTCGCACCGTCGCCCGAGGCGTCGAGCACGCGCGTGGCGCCGTCGGCAGCGAAGCCGGCCTGCTGGAAGAACGCCTGGCGGTCGGAGTCGGCCTCGGGCACCCAGGCCCGCAGGACGGCGGTGCCGCGCTCGCGAGCGGTGTCGGCGCAGGCGTTCAGCAGCCGCGACCCGTGGCCCTCGTGCTGGTGGTCGGGGTCGATGAGGAGCACGAGCAGCTCGACCTCGGTGGCCGGGTCGGTGTCGGCGTCCGACGTCGGGGCCAGAGCCACGAAGCCCATGACGTCGGCGCCGCTGGTCGCGACGAGCAGCCGGTGGTCGCGCGTGGGCGGGTCGACGACAGCGGCGCGCCACGACTGCGCCAGGCTCTCCGGAGCGAGGGCGGGGGCTGCGGTGTCGGGCAGCAGCTCGCCGTACGACGCCTGCCAGGCCCGGGCGTGCAGCGCGCCGAGGGCGTCTGCGTCCACCTCGCGGGCGGCACGCACGCCGGCGTCGGGCTGGGGGCTCGGCTGCGGGGTCACCCGGCCATCCTCGCAGGCGCGCCGGGTGGGCCCCGAGGCGCGTTGTCAGCATCGGGACATAAGGTCTACGCCGTGACTGCGTTGACGACCGACCGCGCCGCCCTCGACGGGCTGGACGACCGCACCTTCGCCGCGGTGCTGTTCGACCTCGACGGCACGCTCGTGGACTCCACGGCGGTCGTGGTGCGCTGCTGGCTCGCCTGGGCCGCGGAGCGGGGGATCGCTCCCGAACGCCTGCAGGGCTATCACGGTGTGCCCGCCGCGGACATCGTGCGCGACCTCGTGAGGGAAGACGACGTGCCGGCCGCGCTGGCTCGGATCAACGAGCTGGAGCTGCTCGACGTCCGGGGCATCACGCTGCTGCCCGGGGCGGCCGAGGCGCTCGCGGCCCTGCCGGCCGGCCGCGCTGCGNCACCGACGCGCTGGCGGCCGCGCGCATGGCGGCGACCCGCCTCGACGCGCCGTCGGTGCTGGTGGCGGCCGACCACGTCCACCGCGGCAAGCCCGACCCCGAGCCCTTTCTGCTCGGCGCCGAGCGGCTCGGCGTCGACCCCGAGCTCTGCCTCGTGGTCGAGGACGCGCCCAGCGGCCTGGCGGCGGCGCGCGCGGCCGGCATGGCCACGCTCGCGGTCACGACCACGACGCCGCCGCAGGAGCTGCACGCCGACGCCGTGGTGAGCACGCTCGCCGACGTCGTCCTCAGCGCCGACGCCGAGGGAGTGCGGGTGCGGCCGGCGGTGTCGGCTGCCTGAACGCTCCGGCGCGCCGGTGTCGGTGCGCCGGGCCGCCGTGTCGATCTACGGGCCGTCGGCGATCTGGGGCGTCGGCCAGGGCGCGATCGTGCCGGTCGTCGCGCTCTCGGCCCGAGAGCTGGGCGCATCAGTGGGCGTCGCGGCCTTCGTCGTCGCGCTGAGCGGACTCGGAGCGCTCGCCGGCGACCTACCGGCCGGCGCCCTGGCCCACCGCGTCGGGGAGCGGCGGGCGATGCTGTGGTCGACCGGTGTGGCCGCCCTCGCCCTGGTCGGCTGCGTGGTGGCCGCTGGTGTGGTGCAGCTCGGCCTGTCGGTGGCCGCGCTCGGCGCGGCGAGCGCGGTGTGGGGCCTGGCCCGGCAGGCCTACCTCGCCGAGGTCGTGCCGGTCGGGCAGCGCGCGCGAGCCCTGTCGACGCTCGGTGGCACCCACCGGATCGGCGTGTTCCTGGGCCCCTTCGCCGGCGCGTGGGCCATCGGTCGGTGGGGTCTGGACGCCGCCTACGGCCTGCACGCGGTGGCCGCCGCCATGGCGTGCGTCGTCCTGCTGGCGGTGCGCGAGGTACCGCGGCCGGCCGTCGCCGAGCAACCGTCGGCGAGCACGTGGACGGTCGTGCGGGCACACCTGCCGGTGCTGCGCACGCTGGGGCTCGGGGTGGTGGTGCTCGCAGCCGTGCGCGCCAGCCGACAGGTCGTGCTGCCACTGTGGGCCGAGCACCGCGGGCTCGACGCGACGGCCACCAGCCTGATCTTCGGGGCCTCAGGAGCGGTCGACATGCTGCTCTTCTACCCCGCGGGGCACGTCATGGACCGCCTCGGACGGCGCTGGGTGGCCGTCCCGAGCACCGCGCTGCTGGGGCTGGGTCACCTGGTGCTGCCGTTCACCACCGGCGCCGGGGGGATCCTCGGCGTGGCGCTGCTCCTCGGACTGGCCAACGGCGCCGGCAGCGGCATCGTCATGACGTTGGGCGCTGACGCGTCCCCGGCCGTCGGGCGCTCGCAGTTCCTCGGCGCGTGGCGGCTCTGCGCCGACGCCGGTAACGCCGGGGGTCCGCTGGTCGTCTCGTTCGCGACGGCGGTCGCCTCCCTGGCCACCGGGGTCTGGGTGATGGGACTGGTCGGCCTGCTGGGAGCTGCGGCGATGCACCGCTGGGCGGGAGCCGTCGATCCCGTGCGCCGCGCCCGACCTGCGGGTAGGAGCGGCTAGGAGCGGGTAGGAGGGGCTACGTGCGGCGGCGGTAGTCGCAGAAGCGGTACCGCAGGCCGGAGGCGGAGGTGTGCCACCCCTGCGCCGGGTCCCGGCTCGCCAGCAGCCACTCCTCGTCGATCGACGGCGCGTAGGCGTCGCCGTCCACCGTCTCGTCGATCTCGGTGACCACCAGACGGTCGGCGTCGGCGAGCGCGGCGGCGTAGACCTGGGCCCCCCCGATCACCCACACGGTGGCGTCCGGCGCGTCGGCCAGCGCCGTAGCGAGGTCGGCGCGCACGTCGGCGCCCTCGGCCCGAAAGCCCGGACGGCGCGACAGCACGACGTTGCGCCGCCCGGGCAGCGGCCGGAAGCGATCGGGCAGGGACTCCCACGTGGTTCGGCCCATGACCACGGTGGCACCGCGGGTCAGCGCCCGAAAGTGCGCCATGTCCTCGGGCAGGTGCCAGGGCAGCACCCCGTCGCGGCCGATCACACCTGCTCGGGCCTGCGCCCAGACCAGCGCGACGCTCACACGGCCACCGGCGCCTTGATGGCCGGGTGGTGCTGGTAGCCGACGATCTCGACGTCGTCGAGGTCGTACTCGAACAGCGACGGTGCCTGACGCAGGCTCAGCGTCGGGAAGGCGAAAGGCTCGCGCGACAGCTGCTCGGTGACCTGCGCGACGTGGTTGTCGTAGACGTGACAGTCGCCGCCGGTCCAGATGAAGTCGCCGACCTCGAGCCCGACCTGCTGCGCGACCATGTGCGTGAGCAGCGCGTAGCTGGCGATGTTGAAGGGCACGCCGAGGAACAGGTCGGCGCTGCGCTGGTAGAGCTGGCACGACAGCCGGCCGTCCGCCACGTAGAACTGGAAGAGCGCGTGGCAGGGCGCGAGCGCCATCTGCGCGATCTCGCCCACGTTCCAGGCCGAGACGACCATCCGGCGCGAGTCCGGATCGCTGCGCAGCGTGTCGAGCACCTCGCTGATCTGGTCGACGTGGCGGCCGTCGGGCGTCGGCCACGCTCGCCACTGGACGCCGTACACCGGCCCGAGCTCACCCTCGGCGTCCGCCCACTCGTCCCAGATCGTCACGCCGCGCTCGTGCAGCCAGCGCACGTTGCTCTCGCCACGCAGGAACCACAGCAGCTCGGCCACCACCGACCGCACGTGCACCCGCTTGGTCGTCACGAGCGGGAACCCGGCCGCCAGGGAGTAGCGCAGCTGGTGTCCGAAGACGCTGCGCGTGCCGGTGCCGGTGCGGTCGCTCTTCGGCGTGCCGGTGGTCATGACGTGCCGGAGCAGGTCCTCGTACTGGGTGTCGTGCTGGGTCTCCACGGCCCGAGCCTAACCGCGCCGTGGGCACCCGCCGGATCGCGGCACTCGGGGCTGGGAAAAAAGTTCCGCGACCCTGTAACGCCTCCGGGGGCGGCGGCGATAAGCCGGTGGAACGCGTCGTTGCCCGGACCCCCGAGCGGGCAACGACGCGTTCTGTGTGTCCGGGGCCGGTGCGCACGTCGCTCCGGCTGCACCCGCGCGGGGCGGTAGGTTGGTGGCCATGCCCAGCACACCCTCGGCGGACCTCTCGCCGGCCCCGTTCGGGCGCGTCCTGACCGCGATGGTCACGCCGTTCACCGACGACCACCGGCTCGACCTCGGCGCGGCCGCACGCCTGGCCGAGCACCTGGTCGACCACGGCAGCGACGGACTGGTCGTCAGCGGCACCACGGGGGAGTCGCCGACGACCACCGACGAGGAGAAGGTCGAGCTGCTGCGCGTCGTGCTCGACGCGGTCGGCGGTCGCGCCACCGTCGTGGCCGGCGTCGGCACGAACGACACCCGTCACACCATCGAGTCGGCACGGGCCGCCGCGGCGGCGGGCGCCCACGGCCTGCTCGTCGTCACGCCGTACTACAACAAGCCGCCGCAGGCGGGCGTGCTCGCGCACTTCAGGGCCGTCGCGGACGCGACCGACCTGCCGGTGATGCTCTACGACATCCCCGGCCGCACGGCGACGAAGATCGCCGCTGACACGTTGGTGCGTGCGGCCGAGCACGAGCGCATCGTCGCGGTGAAGGACGCCGTGGGTGACGTGTTCGAGGGCACCTGGGTCATGTCGCGCAGCGACCTCGCCTACTACTCCGGCGACGACGCGGCGAACCTCTCGTGGCTCGCGCACGGCGCGTCCGGCCTCGTGAGCGTCGTGTCGCACGTGGCCGGCCTGCAGTACCGCGCCATGGTCGAGGCCGTGCTCGAGGGTGACCTCACGACCGCTCAGCGCGTCTACCGTGAGGTGCTGCCCGCCGTCCGGGGCATCATGACCATCACCCAGGGCGCGATCATGGCCAAGGCCGCACTGCAGCTGCAGGGCGTCCTGGCCACCCGCGCCGTCCGGCTCCCGCTCGTCGAGGCGACGGCCGAGCAGGTGTCGCTGCTCAAGACCGATCTGTCCGACTGCGCCCTCCTGGAGGCCCGCGCGTGACCCACCCGCACCCCGAGCTCGGCCTGCCCCCGTCACTCGCACCTGGCGCCCTGCGCGTCGTGGCGCTGGGCGGCCTCGGCGAGGTCGGCCGCAACATGGCCGTGCTGGAGTACGACGGCAAGCTGCTCGTCATCGACTGCGGGGTGCTCTTCCCCGAAGACCACCAGCCCGGTGTCGATCTCATCCTGCCCGACTTCAGCCACATCGCCGACCGGCTCGACGACGTCGTCGCCGTGGTGCTGACCCACGGGCACGAGGACCACATCGGCGCGGTGCCCTACCTGCTGCGGTTGCGTCCTGACATCCCGCTGGTGGGCTCGCAGCTCACGCTGGCGTTCATCGAGGCCAAGCTCAAGGAGCACCGCATCACGCCCTACACCTTGGGCGTGCGTGAGGGGCAGGTCGAGCAGCTCGGGCCGTTCCGCTGCGAGTTCGTGGCGGTCAACCACTCGATCCCCGACGCCCTGGCCGTGGCGGTCACCACGGGTGCGGGCACGGTGCTGCACACCGGTGACTTCAAGATGGACCAGCTGCCGCTCGACGGCCGGATCACCGACCTGCGCGCCTTCGCCCGGCTGGGTGAGCAGGGCGTCGACCTGCTGATGATCGACTCCACCAACGCCGAGGTGCCCGGCTTCACGGTCTCCGAGCGCGAGATCTCGCCCGTGCTCGATCGCGTCTTCGCCGGTGCTGACCGGCGGCTCATCGTGGCGTCTTTCGCCTCGCACGTGCACCGCGTGCAGCAGGTGCTGAACGCGGCGCACGACCACGGCCGTCGGGTGGCGCTGGTCGGCCGATCGATGGTGCGCAACATGGGCGTCGCCCGTGACCTCGGCTATCTCGACGTGCCCGACGGCGTCCTGGTCGACCTGAAGGCCGTCGGCGACCTGCCCGACGACCAGGTGGTGCTCATGTGCACCGGCTCGCAGGGCGAGCCCATGGCGGCCCTGTCGCGCATGGCGAACAACGACCACCAGGTGCGGATCAACGAGGGCGACACGGTGGTGCTGGCGTCGTCGCTGATCCCCGGCAACGAGAACGCCGTGTTCCGCGTGATCAACGGGCTGACCCGGCTCGGCGCCCACGTCGTGCACCAGGGCAACGCGCGGGTGCACGTGTCCGGGCACGCGAGCGCCGGCGAGCTGCTGTACTGCTACAACGTGATCCGGCCTCGCAACGTCATGCCGGTGCACGGCGAGACGCGGCACCTGGTGGCCAACCGCGACATCGCGATGCTCACCGGCATCCCCCGCGAGCGGGTGGTGCACGCCGAGGACGGCGTCGTCGTCGACCTCAAGGACGGCCTGGCCGAGGTCGTCGGCGCCGTGCCGTGCGGGTACGTCTACGTCGACGGGTCGAGTGTCGGGGAGATCACGGACGCCGACCTGAAGGACCGCCGCATCCTCGGCGAGGAGGGGTTCATCTCGATCATCGTGGTCGTCGACTCCGAGACCGGAAAGGTCGTCGCGGGGCCGGAGATCCACGCCCGGGGCTTCGCCGAGGGCGACGCGGTCTTCGAGGGCATCCTGCCGCAGATCGAGGCGGCCCTCGCCGAGTCGGCCGGCCAGGGGTCGGCCGACACCTACCAGCTGCAGCAGGTCGTGCGTCGCGTCGTGGGGCGCTGGGTGGGTGGCAAGCTGCGCCGGCGTCCGATGATCATCCCGGTGGTCGTCTCCGCCTGACGGCGTTAGCCCGCACGGGTGGCGCCGCCCGGCGCACACCGCGTGGTGAGGTCAAGGGCTGGTCAAGTGACGGCATCCTCCTGCCGACACTGACGCCACCAGCGCGGTGCGTCGGTGTTCGAGGAGGAACCATGGCGGGTCGTCGCGTCGTGCGACGTGGGCTCGTCGTGCTGCGCCGCCTGCGCCGCCTGGGCCCCGGCGGCCGACGCGCCCGCGAGACCAGCCTGGCCGTCGTCGTCGACCGCAGCTTCCGGGTCGTGATCGTGGGCTCGGTCGCGCTGGTGCTCGTGGTCGCCACGCTCCTGGCCTGGCTGAGCCTGGTGTCGCAGCCGCAGGTCGCCCACCTCGAGCGGGCGCTGTCGGCCATCCAGGCCGAGCACACGGCGATGCTCGACCAGGAGACCAGCCTGCGCGGCTTCGTCAGCACCGACGACCTGTCGTTCATGCTGTCGTACGCGCGGGCCCGCGGTGACATGGAGCGCGCCGACCAGCTGCTGCAGACCACCGGCGGCGACGGCGCCATGACCCAGGCCATCGTCGACCTGCGCCTCGCCCAGCAGCGGTGGGTCAGCGAGTGGGCCCAGGTGGCGGCCGGAGGCCTCGCGCCCGGAGGTGTCGGTAGCGACGAGCGCACGTCGTTCCTGCTGCGCGACAAGGTGCTCTTCGACCAGTACGGCGAGGCCCGGGCCACGGCGGTCGACGTCACCACCGAGCGGCTCACCGCGAGCCGGGAGGCCCAGCGCCGCGCCCTCGTGCTCGTCGCCGCCGCCGCGGTGCTCACGGCCCTCGCCATCTTCGGGGCCGCCGTCCGCCGCCGCCGTCGCCTGCGCCGCGACGTCCTCGTGCCGGTCAACGCCGTCCTGGCGGGACTCGAGGCGGTGGCTCAGGGCAGCTACGAACGCCAGGTGCAGGCAGACGGCGCTCGCGAGCTCGTGAACGTCGTCGACGGGCTCAACCGGATGACCACCCGGCTCGCCGACGCCCGCGAACGCGCCGCGGCCCGCGAGCAGCACATCGTCGAGCAGGCCGAGCGGCTGCGCAGCATCCTCGCGATGGTGCGCGAGATCGGCGGCAGCCTCAACGTCGACTACGTCGTCGACGCCGTCGCGGCCGGTGTGGGGCGCATCGTGGGCGCCGGCCGGGTGGCGATCTGGCTCACCAGCCCCGAGGGTGGCGAGCTCGTCGAGTCGTGCGGCTCGCGCGGTCGCGACGATCGCCCGAGCGGCCGGCCGCCGGTCGAGCTCGGCAGCGGAGCGGTGGGGCGGGCGGCGAAGTACAGCCGCCTCGTTCGCGAGGAGGTCGACGGCGGCCAGCGCCTGGCCGTGCCGCTCGTGGTCGGCTCGCGCGTCGTCGGGGTGCTCGACCTGCACCTGGACTCGGCCGAACCGCTCACCGACGCCATGGTGGAGGTGCTCGAGACCCTCGCCGTGCACTCGGCCACCGCCGTCGAGGCAGCCCGACTGCACGAGGACGCCGCGCACGCGAGCGAGCACGACGCCCTCACCCAGCTGCCGAACCGCCGACGGCTGGACGCCGACCTCGCGCTGGAGTGCGAGCGCAGCTCGCGGTACGCGCGACCGCTCGCCTTCGTCATGCTCGACCTCGACCACTTCAAGCAGATCAACGACGCCCTCGGCCACACGCGAGGTGACGAGGTGCTCCAGACGGTGGCCGACGTCATCAGCGGGGCGCTGCGCGCCTCAGACACCGCCTACCGCTACGGCGGCGAGGAGCTCGCGATCATCGTGCGCGAGAGCGACCTGCACGGTGCGCTGCTGCTCGCTGACCGGCTGCGCGAGCGCGTCGCGTCGGTGTTCGCCGCGGCGGGGGAAGTGGCGGTGACGGCGTCCTTCGGCGTGGCCGCGCTGGGTCCGGGCACCGGGCTGCCTTCGGCGCTCGTGGCCGCCGCCGACGCCGCGCTCTACCGGGCCAAGCGGGAGGGGCGCAACCGGGTGTGCGCCCACGAGCCCGAGCCCGTCCCCGCCTCCGCCTGAGCTCCGCTCTTGTCGCGCGGTGGCACCCCGCCGCCCTAGGTTGGCGGCGGGGCGCCCCAGTCGCCTTCGGCGACGTCGCCGCTGGGGCACCCAGCTGCCATAGGTTGGCGACGGGGTGCCACCGCGCCACCGGGGAGAGGTCCGGGGGTGGGGCGGGTGTGGCGCAGGTGAAATCTGGGGCCAGGGGGGTACGGTGGCCAGCATGGCGACCCGTACGTCTTCCCCCGTACGCCGGTCGGGCAGCACCCGCACGAGCAGCACGAGCCGTTCGAGCGCGACCCGCCCGCGCGGCAGCACCCGTCCGGCCGGACGCGCCGCGAGCGGCTCGCGCGGGGGCCTCCCGCTGCCGCTGCGCGCCCTGCGCGGGCTGTGGATGGGGACGGCCCACCTCGCCGGCGGGACGGCGCGCCGCATCGGACACAGCGCGCGTGACCTCGACCCCGCCCACCGCCGCGACGGCTTCGGGTTCACGCTCATCGCCCTGGCCATCGTGGTGGCCGCGCGCGAGTGGTGGGGCCTCGACGGCTTCGTCGGCGACGTCGTCCACGCCGTCGCCGCAGGCACCTTCGGCCGGGTCGCGCTGGCGCTGCCGATCGTGCTGGTCGCCCTGGGCGTGCGCATGCTCCGCCACCCCGACGCGACGTCGGCCAACAGCCGCGTCTCCATCGGCCTGACCACGCTGGCCGTCGCCGCCTGCGGCCTGGTGCACATCAGTCGCGGCCTGCCCGACGTCAGCGACGGCTGGCGCGCGCTGCGCGACGCCGGCGGCATGATCGGCTTCCTGGCCTCCAGCCCGCTCGAGCAGGCCGTGACGCGCTGGGGCGCAGGCCTGCTGCTCGCGCTGCTCGGTTTCTTCGGGGTGCTGGTCATCACCGCGACGCCGGTGCACGCGATCCCGCGCCGGCTGCGCGAGCTCCTCGACCGGCTCACCGGCCACGACCGCGAGCCGCAGGACACCGCGGGGGAGGGGACGACGGACGACGAGGCCCCGGTGCCGCTGCGACGCGGCCGCACCGCCCGCCGCAAGGTCGCCGCGCTGGCGGACGGTGAGCGCGCCGGTGACGAGGCGTTCGAGACGCCGGTGGCCACGGACGCCGCGGGCCGCCGGCTGCGTCCTGGCCAGAAGCGTCCCGTCGGGGACGACGCCGCCACGGTGCCGCCGGTCGAGAACGGCGTCGAGACGACGCCTCCGGCCGCCACCGCGCCGCCCCCCACGACCCCCATCCCGCAGCGCACCGAGCAGCTGGCGCTCGCAGGCGACGTCACGTACACGTTGCCGTCCAACGAGATCCTGGCTCCGGGCAGCCCCCACAAGGCGCGCTCCGCGGCCAACGACCGCGTGGTCGAGGCGTTGTCGGGGGTCCTGGACCAGTTCGACATCGACGCCCAGGTCACCGGCTTCATGCGGGGCCCGACCGTGACGCGGTACGAGGTCGAGCTGGGCAAGGGCACCAAGGTCGAGCGCGTCACGGCGCTGAGCAAGAACATCGCGTACGCGGTGGCCAGTGCCGACGTCCGCATCCTGTCGCCGATCCCCGGCAAGAGCGCCATCGGCATCGAGATCCCCAACACCGACCGTGAGAAGGTCAGCCTCGGCGACGTCCTGCGCAGCTCGACGGCGCGCGACAACCACCACCCGATGGTCATGGGTGTCGGCAAGGACGTCGAGGGCGGTTACGTCATCGCCAACCTCGCGAAGATGCCGCACCTGCTCGTCGCGGGCGCCACGGGCGCCGGCAAGTCGAGCTTCGTGAACTCGATGATCACCTCGATCCTCATGCGCTCGACGCCGGACGAGGTGCGCATGGTGCTCGTCGACCCCAAGCGCGTCGAGCTCACCGGGTACGAGGGCATCCCGCACCTGATCACGCCGATCATCACGAGCCCCAAGAAGGCGGCCGAGGCGCTGCAGTGGGTCGTGCGCGAGATGGACACCCGCTACGACGACCTGGCGGCGTTCGGCTTCAAGCACATCGACGACTTCAACAAGGCCGTCAAGGCCGGCAAGGTCACGCCACCGCCGGGCAGCGAGCGCGTCGTCCACCCCTATCCGTACCTGCTGGTGATCGTCGACGAGCTGGCCGACCTGATGATGGTGGCCCCCCGCGACGTCGAGGACTCGATCGTCCGCATCACCCAGCTGGCCCGCGCGGCGGGCATCCACCTGGTGCTGGCGACCCAGCGACCGAGCGTGGACGTCGTCACCGGGCTGATCAAGGCCAACGTGCCCAGCCGCATGGCGTTCGCCACGAGCAGCCTCGCGGACAGCCGGGTCGTGCTCGACCAGCCGGGAGCCGAGAAGCTCATCGGTCAAGGTGACGCGCTGTTCCTGCCCATGGGTTCGAGCAAGCCGATGCGCGTGCAGGGCGCCTGGGTCACCGAGTCCGAGATCGCCAAGGTCGTCGAGCACGTCAAGACCCAGCTCAAGCCGTCGTACCGCGACGACGTCGTGGTCGCTCAGGCCAAGAAGCAGGTCGACGAGGACATCGGCGACGACCTCGACCTGCTGCTGCAGGCCACCGAGCTGGTGGTCACGACGCAGTTCGGGTCGACCTCGATGCTGCAGCGCAAGTTGCGCGTCGGCTTCGCCAAGGCCGGGCGCCTCATGGACCTCATGGAGTCGCGGGGGATCGTCGGCCCGAGCGAGGGCAGCAAGGCCCGCGACGTACTGGTCAAGGCGGACGACCTTCCCGCGACCCTGGCCGTTCTGCGCGGCGAGGAGCCCGTGGGGGCCGCACCCTACGACGACCTGGCCGACGTCGACGGCGCTGCCGACGGTGCCGGCGAGGACGCCTGGCAGCTCACCGACCGCGCCTGACGCCGTGGTGCCGCGGGCACTGCGGGCACTGCGGAAAAGTAGGGCTTTCGGCCTATGCGTCGGCAGTCCGTTTCGCCCGTAGAATGGCCTGACTCGAGGGAAGAGACGGTGGGGCGATGAGCGAGCAGGGGCCGGCGGCCGAGCGCGAGCCGCTCGGGCGCTCGTTGGCTTCCGCCCGCGAGGCCAGCGGGCAGTCGGTGGCCGACGTCGCCGCAGCCATCAACCTGCGCGAGACCGTCGTGCGCGCGATCGAGCGCGACGACTTCTCGCTGTGCGGGGGCGACGTCTACGCGCGCGGCCACGTGCGGGCCTACGCCCGTCAGGTCGGCCTCGACCCCGCTCCCTTGCTCGCGACGTACGCGGCGCAGCACGGTGGCGTGCGGCGCGTGCCGACGTCCGAGGAGCCGCCGGTTTTCGCCGCCGGTCCAGTGCCCGTCGCACCGCTGCGCGCGCGCGAGCGGGCCGGTGGAGTGCCGCTCGAGCGGTCGGGGCCGAACTGGTCGCTCGTCGTGGGGGCGGTGCTCACGGTCGTCGTCGTCCTGCTCGTGGTGCAGCTGGTGAGCGACCTGCGGGGGCCGAGCCGGCCGACGAGCGAGGTCGCGGGGCCGGTGGCGACGGCGAGCCCGACGTCCGGTGCCACGCCGTCGGCAGGTCCGACACCCGGGGGGACGCCGGGTGCGACCGCACCTGCCGCCACCGCGTCCACGACGGCGCAGCCGAGCCCTTCGGTGACCCAGCAACCACGCGGCGTGGCCATCGCGCTGCGGCTCACCGGCGACTCGTGGGTGTCGGTGCGCGACGCCGCCGGTCGCACGGTGTTCTCCGGCCTGCTGTCGAAGGGTGACGCGCGACGCTTCACCGACGGCAAGGGCCTGCGGCTGACCTTGGGCAGCGCGGGAAACGTCGAGCTCACGGTCAACGGCAAGGCCATCGGGGCGGCCGGTGACAAGGGGCAGGTCGTGCGGCTGAACTTCGGGCCCGGTGACCCCGCCTAGACTGGAGCGCATGGCTTCTCGCACGGTCGCTCTGGTGACGCTCGGCTGCACCCGCAACGAGGTCGACTCCGAGGAGCTCGCCGGCCGCCTCGAGGCCGAGGGCTGGACCCTCGTCGACGACGCCGAGTCCGCCGACGTCGCCGTCGTGAACACGTGCGGGTTCGTGGAGTCGGCCAAGAAGGACTCCGTCGACGCGCTGCTCGAGGCCAGCGACCTCAAGGACGACGCCAGCGCCCGCACGCGCGCCGTGGTGGCGGTGGGCTGCCTGGCCGAGCGCTACGGCCAGCAGCTGGCCGACTCGCTGCCCGAGGCCGACGCGGTGCTGGGCTTCGACTCCTACGCCGACCTGTCGTCGCACCTGGACTCGATCCTGCACGGCGGCCGGCCGGGGTCGCACGTGCCGCGCGACCGGCGCACGCTGCTGCCGTTGAGCCCGGCCGCGCGGCAGGACACCGCGGCCGCAGTGGCCGTGCCGGGGCACGCGGTGGCCGACCTGCCCGCCGGGGTCGCTCCGGCGTCCGGGCCGCGCGTGGTGCGTCGCCGGCTCGACGGCCGTCCGTGGGCGCCGCTGAAGATCGCGTCGGGCTGCGACCGGCGCTGCGCGTTCTGCGCGATCCCGGCTTTTCGCGGGTCGTTCCTGTCGCGCCGCCCGACCGACGTGCTGGCCGAGGCGCGCTGGCTGGCCGAGCAGGGCGTGCGCGAGCTGTTCCTCGTGAGCGAGAACTCCACGTCGTACGGCAAGGACCTCGGCGACCTGCGCCTGCTGGAGCAGCTGCTGCCCGAGCTGAGCGCGATCGAGGGCGTCGACCGGGTGCGCGTGTCGTACCTGCAGCCGGCCGAGATGCGCCCCACGCTGCTCGAGGCCATGACCCAGACGCCGGGCGTGGTGCCGTACTTCGACCTGTCGTTCCAGCACGCGTCGCCGGGCCTGCTGCGTCGCATGCGGCGGTTCGGAGGCACCGACCCCTTCCTGGCGTTGCTGGATCAGGTGCGCGAGCAGGCTCCGCAGGCGGGCGTGCGATCAAATGTCATCGTCGGCTTTCCCGGTGAGACCGACGAGGACGTCGCCGAGCTCGAGCGCTTCCTGGTGGCGGCCCGGCTGGACGTCGTGGGCGTGTTCGGCTACTCCGACGAGGACGGCACCGAGGCCGAGACGTACGACGCCAAGGTCGACCCCGACGTCGTCGCCGAGCGGGTGCGCCGGGTCACCGACCTGGTCGAGCAGCTCACCGACGAGCGGGCGCGCGAGCGGGTGGGTGAGCACGTCGAGGTGCTGGTCGAGGAGATCGTGGACGGCGAGGCCGAGGGCCGCGCAGCCCACCAGGGCCCTGACGTCGATGGTGTCGTCCGGCTGTCGGCCGGTGACCTGGCGGTCGGTGACCTGGTGCCAGCAGTGGTCGTCGACCACGTCGGGGTCGACCTCATCGCTCGCGCTCGGTGACTAGGGTGAGGTGGTGACGTCGTCCACGCCGAGCTCGCGGCGGGCTCACCCGGTGGCCGCCCCGGCGGCGGGTGGCGCCGCGCCCTCGACGTGGAACGTCGCCAACGCGCTGACCGCACTGCGGCTCGGCCTGGTGCCGGTGTTCGGGTGGTTGCTGCTGCACGGCGGCGACCAGCCGCGGTGGCGGCTGGCGGCGTTCGTCGCCTTCGCGGTGGCCTCGGTCACCGACCGCTTCGACGGTGAGCTCGCGCGCCGGCGCGGCCTGGTCACCGACGTCGGCAAGATCGCCGACCCCATCGCCGACAAGGCGCTCATCGGTACCGCGCTGGTCGGACTCTCCCTGCTCGACGAGCTGTGGTGGTGGGTCACGGTGGTCGTCATGGCCCGCGAGATCGGCGTCACCGCGCTGCGCCTGGTCGTGATCCGACACGGAGTGATGCCCGCCAGCCGTGGCGGCAAGGTCAAGACGCTGTTGCAGGGTGTGGCCATCGCGCTGTACCTGCTGCCCGAGGCCTGGGTGCCCCGCGAGGTGCCCGCGGTGGTGATGGGCGTCGCCGTGGTGGTCACGGTCGTCACCGGGGTCGACTACGTGGTGCGCGCGGTGCGCCTGCGCCGCACGAGCCCCCGGGCGCTCGCCAAGCGCGCTCGACGGCGCGCCGGGGCCTGACACCGTGCCCGAGCCGGCTCCGGACCCCGCCCTCGACGCGCTCGCGCAAGCGGTGGTGCGGCTGCTGCACGAGCGGCAGCTGCGCCTGGCGACCGCCGAGTCGCTCACCGGTGGCCTGCTCTCGGGCGCGGTCACGAGCGTGCCTGGTGCCTCGAGGGTCTTCGTCGGCGGGATCGTGGCCTACGCGACCGAGCTGAAGCACGCCCTGCTCGGGGTCGACGCCGAGCTGCTGGCGCGGGTCGGCCCGGTCGATCCGGACGTCGCGGCGCAGATGGCCGACGGCGTGCGCCGCCGCCTCGGTGCCGACGTCGGCCTCGCGAGCACCGGGGTGGCCGGCCCCGACTCGCAAGACGGCCACCCTCCGGGCACGGTCTACGTCGGTGTCGCCACGCCCGAGCGGGTGTGGTCGTGCAACGTGTCGCTCGCGGCGCCGGACGTCGAGGGCAGGGCGCAGGTGCGCGCTCACACGGTGGGGGCGGCGCTGCGCGCGCTGGCCGACGTCCTGGCCGGCTGACGACTGGTCCGAACGGTGCGCTCCGGCGGGGTTGCCCGCCGTTCGCTGGCATCACGGGGTACGGTGGTGTGTGCGGTTCTCCTCACCATCACGTGCTGAGGCCGCCACGCGAACCACCCAGGGAGGCGACATGGTGCTGCTCCGGCAGGAGATCGGCGACGTGCTGCGCGAGCAGCGCCGGCAGCAGAGCCGCACCCTGCGCGAGGTCTCGGCCAAGGCGCGCGTGTCGCTGGGCTACCTCAGCGAGGTCGAGCGCGGGCAGAAGGAGGCGTCGAGCGAGCTGCTGGCCTCGATCTGCGGCGCGCTCGACGTGCCACTGTCTCGAGTGCTCAGCCAGGTCAGCGAGCGGGTGGCGGACGCTGAGCGCGTCCAGACCCCTGTGGCGGCGCTGCCCGTGGCTTCGGCTCGGGCGAACAGCCTGGTGTCGGCTGCCTGAGCGCGACGAGCGTCAGCTCGCCGCCGGCTCCGCAGGAGGCTGGCAGCGCGGGCAGTAGAACGCGACGCGGTCCTGCGGGGCGACGCCGATGGGGTCGACGCGCACCGGCTCACCGCAGCGGCGGCAGGGCTGGCGGTGACGGCCGTGGACGTACGTCCGCTGACCGTGCCGCGTGTCGCCCGTGGTGGTCTGGATCGCGCCGCCGAGGTTGCGGCGCATCAGCTGCTGCGTGCGGGTGATCACGCCCGCGAGGTCAGGCACCCGCGCGGTGGGCGTCCAGGGGTTGACCCGTCGGGCGAACAGGCCCTCGGCCATGAACATCGTGCCGATGCCCGCCAGGTTGCGCTGGTCGAGCAGGGCCTCGCCGATCGGTCGGTCAGGCTGCTGGGCGAGGTTGGCCAGCGCCCGCTCGAGGTCCCAGTCGGCGCCCAGCAGGTCGGGGCCCAGGTGACCGACGAGCGTGTGCTCCTCGGCGGTGGCGACCAGGTCGAGCATGCCGAGCAGGTGCCCCACCGCCGTCCAGTCGGCAGTGGAGACGATGGCCCGGATCCCGTCGCGGCGTCGGGCTGAGCCCCACGGCTGGCCGGTGGCGTGAACGTGCCACGAGCCCTCCATGCGCAGGTGGCTGTGGAGCGTGACGGGCGGGTCGCCGTCCAGCCGCATGAGCAGGTGCTTGCCGCGCGGCACCACCTCGAGCACCGTGCGCCCGCTCAGGTCGACCGTGGCCAGCGACGGCCACCGCAGGTCGCTCGCCACCACCTCGCGTCCGGCCAGCGCCGCGTGCAGCCGCTGGGCCGTGCGGTAGACGACGTCGCCCTCAGGCACCTCGTGCTCGCTGCCTCATCGGCGCAGCCGCAGGCCGCGCGGCGTGGCGTGGAAGCCGGCCGACTCCAGGGCGCTGACCACAGGGTGGTCCGAGCCCAGCAGGCCCGCGCCGTCGGCCCGCTCGACGGTGAGCCGGCCCAGAGCGCCGTCGCGGACGGCGAGGGCCAGCGCGTCGGCGGCCGCAGCCAGCACGGTGGGATCGTCACTGAACGACAACAACGTGCGGCCGCCGCGCTCGACGTAGAGCGCCAGCTCGCCGTCGTGCAGCACGACCAGCGCGCCGGCCTTGCGTCCGGGCTTGTGACCCGTGGTCGGCTCGCTACCGGCGACGCTCGCCCGCTCGGGCCACGGCAGCGCGGCCCCGAACGGGTTGGCCGGGTCGGCAGCGGCGACCACCAGGGTGCGGGCCGGGCTGTCGTCGGTGGCGCGCAGCCGGTCGACGGCACCGGACGTGGCGAACTGGGCCGCACCCAGGCCTTCGACGTAGTAGCCCCGGCGCACGCGCCCGGCGTCCTCGAACGCCGACAGCACGCGGTAGACGGCGGCGAAACCGCCCGCGGCGCCTTCGGCCATCACGGCGCCTCGCGTGAGGACGCCGTGGCGGTCGAGCAGCGTCTCGGCCAGTGCCGCGGCGCGGACGGTGGCGTCGACCTCAGGCTCGGGCAGCAGCGACCACCGGCCCGCGCCGGTTGGCGGGCCGGTGCGCGCGGGGAGGGCGGCACGCCCGAGCGCCCCAGGCCGGCCGGCGTACCTGCTGCGGCGTGGTGCGCTGCGCGTGGTGCGGTGGGCGGTGCGGCCACCGGCCAGCCGCGCCCGCAGTGGCGCCAGCGTGTCGCCGGTGACCCGGCCGGCCCACACGAGGTCCCAGAGCGCGGCCAGCAGCGCCTCGTCGTCGGTGGACCCCACCACCTGCGACAGGGGACGGAAGAAGAACGCCCCGCCCCCGGCGAGCGCCTGCAGCACCTGCTCGTGCATCGGCGAGAGCTCGAGCTCGGCCGGCTCGGGCAGGGTGAGGTGCGCGGTGTCGGCCAGGTGCAGCGACACCCAGCCGTCGTCGCCCGGCAGTGCGCCGTGGCCGCTCCACAGCACCTCGCCCGACGACGTGAGCTCGTCGAGCAGGGCCGGCGACCAGTCGTCGACGCGCCCCGGCAGCACCAGCGTCTCGAGCGCGCTGGCGGGAACGACGGCTCCCGCGAGCTGCTCGACCGCGCGCAGCAGGCCGCCGGCGCCGCGGGCCTGCCGACCACGACCGGTGAGCCCCTGCCAGCGGGGCAGGAACCGCGCGAGGTCACTCGCCGGCACCGGTTCGACCTGCTGACGCAGGGCGGCGAGGGACCGGCGGCGCAGCGAGCGCAGCACCTGCGCGTCACACAGCTCAAGGCCCTGGCCCGACGGCCGCAGCTCGCCCTCGACCAGCCTGCCGGCCGCCACCAGCCGGGTGAGGACCCCGGCGGCGACCGCGGACCCGAGCCCGAACCGCGTGGCCGCCTCGGCGACGGTGAAGGGCCCGTGGGTGCGCGCGTAGCGCGAGAGCAGCTCGCCCAGCGGGTCGCTGACCGGGGCGAGGAACGTCTCGGCGATGCCGACCGGCAACGGCACCCCGAGCGCGTCGCGCAGGCGGGCGGCGTCCTCGACGACGGCCCAGCGCGCCTCGCCGGCGATCCGCACCGCGATCACCCGCCGGCTCTGCTCGAGCCCGGTGAGCCACTGCGCCGCCGTGGCCTCGTCGGCGTCGCGCGAGCGGGCGGCGACCTCGGCCGCGCTGAGCGGGCCGAGCACGCGCAGCAGGTCGACGACGTCCTCGGCGTCGCGCGCGGCGCGCTCGGGCACGAGGTGCTGCAGCTCGGCTTCGGTGCGCTCGATGGCTGCGGGGTCGAGCAGGTCGCGCAGGGCGGCCCCCTCGCCGCGGCCGAGCAGCTCCGACAGCAGCGTCGGGTCGAGCGACAGCGCGGCCGCTCGCCGCTCGGCCAACGGGGAGTCACCCTCGTAGAGGAACTGGGCGACGTAGCCGAACATCAGGCTGCGCGCGAACGGCGACGGCTGGCGCGTCTCGAGCTCGACCACCTGGACGCGCCGCGCGGTGATGTCGCGCATCAGCTCGACCAGGCCGGGGACGTCGAAGACGTCCTGCAGGCACTCGCGCACGGCCTCGAGCACGATCGGGAAGTCGGGGTAGCCGCTGGCCACCTCCAGCAGCTGGGCGCTGCGCTGCCGCTGCTGCCACAGCGGTTGGCGCTGACCGGGCCGGCGCCGCGGCAGCAGCAGCGCCCGCCCCGCGCACTCACGGAACCGCGAGGCGAACAGCGCCGAGCCGCCGATCTGCTCGGTGACGACGTCGTGGACGTCGTCAGGGTCGAGGCACACCAAGGACGCGACGTCGGGCGCCGGGCCGTCGTCGAGCTCGACGTCGGGCAGCCGCAGCACGAGGCCGTCGTCGCCGTGCATGGCCTGGACGTCGACGCCGTGCCGCTCGCGCAGCCGCGCCGCCACGGCGAGCGCCCAGGGCGCGTGCACCTGCGCCCCGAAGGGCGAGTGCACGACGACGCGCCAGTCGCCCAGCTCGTCGCGGAACCGTTCGATGATGATGGTGCGGTCGTCGGGCACGTGACCGCAGGCCTCGCGCTGCTCGTCGAGGTAGGCGAGCAGGTTGTCGGCGGCCCACTCGTCGAGCCCGGCCGCGCGCACGCGCTCGCGGGCGGCGGCGGGCTCGAGCGCCGTCACCTCCCGCACGAAGGCGCCCACGGCCCGGCCGAGCTCAGCCGGACGGCCGAGGGCGTCGCCGTGCCAGAACGGCAGCTTGCCCGGCTGACCCGGGGCGGGGGTGACGAGCACCCGGTCGTGCGTGATGTCCTCGATGCGCCACGACGACGAGCCGAGGGTGAACACGTCGCCGACGCGCGACTCGTAGACCATCTCCTCGTCGAGCTCGCCGACCCGGCGGCCGGGGCCTTCGCCCGTGGCGAGGAACACGCCGTACAGCCCGCGGTCGGGGATGGTGCCGCCGCTGGTGACCGCCAGGCGCTGGGCTCCAGGGCGCGCGGTGAGCAGGTCGGTGTGGCGGTCCCAGACGATGCGCGGGCGCAGCTCGGCGAACTCCTCACTCGGGTAGCGGCCCGACAGCATGTCGAGCACGGCCTCGAGCACGCTGCGTGGCAGCGCGGCGAAAGAGGCCGTGCGGGCCAGCAACGCGGCGAGGTCATCGACGGTCCAGTCGTCCATGGCGCACATGGCCACGATCTGCTGGGCGAGCACGTCGAGCGGGTTGGCCGGAAGCCGCAGCGCCTCGATCGCGCCGTCGCGCATGCGCTCGACCACCACGGCGGTCTGCACCAGGTCACCGCGGAACTTCGGGAAGACGACGCCGCGCGACACGGCGCCGACCTGGTGGCCGGCGCGTCCCACGCGCTGCAGTCCCGACGCGACGCTGGGCGGCGACTCCACCTGGACGACCAGGTCGACCGCGCCCATGTCGATGCCGAGCTCGAGCGAGCTGGTGGCGACGACGGCGGGCAGCCGCCCGGCCTTGAGGTCGTCCTCGATCAGCGCCCGCTGCTCCTTGCTTACCGAGCCGTGATGTGCTCGGGCCAGCACCGCAGGAGCGCCGCTCGCCGCCCCGGCCTGCGCCATCAGCTCGGCCGGTGCCCGGCCGGACGGGGGAGGAGCCGCTGCGGCGCCGTCCGCGACCTGGGCGCCCGCTTGCTGCTCGGCCGTCTGCTGGCGCTCAGCCCACACCTCGTTGAGTCGAGCCGTGAGCCGCTCGGCCAGCCGCCGGGAGTTGGCGAAGACGAGGGTGGACCCGTGGTCGGCGACGAGGTCGACCACGCGCTCCTCGACGTGCGGCCAGATCGACGTCCGGCGCGGGTCACCGGCCGCTGGGCCCGACAGGTCACCGGTGGGCTCGCCGATGTCGCTGAGGTCGGGCACCGGCACGACCACCTGGAGGTCGAGCTCCTTGCGCGAGCCCGGCTGCACGACGCTCACCGGACGCCCCCCGGCGAGGTAGCGCGCGACCTCCTCGACCGGCCGGACGGTGGCCGACAGCCCCACGCGCTGGGCCGGCTGGGGCAGCAGCGCGTCGAGCCGCTCGAGGGTGAGCGCGAGGTGCGCGCCGCGCTTGGTGCCGGCGACCGCGTGCACCTCGTCGATGATCACCGTCTCGACGCCGCTCAGCGCCTCACGCGCGCGTGAGGTGAGCAGCAGGAACAGCGACTCGGGCGTGGTGATGAGGACGTCGGAGGGCGTGCGCGCGAAGGCCCGGCGGTCGGCGGCCGGCGTGTCACCGGACCGCACGCTCACCTCGACCTCGGGGCGCGGCAAGCCCAGCCGGGCCGCCGCGTGCGAGATGCCGGTGAGCGGTGCGCGCAGGTTGCGCTCGACGTCGACGGCCAGGGCCTTGAGCGGTGAGACGTAGAGCACGCGGCAGCGCTTCAGCGGCTCGTCGGGACGCGGCCGGCTGGCCAGCCGGTCGAGCGCCCACAGGAACGCCGACAGCGTCTTGCCCGAGCCGGTGGGGGCGACGACCAACGCGTGCTGGCCGCTGCTGATCGCGTCCCACGCGCCGGCCTGCGCGGCGGTGGGCGCGGCGAACGCGCCCTGGAACCACTCGCGCGTGGCGGGGGAGAACCGCTGCAGGACGTCGACCACCCCCTGATGGTGTCACCGACGTCCGACAGCGGCGCGCGTGCGATGCTGGCGGGCGTGCGACACAGCGAGTTCTGGCAGCTGATGGAGGACGAGTTCGGCGCCGGCTACGCCCGCAGCGTGGCGCGCGACCAGGTGGTGGCGGCGCTCGGCGGGCGGACGGCGGACGAGGCGCTCGCCGCGCACGTCCCTCCCCGCCAGGTGTGGTTCGCCCTGTGCGACGTCATGGACGTCCCCAGCGAGCGGCGGTGGGGACGCGCCGACCGCAAGCCCGACCGGCGCGGGCCGGGTCGATAGCGCTCAGTACACCCAGACGGTGCGCCCGATCGGCGCCACGCCGGACGACCACAGGAAGTCGATGGCGGGGTTCGACAGCCGCACGCACCCGTGCGAGGCGGGGAAGCCGGGCACGCTCGGCGAACCGTGCAACGCGTAGCCGCCGGTGAAGTACTTCGGCCGCCACAGCTCGCCGAGTCGGCTCACCCGCAGGCCGTCGATCTGCCGCTGCACGCTGAACCGGCCCTCGGGCGTCGTCGCGACGTACGTGTGCCCGTCGGAGGTGTACGGCCGACCGCTGCCGGTCGAGGTGTTGAGCACGTAGCGCAGCCGGCCGTCGAGCACCACGAGCACGAGCTGGTGGGTCTTGTCGACCTCGATGGCCGAGCCCGAGCGGGTACGGGCGTCCGGGCGCACCCCGCGCTCGAGCGCCGCCTTGGTCTTCGGGCCCAGGATGCCGTCGCGACCGAGGCCCGCAGCCTTCTGCAGGGCCATCACCGCCTGGCTCGTGAGGTAGCCGTACTCACCGTCGGCGCTGCCGAGCCAGTAGCCCAGCGCGCTGAGTCGTTGCTGGGCCCGCAGCACGTAGGGCCCGCTCATGCCAGGGCGCAGCGTGGTCTTCTCGGTGACGGGCGGCGGCGCCTTCGTCGTGGTGGTGGTCGCCGGTGTCGAGGTCGTGGTCGAGGTCGTGGTCGACGTGGGGGACGCGGGAGTGGTCGACGTCGGGCTCGTCGTCGGTGAGGTGGCCGTCGTCGGGCTCGTGGTCGTGCTCGTCGTCGGCGACGTGGTCACCGGGTCTGCGACGGTCGTCGTGGATGACGACGCCGTCGGGTCGCCCCCGCTGCCGCAGGCGCTGAGCCCGAGCGCGAGCGCAGCCACGGCCGCTGCGGCCGTCGGAACGCGGAACGTGCTTCGCATGTGGTCCCCCCGTGAGTGAGCGCCTCCGTCACCAACACAGACGCGCCAGCAGCGGCTCGGGTTGCATCTCGAGCCTAGGTTCGTCCGCTGACGGCTGACGGGCGACCCGCCGAACGGGGAGATAACAGTTCGCCCGTTGTCGGTGGGGGTGTCTAGGGTCGTCGACGTGACAGGGGCGGATGCGGTGGCGAGCGCGACGGCGCAGGGCACGGGCCAGCAGCCGGGTGAGGCGCTGATCGAGGCCCGCGGGCTGCGCAAGCAGTTCGGCGACTTCGTGGCCGTCGACGGCATCGACGTCACGGTGACCCGCGGCGAGGCCTTCGGCTTCCTGGGGCCGAACGGCGCCGGCAAGTCCTCGACGATGCGCATGGTCGGTTGCGTCTCGCCGCCGTCGGGCGGCGAGCTGCAGATCCTGGGGCTCGACCCGCGTCGGGACGGTCCGCGCATCCGCGCGCGGCTGGGCGTCGTCCCCCAGCAGGACTCCCTCGACGGCGAGCTGACGGTGCGCGACAACCTGCTCATCTACGGCCGGTACTTCGGGCTCAGCCGGGCTGAGTGCCGCAGCCGCGCCGACGAGCTGCTCGAGTTCGCCAACCTCACCGAGCGCGCCGACTCGCTCGTCGAGCCACTGTCTGGTGGCATGAAGCGCCGGCTCACCATCGCCCGCGCCCTGATCAACCGTCCTGAGATCCTGCTGCTCGACGAGCCCACGACCGGCCTGGACCCCCAGGCTCGCCACGTGCTGTGGGACCGGCTGTTCCGGCTCAAGCGGCAGGGGGTCACCCTCGTGCTCACGACGCACTACATGGACGAGGCCGAGCAGCTGTGCGACCGGCTGGTCGTGATGGACGGCGGCAAGATCGTCGCCGAGGGCAGCCCGCGCTCGCTCATCGAGACGTGGTCGACCCGGGAGGTGCTCGAGCTGCGGTTCGCCGACGACGACCTGACGCCCCACGCCCGCCGGCTGGACGGCATCGCCGACCGCGTCGAGGTGCTGCCCGACCGCCTGCTGCTGTACGTCGACGACGGCGAGGCCGCCACGGGCGCCGCGCACCAGCGGGGCGTGCAGCCACTGTCGTCGCTGGTGCGCCGCAGCACGCTGGAGGACGTGTTCTTGCGGCTCACCGGCCGGACGCTGGTCGACTGATGGCGGGCGCGACGGCCACCGCGGTGCGGCCGCCGGATGCCTCCGGTGCGCCGGCTCGGGTCCCGCACCCCGCCGTGCGGGTGCTCGACTACTTCCTCGTCCTGCTCCGGCGCACCTTCCGCGGCACGATCTTCGGCAGCTTCGTCTCGCCCCTGCTCTACCTCGTCGCCATGGGCTACGGGCTCGGCTCGTTGGTCGACCGCGGCGGGTCCACGGCGATGGGTGGCGTGCCGTACATGCAGTTCATCGCGCCCGGAGTGCTCGCGGCGACGGCGATGCAGACCGGCGTCTTCGACGCGTCGTGGCCGGTGCTGGGGGCCATCAAGTGGCAGCGTCAGTACCACGCGATGCTGGCCACACCGATCGGCGTGAGCGACATCGTCGTCGGCAACCTCACCGCGATCGTGCTGCGCTCGCTGCTCAGCTCCGTGGTGTTCCTCGCGGTCGCGGCGGCACTCGGCGCGGTGCCCTCGGCCTGGGGTGTGGTGTCTCTGCTCGCCGTCGTGCTGGTGACCCTGGCCTACGCGGCGCCGATGTTCGCCATCTCCGCGCACGCCGAGACCGACACGACCTTCAACCTCGTGTTCCGGCTCGGCATCGTGCCGATGTTCCTGTTCTCCGGCACCTTCTTCCCGGTCGAGCAGCTGCCGGCCTGGATGCACCCGGTGGCCTACGTCGTCCCGCTGTGGCACGGGGCCACGCTGGCGCGTGACGCCACGTTGGGCACCGTGCACCTGGCGGCGGACGCCGGCCACGTGGCCTACCTGCTGCTGTGGATCCTCGTCGGTGGCTGGCTGGCGATCCGCACCCTGCGCCGTCGGATGGTGGTGTGATGTCCGCGCTGGGGCTGGCCGGCGTCGTCGTCGAGCGCAACGTCCTGACGTACCGCCGACAGTGGGTGGCGTTCCTCACCGGGTTCCTCGAGCCGGTGTTCTACCTGTTCTCACTCGGGGTGGGCCTGGGGGCGCTCATCGGTCGCATCCCGCTGGCCGACGGCCGCCTGGTGACGTGCGCGCAGTTCATGGCGCCGGCCATGCTCGCGATGTCAGCCATGAACGGCGCGGTCTTCGACGCCACCTACAACATGTTCTTCAAGCTGTGTACCAACGGCAAGAAAATCTCGCGGGGCCTCGGGCTGCTTCGGGTCGAGCGATGGAGGGTGGCCTAATGTCGGCGCTGGGGCTGGCCGGTGTCGTCGTCGAGCGCAACGTGCTCACCTACCGACGGCAGTGGGTGGCGTTCCTCACCGGGTTCCTTGAGCCGGTCTTCTACCTGTTCTCGCTGGGCGTGGGGCTGGGTGCGCTCATCGGGCGCATCCCGTTGGCCGACGGTCGGCTGGTGACCTACGCGCAGTTCATGGCGCCGGCGATGCTCGCGATGTCGGCCATGAACGGCGCCGTCTTCGATGCCACGTACAACATGTTTTTCAAACTTCGATTCATGCACACGTTCGACGCAATGCTGGCGACTCCCGTGGGGCCGCGCGACATCGCGCTAGGTGAGATGCTCTGGTCGCTCCTGAGGAGTGGCGCGTACGTCATCGGTTTTCTTCTGATCTCGGTCGCGATGGGGCTCACGACGTCCTGGTGGTCGGTTCTAGCGGTCCCCGCGGCCACACTGATCGGCTTTGTGTTCTCGTCAGTCGGCATGGCGGCGACCACGTGGATTCGTAACTTCCAGGACTTCGACTACATCCAGATGGCCCTCGTTCCGCTCACCCTGCTGTCGGCGACGTTCTTCCCGGTCGAGGCCTACCCCGCCGGCCTGCGCTGGGTGGTCGAGCTGTCGCCGCTGTACCACGGAGTGGCGATCGAGCGGGCGCTTCTCCTCGGCACGGCGGGGTGGTCGCTGGTGTGGCACGTCGCGGTATTGGTGGCGATGGGAGCCGTCGGCCTGGCCGTCACGCGTCGCCGCCTTGCGGCACTGCTATTGAAGTAGCTCTAGCTCGAGCCGGTGGACTTGGTGGTCGAGCGACATCACTCGAGAAGTTGCTACGGCTCGCTATGGCAAGCGCGCAGCGCTACATCGAGTGGGCAAGCCTAGGGTGAGTTGAGGAGCGAATGGCCGTCCCCGGCCCCCACACCTGCCGAGCCGGTGTTGCCGACGCACTCCGAGTTGACCGCTGCCGAAGGCGACGGTGGAGTCGACTCCAAGTCACTACTCGTGGCTGTGGCCGGACTTGCGGCGCACGACAGCCTCACGCCACGACTCGGCGTTCGGATCGAGCTGAAAGCTCAGCGGGCTTGCGAAGCCGTCGTTGCGCCACTGCATTTCCTTGCGGAGGATTCTCTCCGCGTACGAGCCAAAGTCGATTGCGTACGCGTCGTATAGAGCGCCACCGCCTGGGGGCCGAAGGCCGCTCCGGATCAAGTGGATGAGACGGTGATCATTGAGTCGGTCAACGGCGACGCGTCTCTTGTCGCTCCGCTCGAAGAGAATCGTGCGTACGCCGCGACTGAAGGAATTCGTGACGAACGCTTCGAACACCTTCTCGAGTTCTCGGGTGCCTTCGATGTTCTTGTACTTCGTGTTCCAGAAGTAGTCTTCGGCGGACCGAAGGACGTGCTCCCTCGTGACCAAACTGTCCATGGCCTTCCGGGCGGCCTTCGATGTGAGGTTGATTGCATCGCGGGGATTACCCTCTGAAGCGAGAACCAAGACGTCGAAGGCGTCACGGCCGAAGGATGCACGGATAGGGTCATCCGGCGACACAGCACCGGCCGCCGTGCACGCGATGCGGAAGTGCTCGGACAGGAGTTGAGACAGGAAAGCGCGCGACGGCCGCGGATCGGTTCTGATCACCAATTTCGAGTCGAGGCTTAGAGACTCCGCGGTGTCGGACCCCAACTCTAACCCCACGTACTCGACGTTGCTTGCCTCCGTGATGAAGCGCGATCGATGTTCGATAGCACCAATCTTGACTATTACTCCAGGCGCACTGATGAAGCTGCGTCGAAGCATGTCTGCGAGGATGGGCTGTAGATCGTAAGGCACTCCTCCCGACCATTCGTCGATTAGGAGCCACAGCCTTTTTCCATCCAGGGAATCGACAATGCGGCGGATAGCACTATCAAGGCGGCCCAAATGGACGTAGATACTGGGGTGGCCGGTGTGTCTTTCGAGGTAGGCTCTCGAGGCTTTGCGAATACTCTTTCTGGCCCTGGAGATTGTCGCCGACGGCTTTTGTGAGAAGGTCGCAAGAGAGCTGCCTGACTGTTCGTGCGTGCCTTCGGCACTGGCGTCGACTTGCACTACTGTCTCACCAGAGACTCGCACCTCCGTCACGGCGTCTCCGAGTTCATCAAGCGCAGGCCCGACAACGTGAAGGTTCTCGTTGAGAATCTCACTGCCACCGAGGACGGCTAGCCGATACAGCTCCTCATGTACTTCATTGACGACGTCAACCAGTATGTTCGTCGCCCTTGAACCGAACGCCATGGTGTCGTCAGCATATATCCCGGCATTTGATGACAATTTCCGCATATCGATGTATACGACAACGTCGCCCGAATTCTCGACTTTTCGTCGTAGGTGCAGCAGGGTATGCGTCTTGCCAGCGCCCCGCCGCCCAAAGATCACCATTGACGTGGCGTCGAATGTGGGATTGATGTCCTCCAGCTCGACCAGCTCGGCTAGGTGGTCATGGCCATCGGCATTCTCGGCCCGGCGTTCGATGGACGCCCACACTAGGTTCGCTTCTCGTGTCTCCACGGTCCCTCCTCCACCCCGCCGGACCACCCTCGCATCCAGCCGGGACTATGTTGGCGCACTGCATGCATGTTGCGCCAGCGGGACCCGCCAACAGGCATGAGGATCACAGCGCGAGGACGAGCGCATGGCCGCTAGGGTGCTGAGCGTGAACGCGCAGACGACGCTCGATCGGCGGCACCAGGTATTCGTGAGTTCGACATATCTGGACTTAGTCGAGGAGCGGCGCGCCATAATACAGGCTCTTTTGGAGCTCGATTGTATTCCCGCTGGTATGGAGATGTTCCCTGCAGCAAGCGAGGATCAGTGGACACTCATTCGCGAGGTTATCGACCTGAGCGACTATTACATTGTCGTGGTTGGTGGCCGCTATGGGTCCGTAACCTCAGACGGCGTAAGTTTCACCGAAATGGAATATGACTACGCTGTCGCCAAGGGCATTCCCGTGCTGGGCTTCGTGCACTCGGACCCGGGATCGATTCCAGTGAACATGTCGGAAATTGACGCCACCGCCAGGGTGCGCCTAGATGCGTTTCGAGCCAAAGTAATGCAGCGGATGGTCAAAGAGTATCGAACCGCAGAGGAATTGGCGTCCGTCGTGTCCCGTGGCCTGGTTAGGGCAATGAAGCGGAACCCCAGACCCGGATGGGTGCGAGGGGACCAGGCGATGACCGACGCTGTACGAGCTGAAGTGGCTGAACTGCGTGCAGCGCTGGCGCAGGCGGAACAGCGGCGAACGGAATTGGCTGCGCGGGATGGTGGAAATGAAATCAACGAATCATTCGAACACGGGAGCGATGAAGTTGAACTTGAATTCGTAGTCTCGCACGGCACGTATACCAGAGAATCGCAGGCGGTCGAACTCGAATTCACATGGGATGAGATTGTCGACGCATTAGGTCCGTCTATGATCGACGAGGCTGCGGAGCCCGCACTCCGAGCGACGTTTTGCTCGTACGCATGGAAGTATTTGCTCGAAATTCCCGATAGTAACTGGGATGGTGCTGCGGCCCCACGAATGACAATCACGAACGACTCGTGGGGTCGAATCCTCGTGCAACTTCGAGCCTTGGGAATCATCACCACGGGAAGTAAGAAGCGGACTGTATCCGACAAGGCTGTCTATTGGACGCTTACGCCGGCGGGGGATGAGTACTTGGTGCGGCTGAAGGCGACCAAGCGGCCGGAGACGGCATAGGTGACCAACAGCCGCAGCGCGGCCTTCTATTGTGCGGGAACGCACTGAGCCGTGCGATGAAGTTCGCTGACCCTCTCGCGAACCGCCAGTTGGTTTGTGGCGCCGAACGCATTGTCTTGCCCGTGTGCTGGGACTTGAGTGCCACCGCGTGCCGGTATCCGGGAAGGAGGGATGCGTCCCACAGGCAGGTCAGGAGACGTCGCCGATGTCATGTTCGAGGTCCCGCACTGCCCTACTCACAATGCGGAAGAACTTGTCCTGGACCTGCTGGTCGGTTCCCATTGCGTCCGTGATTCCCATGGCTTCGAGCTCGAGCCTCATCTTGGGCACGTCGTAAAGGTCGAAGTTCGGAATGTAGTCTTCGCTACGCGATCTGGGATGTTTAATTGCCCAGTACGCGCGCATGAATGTCTTGGGAAGTGGGGTTTTCGGCACGCTGTATCGCTTGCTTAGACGCGAAACGGTGGCATCGAGGCGCTTCAGGAGCATCAGGTCGTCGAGTTGCCGAAAATACTGAATCCAACCGCTGGCGACACCCTGGAAGATGCACCCAGTGATGGCAAGGTTTCGATGCCAGATTAGGCGTCGGAGCGCGGTGTCAGCGCTTACGGCGTCGCCTTCACGTTCTTGGCGCCACTTGGCGTAGATGCTGGCAAGGTGCGACTCGAGGCGAACAATGCTTGAGAGGCGCACGCTCACGTGAGCGCTACTGAACGTGTAACCCAAGTAAGTGAACCCGTCGGCGATCAACCCGATCTCTGACTTCCCGGCCGCCATGCTGGGATGTGCGGAGAGCTTGATCGCACCCAGCGCTAAACGGCACGCGTCGTCGATTGCTTGAGCGTCCGAAGCCTGGCATAGCACCAGGATGTCATCCACAAAACGGTGGTACGAGACGTTGGACATGGATGCCATGGTCGTGTCCACAGAGCGCATGTAAATCTCAGCCAGAGGGTTTGAAATCGAGAGACCTTGCGGCACGCCGGCCGAGAGCAGGGCTGTAGGACGCGCTGATCGGTCGGGAGCTGTGGGCGTTGCTATCGCCCGGCGCACAACACGAAGTATCGCTCTCGAACGGATACGAGTGGCAAGTTCCCGCAACAGAACTTCGTGATCGATAGAGGGGTAGAAGTTCTTGACGTCGATTCTGACGAAACTGTCGAAGTTCCCTGCGTCGAGGTCTTTCGCCACCGCGGCCACCTCGGTTTGCGGTAGCTTACCTACACAGTTCGGGAAGGTCTCAGCAAGAAGCTCCGTCAATGCTCTGAGTGCGATGCGGTCACGGACGGTCGGTATCGAGATCTCTCGAGGCGGCTTGCCTGCCCCCTTCAGGAGCAGTCTTGGCCGGTACGTGGTGAACTGGTACGAACCGGCACGACAGCGCACCGACACATACCTAGTCACGGCATCGAGGTCCGCTCGAATGGCATGTACAGAGACGCCATCGCGCCCACGTACCGTGCCTTTTGCCACTCGATCCTCGAATATCGCCTTCAAATTCCGAAGCGTGGTCACACGGCGGAAGGACTCGGACGGTGTGCGGTAACTAGCCCGAGCCATGGATGACCCATGCCCCGAACTGCCAGAACAGCCACATCGGCAGTACGAAAGTTGCGTATGGCAGAAAGGTTAGTGCAAAGGTGAAGAATCGCGACCAGGAGATGTTGCCTTCATAGGCGTCGCGGTCGCCGCTAGTGTGGTTCTCAGAGTGTCGAACAAGGTCGCTATACGATCCGTGCAAGTCGTAATAGTTTGCCAGGGTGGGTTGGCTGTTAACGCTCCTGGCGGCCTGAATGCGTGACGCAATGTCCTGTATTTCCTTGTAGTTGACCTCCACGCGTACCGCTCTACCCGGGTAGTCGAGCGAAGCCACTACGAGCGACGCAGCGAGCGCCAGCACCGAGCATGCCGCTAAGAGGGTCTCACCTGATGCTCCGTACATGGAGTCGTCAACTAAGAGCCCGATGGCCGCCACGGTTGTTGCCGTGGCCAATGAGATGAGGGCGGCGTTCCAAGCCCGGCTGCGGCCTTGGATGCGCTCGTAAGCTCGAATCCGGCATTTGTAGGTGGTGAATGAGCGGTCTTCGAGGGCCTCGAGTAGCTCGGGCACTGTCTTTGGAGGCTGGGCCACTAGTCTCCTTTAAGTCGGAGCTGCCATGCATCAAGTCAACACCTCTGGCATCTGCCCCAGAGGCCTCACCCAGGGGTGAAGGCTGAAAGCCCGCTTATCAGTCCGGTCCGCACGCCGTTTCGCGCAAACGAGTGGCCCAGCCCGCCGATGATGTTAGCGGCCGGCTCCGACCGTGGGGGTTTGAAGCGACGAACCTTTCGAAGGTCAGTGGCACTCGCAGAGGCGATCGGAGTGTTCTGCTGCCGATGCAACGGTCTTAGTCTGTCCGTTGGCCGCACCACGAAAGTCAGCAGTCTGCAACTGTTCGTGTGTACCAGGGAACAACTTGTTCAAGCTGCGCTACATGCACACGTTCGACGCCATGCTCGCGACGCCGGTGGGGCCCCGCGACATCGCCCTGGGCGAGACGCTGTGGTCGCTCCTGCGCAGCGGCTGCTACGTGCTCGGCTTCCTCGGCATCTCCGTGGCGATGGGGCTGACGGCGAGCTGGTGGGCGGTGCTCGCGCTGCCGGCCGCGACGCTCATCGGTTTCGTGTTCTCCTCGGTCGGCATGGCTGCCACCACCTGGATCCGCAACTTCCAGGACTTCGACTACATCCAGATGGCGCTCGTGCCGCTGACCTTGCTGTCGGCGACGTTCTTCCCGGTCGAGGCGTATCCCGCCGGCTTGCGCTGGGTGGTCGAGCTGTCGCCGCTCTACCACGGCGTGGCGATCGAGCGGGCGTTGTTGCTCGGCACCGTGAGCTGGTCGCTGGTCGGCCACGTGGCCGCGCTGGTGGCCATGGGCGCCGTCGGCCTGGCCGTGACGCGGCGTCGGCTGACCGCGCTGCTGCTGAAGTGACGTCGGGCGACGGCGGCGGCTGAGCGCCGTTCACCGACCCCTCTCGCCCGCTCGGCGCGCCGCACCGGTCATCTGGTGCCCTTCACCCGGCTCTGTGGCATGTTGTGCCGAGTCGAGGGAGGAGTTGCATGCGCAACAAACCGCAGTTCCTGAGCTGGCCGGTCATCCGCCAGGTCCGAAGTGGTGACTTCCTCGGCCGGGGGCCGGCCGTCACGAGCCAGCACACGCGCGAGCTCACCCCGCGCACGGTCACCGCTGACCGCGTCGTGCAGAGCGTCTGCCCCTACTGCGCCGTCGGCTGCGGTCAGCGGGTGTACGTCAAGGACGAGCGCGTCGTCCAGATCGAGGGTGACCCGGACTCGCCGGTCTCGCGCGGACGGCTGTGCCCCAAGGGCTCGGCGAGCGAGCAGCTCGTCAACAGCCCCGGCCGCCAGACGAAGGTGCTCTACCGCCGCCCGCGCGGCACGCAGTGGGAGAGCCTCGACCTCGACACCGCCATCGACATGATCGCCGACCGGTTCGTCGAGTCCCGCCGCCGCACCTGGCAGGACCACGACGAGCACGGGCGCAGGGTGCGGCGCACCATGGGCATCGCCTCGCTCGGTGGGGCCACCCTCGACAACGAAGAGAACTACCTGATCAAGAAGCTCTTCACCGCTGCCGGCGCCATCCAGATCGAGAACCAAGCCCGTATTTGACACTCCGCAACGGTCCCCAGTTTGGGGTCCTCGTTCGGCCGCGGCGGCGCCACCCAGTACGAGCAGGACCTCGCCAACGCGGACTGCATCGTCATCCAGGGCTCCAACATGGCCGAGTGCCACCCGGTGGGTTACCAGTGGGTGGCCGAAGCGCGCCGCAAGGGCGCCAAGGTCATCCACATCGACCCGCGGTTCACCCGCACGTCCGCGACGTCCGACAAGCACATCCCGATCCGGGCCGGCAGCGACGTCGTCCTGCTGGGGGCGCTGATCAACTACATCCTCAGCAACGACCTGTACTTCAAGGAGTACGTCGTCGCCTACACCAACGCCGCGACGCTGGTGTCGGAGGACTTCCGCGACACCGAGGACCTCGGCGGCCTGTTCTCCGGGTACGACGACGAGCGCGGCGCGTACGACCTGAAGAGCTGGTCGTACGCCACACGGTCGGGCAGCGCGAAGGACGGCACGGTCGACGAGCCGGGGTCCGACCACGGGGCTGACAAGCGCGAGGCGTCGGCCGGCCAGCGGCTCGGCGGCGCCGGTCATCCCCTCGAGCACGCCGAGGTCGAGCGCGACGAGACCCTGCAGCATCCGCGCACGGTGTTCCAGGTGCTCAAGCGGCACTACGCCCGCTACACGCCCGAGCTGGTCGCCGACACGTGCGGTATCTCGGTCGACGACTTCCACTACCTGGCCCGCGCGGTCACCGAGAACAGCGGGCGGGAGCGCACCACCGCGTTCGTCTACGCCGTCGGTTGGACCCAGCACACGCTGGGCGCGCAGTTCATCCGCACCGCGGCGATCGTGCAGACGCTGCTGGGCAACATGGGCCGCCCGGGCGGCGGCATCATGGCGATGCGCGGGCACGCGAGCATCCAGGGCTCCACCGACATTCCGACGCTGTACAACATCCTGCCCGGCTACCTCGCGATGCCGGTCGCCGGTCAGCACGACACCTGGCAGGAGTACGTCTCGGCCATCGGCTCGAAGGAGCAGAAGGGCTTCTGGGCCAACGCCGACGCCTACGCGGTGAGCCTGTTGAAGGCGTGGTGGGGCGACGCCGCGACGGCCGAGAACGACTGGGCGTTCGACTACCTGCCCCGCCTCACCGGTGCCCACGGCACGTACCAGACGGTCATGGCAATGCTCGACGACCAGGTCGAGGGCTACTTCCTGCTCGGGCAGAACCCCGCGGTGGGGTCGGCCCACGGTCGCATGCAGCGCCTCGGGCTGGCCCGCCTGAAGTGGCTGGTGGTGCGTGACCTGAACATGATCGAGTCGGCGACGTTCTGGAAGGACGCCCCGGAGATCGCGACGGGGGAGCTCGAGACCGAGCAGATCGGCACGGAGGTGTTCTTCCTGCCGCCCGCCTCGCACGTCGAGAAGGCCGGCACGTTCACCCAGACCCACCGCATGCTGCAGTGGCGGCACCAGGCGGTGCAGCCCCCGGGCGACTGCCAGAGCGAGCTGCAGTTCTTCTACGAGCTCGGCCAGCGCATCCGCGAACGTCTCGCCGACTCGACCGACGAGCGGGACCGTCCGCTGCTCGACCTCACGTGGGACTACCCGCTCGACGAGCACGGTGAGATCGACAGCGAGGCGGTGCTGAAGGAGATCAACGGCTTCCACCTCAGCGGTGACCGGGCCGGGCAGCTGCTCGACCTGTTCACCGAGATGCGGGCCGACGGCACGACGAGTGGTGGCTGCTGGATCTACACGGGCGTGTTCGCCGGGGGAGTGAACCGCTCGGCCAAGCGCGTCCCGGGTCGCGAGCAGAGCCCGGTCGCACCCGACTGGGGCTGGGCGTGGCCGGCGAACCGGCGCATCCTGTACAACCGCGCATCCGCCGACCCCGAAGGGCGTCCGTGGAGCGAGCGCAAGAAGTACGTGTGGTGGGATGAGGAGCAGCAGCGCTGGACCGGCCACGACGTGCCGGACTTCCCGGTGACCAAGCCGCCGTCGTACCGGCCGGAGCCGGGGACAGGTGGGCCCGAGGGCCTGGCCGGTGACGACCCGTTCATCATGCAGGCCGACGGCAAGGCCTGGCTGTTCGCGCCGCGCGGCATGATCGACGGCCCGTTGCCGACGCACTACGAGCCGCAGGAGTCGCCGGTCGCCAACCCGCTCTACCGCCAGCAGAGCAACCCGGCGCGCAAGGTGTTCGCGCGCAAGGACAACCTGTGGAGCCCCTCGGCGGGCGAGCCGGGCGCCGACGTCTACCCGTACGTGTTCACGACGTACCGGCTGACCGAGCACCACACGGCGGGTGGCATGAGCCGGTGGCTGCCGTACCTCGCCGAGCTGCAGCCCGAGTTCTTCTGCGAGGTCTCGCCGGAGCTGGCGCAGGAGAGGGGGCTGGAGAACGGCGGCTGGGCGACGATCGTGTCGGCGCGTACCGCGATCGAGGCGCGGGTGCTGGTGACCGAGCGGATGACGCCGCTGGTGATCGGTGGCCGCACGGTGCACCAGATCGGCCTGCCCTACCACTGGGGCGTCGGCCGCGAGGCCGTGGTGTCGGGCGACTCCGCCAATGACCTGCTCGGCGTCGCGCTCGACCCGAACGTGCAGATCCAGGAGTCCAAGGCCGGCTCGTGCGACATCGTGGCGGGCCGACGTCCGCGCGGCGAGGCGCTGCTGCGGTGGGTGTCGGAGTACCAGTCGCGGGCCGGGGTCACGGTGCAGACGGGCAACACGTTGCGGACGTCGGAGGGCGAGCGCTGATGGGTTTCTGGAGGCAGCAGCTCGCGGGGCCGACCGACCCGGCGCGCGACGCGGCGTGGGACGACCCGCCGCCGCGTAAGGGCTTCTTCACCGACACCTCGATCTGCATCGGCTGCAAGGCCTGCGAGGTGGCCTGCAAGGAGTGGAACGCCATCCCGCCGGACGGCGACCTCGACCTGCTCGGGTCGTCGTACGACAACACCGGTGCTCTCGGTGCGAGCACCTGGCGGCACGTCGCGTTCGTCGAGCAGAGCACCGAGCGCATCGAGCAGGCCCGGGAGTCCGGACGGCGCCTCATCGAGCTCGGCATGCCCGGCCCGCGACCGGCGGCCGCGGCACCGGTGGCTGAGCCCGTGCTGGCGGAGGTGCCGGACTTCCGCTGGCTCATGTCGTCCGACGTCTGCAAGCACTGCACGCACGCGGCGTGTCTCGACGTGTGCCCGACGGGTGCGCTGTTCCGCACTGAGCACGGCACGGTGGTCGTGCAGGACGACGTCTGCAACGGCTGCGGCTACTGCGTGGCCGCCTGCCCCTTCGGGGTCATCGAGCGGCGCGCGGGCGACGCGACGGTCAAGAACGCCGGCGTCGCCCAGAAGTGCACGCTCTGCTACGACCGCATCAGCCACGACCAGACGCCCGCGTGCGCGCAGGCCTGCCCGACGACGTCCATCCAGTTCGGCGAGCTGAGCGATCTGCGCGAGCGCGCTCAGGAGCGCGTGAAGACGTTGCACGCCAATGGATTCACCGAGGCCCGCGTCTACGGCGGCAACGACCACGACGGCGTGGGTGGCACGGGATCGGTGTTCCTGCTGCTCGACGAGCCCGAGGTGTACGGGCTGCCGCCGGACCCTGTGGTGACCACCGCGGACCTGCCCGACATGTTCCGCAAGGCGGGCTTCGCCGCCGTCGGCATGCTCGCGATGGCCGCGAGCGTGTTCCTGGGGAGGCGCCGGTGACCACCAACCCGTTCGACGCGGACCGGCCGCCGGAGCCGCCGCGCACCGGGCGTCGGCGGCGCGGAGGTCAGGGCGGTGGTCGCCGTCGTGACGAGTCGCTCATGGTGCCGGACGTCCAGTTCGACAGCTACTACGGGCGCCCGGTGGTCAAGCCGGCGCCGTGGGAGGCTGACATCCCGGCCTACATCTTCCTCGGGGGGATCGCGGCGGGCTCCGGGCTGCTCGGGGCCGGTGCGCACGCGCGCGGTCTGAAGACGTTGCGGCGCAACAGTCGTTATGCCGCGCTCGCCGCCGTCGCCGCAGGTGGCGTGGCGTTGGTGCGCGACCTCGGCAAGCCGAGCCGCGCCCTCAACATGATGCGCACGGTGAAGCTGACCTCGCCCATGTCGGTCGGGTCGTGGATCCTCACCGCGTTCGGCGCGTTCGCAGGGCTCGCGGTGGCCACGGAGGTGGTGCGCCCGCACCTCGACGAGCAGTCGACGCTCGGCGGCCTGGCGAAGCTCGCCGACGCCGCCGCGGCCGCCGGGTCGGCCGCCTTCGCGCCGCCGCTCGCGGCGTACACCGCGGTGCTCCTGGCCGACACCGCGACGCCGACGTGGCACGCGGCGTACAAGGAGCTGCCGTTCGTGTTCGTCTCGTCGGCCAATGCCGCAGCGGCCGGGCTGGCTCTGCTGACGTCGCCGACGTCGGAGACCCGTCCCGCTCGCAGCCTCGCCGTGCTCGGTGCTGTGGCCGAGATCGCCGCCACCGAGCGCATGGAGCGCACGATGCACGAGGTCGTCGCCGAGCCGCTCAGGCAGGGGCGGGCCGGCGCGCTGATGCGGGCCAGCAAGGTGCTGACGGTGTCGGGGGCGGTGGGCGCGGCGCTCTTCGGCCGCAACCGCGCAGCCGCCGCGCTCAGCGGCGCGGCGCTGCTCGCCGGGTCGGCCTGCACCCGGTTCGGGGTCTTCGAGGCCGGGCTCGTCTCGGCCAAGGATCCGAAGTACACCGTCACGCCACAGCGTGAACGGCTCGAGCGACGTCGAGCAGACGGCGTCGTGGGGGACTCCATCACCACCATCGGCTGACCCGGCCGTAGAGGAGAGAGCATGAGTGAGAGTCGGACCACAGCCGGTCAGCGGCAGGCCACGACCGGCGGAAACCGCTGGGTGATCCTCGTGGCCGCCGTGCTGGTGCAGCTGGCTATCGGCGCCGTCTACGCCTGGAGCGTGTTCTCCAAGGCGCTGCAGGACGACGGCGCCTTCGGCTGGAGCAAGGCCCAGGCCACCGTGCCGTTCGAGGTGGCGATCGGCATGATCTTCGTCGGCAGCTACATCGGCGGCCGCATCCAGGACACGCGCGGCCCCCGCATCGTCGCGCTCACCGGCGGCGTCGTCTACAGCATCGGCGTCATCATCGCGTCGTTGGCCCGCGCCGACTCCTTCTGGCTCCTGGTGCTCGGCTACGGAGTGCTCGGCGGCTTCGGCCTCGGCATGGTCTACATCGTGCCGATCGCCATGCTGCAGAAGTGGTTCCCCGACAAGCCGGGTCTCATCACGGGCATCGCCGTGGCGGGCTTCGGGTTCGGGGCCGTCATCACGGCGCCGGTCGGTCAGGCGCTCATCGACGGCTCACCCGACGTGCCCACGAAGGCCTTCCTGTGGCTGGGTATCGGTTACCTGGTGGCGATCCTGGTCGGGGCCAGCCAGTTCCGGAACCCGGCCGCGCCCGTGACCACCGCGGCGGCCACCACGAAGGCGGCCGAGCCCGTGCAGGCGCGCCAGTTCACCGCAGCCGAGGCGCTGCGCACGCCGCAGTGGTACCTGCTGACAGCGATCCTCACGCTGAGCGTCATGGCAGGCATCTCGCTGATCTCCGTCGCTGCCGGCAGCGCCACCGACATCAGCGGCATGTCGAAGGTGGGCGCCGCGAGCCTGGTCGGCGTGCTGGCCATCTTCAACGGCGCCGGACGCGTGTTCTGGGGCTGGCTGTCCGACATCATCGGCAAGATGCCGGCGTTCCTCGGGATCCTCGGCATCCAGGGCGTGTGCCTGCTGCTGATCCCGCACGCCAGCTCGCCCGCGCTGTTCGCCGTCCTGGCCGCCCTCGTCTACACCTGCTACGGCGGTGCGTTCGGCACCATGCCGTCGACGGCGGGCCAGTTCTTCGGCGTGCGGTTCGCCGGTGCGATCTACGGCCTGATGCTCGTGGCGTGGAGCCTCGGTGGCATCGTCGGCCCGCTGCTGATCTCCCAGCTCATCGGCGAGAACAAGCAGTACACGCTGGGCTTCACCGTGATCGGCATCATCGCCCTCGTCGCGCTGGTCGTGCCGCTCATCACCCGCAAGCCGGCCGAGCGGGCCGAGGTGACGACCGGCTAGCGCCGACTCACGCCGGGCGGCGGCTGCCGCGCACCTCCAGCTGGTCGAGCAGGTGCGTGGTGGCCGCCGCCACCGCGTCGACGGCGGCCTCGAACGCCTGCGCGTTGTGCGGGGCCGGCTGTCGAAAGCCGCTGATCTTGCGCACGTACTGCAAGGCAGCGGCTCGGACGTCGGCCTCGCCGACGTCCTCGACGTACGGCTCACGAAGGGTCTTGATGCTGCGACACATGCGACGAGCCTAGAAGCCCGGGCCCCCCGCCGGTACCGTCACCGAGGTGAACGGTGAGGCGGCGACGCTCGGGTCACGGGTCAGCGCCGCCGTCGAGAGCCTGACCCCGGGCTACTTCGCGCTGGTGATGGCCACCGGGATCCTCTCGACGGGCCTGTGGCTCCAGGGGCACCGGACGTGGTCGGGCGCCTTCCTGGTCGCCACCGCCCTCGCGTGGGTGACGCTCGCGGCGCTCAGCCTGGCGCGGCTGCTGTGGTTCAGGGCCGCCGTGGCCGACGACTTCGCCGACCCGCGGCGCGCCTTCGGGTTCTTCACCCTCGTGGCGGGCACCGACGTCCTGGCTGCGCGGCTCGGGCTCGACGGCCGGTTCGGCCTCACGGCGGTGCTGCTGAGCGTCGCCGGGGCGCTGTGGCTGGTGCTCGGCTACGTCGTGCCGTGGACGGCGGTGCTCGGGCACAGCACCCGGCCGGTGGTCGCGACCGCCAACGGCACGTGGTTCATCTGGGTCGTCGCCAGCCAGTCGGTGGCGGTCGCCGCCGCCGGCCTGGAGCCGCACGCGGGTGCGGCACAGCGCGAGCTGGCCGTGCTCGCCGTGGTGTCGTGGTCGGTCGGCATCTTCCTGTACGCCGCGGCCGGCGTGCTCGTGGCCCTGCGGATGATGCTCTACGAGCTGCGTCCAGAGGACCTCACGCCGCCCTACTGGGTGGCCATGGGGGCGTGCTCCATCACCGTGGTCGCGGGCGCCCGGATCGTGGGGATGGCCGACACGCCGATGGCGACGGCGATGCGCGGGCTCGCCGGCGGCACCGCGATCGTGTTCTGGAGCTTCGCCTCCTGGCTGATCCCGGTGCTCGTCGCCGCCGGGTGGTGGCGTCACGTACGGCACCGCGTGCCGCTGCGTTACGAGGCGACCTGGTGGAGCATCGTGTTCCCGCTCGGCATGTACGCGGTCGCTGGCCTCTACCTCGGCCAGGCCGACCACCTGCCGCTCGTGCGCGCGGTCGGGGCGGGAGAGCTGTGGGTGGCGCTGGCGGTGTGGGTCGCCGTCCTGCTGGCCATGGCCCGCCACCTGGTACGAACCGTGCTGCTCGGGGAGCCCCGCGCACCCGCGGAGCCGGTCGGTCGGCCCGCCTGAGGACCGGTGCGGAGCCGTCCGCGACACGCGTGGGGAGATCCGTGGAACCGAACACCTGTTCGGATATGCTCATCCACAGGTGCTCGGGACCCGCTGGTTGTCCACAGCCTCGGGTCGACGAGCGCCGGCTGTCGGTGCAGGCGCCTAGCGTCTTCCTCGACGACATCAGACCACCGGCCGGCAGGCGCCGTCCGTGAACCAGAGGTGACTCACATGCCCGCTCCCGCAGACCGCGACAAGGCCCTCGACACCGCTCTCGCCCAGATCGACCGGCAGTTCGGCAAGGGGTCGGTCATGCGCCTCGGTGACGACGTGCGCGCTCCGATCGAGGTGATCCCCACCGGCTCGGTGGCGCTCGACATCGCGCTCGGCATCGGCGGGCTGCCGCGCGGCCGCGTCGTGGAGGTCTACGGCCCGGAGTCCTCGGGCAAGACGACCGTCGCGCTGCACGCCGTCGCCAACGCGCAGAAGGCGGGCGGCATCGCGGCCTTCATCGACGCCGAGCACGCGCTCGACCCCGAGTACGCCAAGAAGCTCGGCGTCGACACCGACGCCCTGCTGGTGTCACAGCCCGACACCGGTGAGCAGGCGCTCGAGATCGCCGACATGCTGATCCGCTCCGGGGCGCTCGACATCATCGTCATCGACTCGGTCGCCGCGCTCGTGCCGCGGGCCGAGATCGAGGGCGAGATGGGCGACAGCCACGTCGGCCTGCAGGCGCGGCTGATGTCGCAGGCCCTGCGCAAGATCACGGGTGCGCTCAGCAACTCCAAGACCACGGCGATCTTCATCAACCAGCTGCGCGAGAAGATCGGCGTCATGTTCGGCTCGCCCGAGACCACCACGGGCGGCAAGGCATTGAAGTTCTACGCCTCGGTGCGCCTCGACGTGCGCCGTATCGAGACGCTCAAGGACGGCAGCGAGCCGGTCGGCAACCGGACGCGCTGCAAGATCGTCAAGAACAAGATGGCTCCGCCGTTCAAGCAGGCCGAGTTCGACATCCTCTACGGCCAGGGCATCTCGCGCGAGGGTGGCCTCATCGACATGGGCGTCGAGCACGGCTTCGTGCGCAAGTCCGGTGCCTGGTACACCTACGACGGCGACCAGCTGGGTCAGGGCAAGGAGAACGCGCGCTCGTTCCTGCGCGACAACCCCGACCTGGCCAACGAGCTGGAGAAGAAGATCAAGGAGAAGCTGGGCATCGGCCCGCGGGTCGACGCGCCGGCGGACGAGGCGGCTCCGGCCGAGGCCAAGGTCAGCTTCTGACCCGTGCGCACGTCGTCGCGAGGTGACTCGTGAGCCTCAACGCTCGCCGCCCAGCCGGCCGGGGGACCTCCCGGCCGGTTGGGCCTCGCGAGCCGGTGCCTGGCGGCGCGGCCGACGAGACGCCGGACGCCGACCCGGAGTCGGTCGCTCGCTCCATCGTGTTGCGGCAGCTCACCATGGCGCCGCGCAGCCGGGCCCAGCTGGCCGAGAAGCTCGCCGAGCGCGGGGCTGACGAGGCGGTGGCTGAGCGCGTGCTCGACCGGTTCGAGGAGGTCGGGCTGGTCGACGACACCGCCTTCGCCGAGGGCTGGGTGCGGTCTCGTCAGGCGACGCGCGGTCTGTCCCGGCGGGCGCTGGCGCACGAGCTGCGCTCCAAGGGCATCGACGACGAGCTGGCTCGGGCGACACTCGACCAGGTGGACGACGAGAGCGAGGTCGAGCTGGCGCGCGGTCTGGTGGCGCGCAGGCTCGCGTCCGTGCGCGGGCTGCCACCCGAGAAACAGGTCAACCGGCTGGTCGGCATGCTGGCGCGCAAGGGCTACAGCAGCGGGCTGGCGTTCCGCGTCGTCCGTGAAGCGCTCGCCGACGCCGATCAGGTCGACTGACGCACCACGCACCCGTCACGCTGCGGCGCCGCCGGTCATGNNNNCCCACCGGGCGAGCCGACTCAGCAAATAGTTGATGACGATGAAGATCACGGCAACCAGGAACAGCATCTGGATCGGGTTGTTGAAGTACTGGCCCAGCAGGTTGCCCCGGCGCAGGAGCTCTTCGTACAGGCCCAGCACCGCGGCCAGCGACGTGTCCTTGAGGATGACGACGACCTGGCTGATCAGCGCCGGCAACATCGTGCGTACTGCCTGCGGCAGCAGGACCAGCCGCATCGCGCCGACCGGACTCAGTCCGATGGCGAGGGCGGCCTCTCGTTGGCCCGCAGGCAGGGACAGCACGCCGGCCCGCAGGATCTCCGCGATGATCACCATGTTGTAGGCGGTCAGCCCGATGACGAGGTACCAGAGGCCGCCACCGCCCGGCATGCCGGAGAGGTCGACACCGACCTCGGGCAGCACGCGCCAAGCGAAGTAGATGGTGATGACGACCGGCAGTCCACGAAGCAGCTCCATGACGCCCACGAGAGGGAGGCGTGACACCTTCCCGAGCATCATGCGCACGACGCCGAGGAGCGTCCCCAGCACCACCGAGAACGCGATGGCGAGGGCTGCGGCCTTCAGCGTGTTGAGCAGCCCACCGCCGAGGGTGCGCCAGTCGTCCTGGAAGTACTCGTGGTGAGGGTCGACGAGCGGCCGGTACAGCTCGGCGTCGAACTGGCCCTGGTCCGCGAGGCGCTTCACCACGATGGCGAGGGCCGCCAAGATCAGGACGGTGGCGATGATGCCGCCGATGAGGTTACGGCGACGCGCCCGCGGACCGGGGGCGTCGTACAGGACGGTGTACTCGCTCATCGGACGATCGCCAGCCTGTGCTCGAGCAACCCCAGGACCGCGCCGGCGGGCAAGGTGATGAGCAGGTAGCCGATGGCCACGCCCGTGAGCACGGGCAACGAGGCGTAGCCCTGGGCGCTGGTCAGCGACTCACCGACGCTGAACAGGTCCCGACCAACCCCGAAGGCGCCGACGACGGCGGAGTTCTTGAACATCGCGATGATGACGCTGCCGACCGGCGGGATCGAGGTGCGGAACGCTTGGGGCAAGACGACCTGGCTCAGCGTCCTGGTGAACGGAAGGCCGATGGCGCGGGCGGCCTCGGCCTGACCGGCGGGCACCGAGTTGATGCCGGAACGAAGCGCCTCGCAGACGAACGCAGACGTGTAGACGATCAGAGCGCTCACGCCGAAGACGTAGTAGCTGCCGTTGATCCCGATCTCCGGGAAGCCGAACGCGAAGAAGAACAGCACGACCGTCAGGGGACAGTTGCGCACCAGCGTCACCCAGGCGGTGCCGAGCGCCCGCAACGGCCCCACCGGGGAGACCCGGAACGCGGCGAGCACGGTGCCTAGCACGAGTGCTCCCACCATGCCCCACAGGCAGATGCCCAGGGACCGCAGGAACCCGCCCCAGAAGAGGTCGAGGTTCTCGGTGACGGCGTCCACTCTCACCTCCGTTGACGGTCGCTGGCGTGTTGGTCGGCAGTGCCCTCAGCGAGGGCGAGCCATCGTGCGGTCGGGTCGGTGCCGACGTCCGCTGCGGACGTCGGCACCGACCACGTGCGCCTCAGATCAGCTGCAGGGAGCGGGGTCGGGCAGCGTCGGTGCCGAGGCACCCTCGACCTTGCCGGCGGTGCTGGCCCACGCCTTGTTGTAGGCGTCCTCGTTCTCCTTGAGCGTCTTGTTGATGAACTCGCAGAACTTGACGTCACCCTTCTTGATGCCCAGACCGTAGGGCTCCTCGGTGAACTGGTCGCCGACCAGCTTGAAGGCGCCGTCGGACTTCGAGACGAAGCCCAGCAGGATGACGTTGTCGGTCGTGACGACGTCGACCTGACCGGTGCGCAGCGCGTCGGCGCACTTGTCGTAGACGTCGAACAGCACGAGCTGGTTCGGGTTGGCGAGGTACTCCTTGATCTGCTCCGACGGCGTCGAGCCGGTGACCGAGCAGACCTTCGCGTTCGGGTTGCTCTTGAGGTCCTCCGGGCCCTTGATGGTGTTGTTGTCGGACTTGACCATCAGCTGCTGACCCGCCACGTAGTACGGGCCGGCGAACGAGATGCGCTCCTTGCGCTTGTCGTTGATGGTGTACGTCGCGGCCACCATGTCGACCTTGCCCTGCTCGATGACTTCCTCGCGCACCTTGGAGGGGGTCTCGACCCACTCGATCTTGTCGGGCGCGACGCCCAGCGCGCCGGCGATGATCTTGGCGACCTCGACGTCGAAGCCCTCGGGCTTGCCCGACGGGCCCTTGAGGCCGAAGCCGGGCTGGTCGAACTTGGTGCCGATCGTCATCGTGCCGGCGTCGTGGATCTTGGCCATCGTCGTGCCGGCGTCGAACTTGGCGTCGGCGTTGACCTTGACGTCGCCGCTGCCCCCGCTGTCGTTGCTGCCGCACGCGGCCAGCGAGACAGCAGCCATGGCGATCGCTGCGGTGGCGGCGATGCGTCGGATCCTCATGTTGTTCCTCCGTTGTGTCGTGCCGAGCTCCGCGAACAGCGGGGCCGGTCGTGCAGTTCTGAGGTGATGGGGGCTCAGGTGGACCTGAGCGGTGGTCAGTGCGTCAGGATCTTCGACAGGAAGTCCTTGGCGCGGTCGGACTCGGGCTGGGTGAAGAACCGCTCGGGCGTGCCCTGCTCGACGATCTGGCCGTCGGCCATGAAGACGACGCGATCGGCTGCCCGCCGGGCGAAGCCCATCTCGTGGGTGACGACGACCATGGTCATGCCTGAGCGCGCGAGTGTGGTCATGACGTCGAGCACCTCGTTGATCATCTCCGGGTCGAGCGCCGAGGTGGGCTCGTCGAAGAGCATGACCTTGGGGTCCATGGCCAGGGCCCGCGCGATGGCGACGCGCTGCTGCTGGCCGCCGGACAGCTGAGCGGGGTACTTGCTCGCCTGCGCCGCGACGCCGACGCGCTCGAGCAGCTCGCCGGCGCGCTGATCCGCCTCGCGCTTGGGGACGCCGCGCACCTTGATCGGCCCGAGGGTGACGTTCTCCAGGATCGTCTTGTGCGAGAAGAGGTTGAACGACTGGAAGACCATGCCGACGTCGGCGCGCAGGCGAGCGAGGGCCTTGCCCTCCTCGGGCAGCGGGTCGCCGTCGAGGGTGATCGTGCCCGACTCGATGGTCTCCAGCCGGTTGATGGCGCGGCACAGCGTGGACTTGCCGGAGCCGGACGGCCCGATCACCACGACGACCTCGCCCTCGCCGACGGTGAGGTCGATATCGCGCAACACGTGGAGGTCACCGAAGTGCTTGTTGACCTTCTCCAGCACGACGAGAGGGCGGCGGGACGACGCGGCGGGGGAGTCCGCGGGGGAGGCGGCGACGTCGCTCATGCAGACGGACCCTAGCCGTCGGGCGAGTCGCGCCGCTACGCACCCTTGTGCGCTGCGCCCGCTTCGCGGCGTTCGCCCGCATTTTCGGCGCGATTCGCGGACGCATGAGGCCAACTATCCTGGGGAGGCCATGACGACATCGCCCTCGCTCCGAACCGACCCGCCCCGCACGTACGACGTGCGCACCTTCGGTTGCCAGATGAACGTGCACGACTCCGAGCGGCTCACCGGCCTGCTCGAGGACGCCGGCTACGTGCCCGCGACCGACGGCGAGACCGCCGACGTCGTGGTGTTCAACACCTGCGCGGTGCGCGAGAACGCCGACAACAAGCTGTACGGCAACCTCGGTCACCTCGCGCCCACCAAGCGGCGCAACCCCGGCATGCAGATCGCCGTCGGCGGGTGCCTGGCGCAGAAGGACCGGGGCGAGATCGTGCGGCGCGCGCCGTGGGTCGACGTCGTCTTCGGCACGCACAACCTCGGCTCGCTGCCGGCGCTGCTCGACCGGGCGCGGCACAACCAGCAGGCCCAGGTCGAGATCCTCGAGTCGCTCGAGGTCTTTCCCTCGACGCTGCCGACCAAGCGCGAGTCCGCCTACGCCGGCTGGGTCTCGATCAGCGTGGGCTGCAACAACACGTGCACCTTCTGCATCGTGCCGAGCCTGCGCGGCAAGGAGAAGGACCGTCGCCCAGGCGAGATCCTCGCCGAGGTCGAGGCGCTCGTGGCCGACGGCGCGATCGAGGTGACCCTGCTGGGCCAGAACGTGAACAGCTACGGCGTGGAGTTCGGTGACCGGCTCGCGTTCGGCAAGCTGCTGCGCGCGTGCGGCGCCGTCGAAGGGCTCGAGCGGGTGCGCTTCACCAGCCCCCACCCGGCGGCGTTCACCGACGACGTGATCGACGCCATGGCCGAGACGCCGAACGTCATGCCGAGCCTGCACATGCCGCTGCAGAGCGGTTCGGACCGCGTGCTCAAGGCGATGCGGCGTTCGTACCGGTCACGGCGCTTCCTCGACATCATCGACAGCGTGCGCTCGCGCATCCCCGAGGCCGCGATCACCACGGACATCATCGTGGGATTCCCAGGCGAGACCGACGAGGACTTCGAGGGCACGCTGGACGTCGTCCGGCAGGCGCGGTTCGCCAGCGCCTTCACCTTCCAGTACTCCCAGCGCCCCGGCACCCCGGCCGCGACCCTTCCCGACCAGCTGCCCAAGGCGGTCGTGCAGGAGCGCTACGAGCGGCTCGTCGCGTTGCAGGACGAGCTGTCGTGGGCCGAGAACCGGCAGCAGGAGGGCCGCACCGTCGAGGTGCTCGTGGCCGAGGGAGAGGGTCGCAAGGACGACGCCACCCACCGGCTGTCGGGCCGCGCCGCTGACAACCGCCTCGTGCACTTCGCCGTGCCCGAGGACGCCGAGGTGCCTCGCCCCGGCGACATGGTGAGCGTGCAGGTCACGTACGGCGCACCGCACCACCTCGTGGCTGACGGCGCACTGGCGGGCGGCCCCTACGCCGTCCGTCGCACCCGGGCGGGCGACGCCTGGCTGGCGCGCGAGTCCGGGCAGCACGGCGGGTCGGCGCGTCGTCCGGTCGGCCTCGGCCTGCCGGGGGTGGGCGCGCCGGCACCGGTCGAGGTGCCCGCCTGCGGGTGACCGCCCGCGAGCGACCCCCGCTACTCGCCGACGCGGTCGTCGGCGGCGCGCTGCGCCTGGTCGACCTGCGCCCGGTGCTTGCCGCCGGTGAGCCGGTCGACGGCGTCGCCGGCCTTCTCGATGCCCTCGTCGCTGTACTTCTCGGTCTGCTCCGGGTGCTCGGCCATCTGCTGCTTGGCCTTCTCCCCGAGCTCCTTCGCCTTGTCGAACAGGCCCACGGCCGACTCCCGTCGCTGAGGGCCGCCCATCGCGGCGGCCTGCCCGCATCGTGGCGCTCACCCTCCCAGCGCGCCAGCCGGCCCGGTGCCGCGCACCGATCGGGTTGAATGCTCCGGTGCTCGTCATCGCCGTCGTCGGACCCACTGCGACGGGCAAGTCCGACCTGGGCGTGGCGCTCGCCCGCCAGCTCGGCGGCGAGGTGGTCAACGCCGACGCCATGCAGCTCTACCGAGGGATGGACATCGGGACGGCGAAGCTGACCCCGGCCGAGCGCGAGAGGGTGCCGCACCACCTGCTCGACGTGCTCGACGTGAGCGAGGAGGCGAGCGTGGCGGCCTACCAGCGCGCCGTGCGGGTCTGCGTCGACGACCTCGTCGCGCGGGGGAGCGTGCCGGTGCTGGTCGGAGGGTCGGGCCTGTACGTGCGCGCGGCGCTGGACGAGCTGCAGATCCCACCCACCGACCGAGCCGTGCGGGCCCGGCTCGAGCGCGCCGCCGAGGAGCTCGGCGCTGCCGCGCTCCATGCGCGGCTCGCCGAGGTCGACCCGGTGGCCGCCGAGCGCATCCTGCCCACCAACTCCCGGCGGGTCGTGCGGGCTCTCGAGGTGGTCGAGCTCACCGGCAGGCCCTTCTCCGCGACGCTGCCCGAACCGCGGTACCTGCGGCCGACCGTCCAGATCGGGCTGCGGGCCGCGCGGCCCGAGCTCGACGACCGCATCGCGCGGCGCGTCGAGCGGATGTGGCAGGCAGGTCTGCTCGACGAGGTCAGCCGCCTGGTGCCGCAGGGCTTGCGGGAGGGACGCACGGCGTCGCGCGCCGTGGGGTACGCCCAGGCGCTGGCCCAGCTCGACGGGGTGCTCGACGCCGAGCAGGCCCAGCAGCAGACGGCGCAGCTCACCCGCCGCCTCGCCCGACGCCAGGAGTCGTGGTTCGGGCGCGACGCCCGCATCACGTGGCTGGACTCGGGGGCACCCGACGTGCTCGAGCGGGCGCTGCGCGTCGTCCGGGCAGCGGCCGAGGGCGTCGATGGCCGATGATGGCAGCGTGCAGCTGACGTTCACCAAGGGCCACGGCACCGAGAACGACTTCGTCCTCGTGCCCGATCTCGACGGCACCCTCGTGCTCGACCCCGCCACCGTGCGCCGACTCGCCGATCGCCGGGCCGGCATCGGCGGCGACGGCGTGATCCGGGTCGTGCCCACCCGCGCCGTCGCGGAAGTGGCCGACCAGGCGGCTCAGGCCGAGTGGTTCATGGACTACCGCAACGCCGACGGCGAGCCGGCCGAGATGTGCGGCAACGGCGTGCGGGTGTTCGTGACCTACCTGCTGCGCGAGGGCCTCGCGCACCTGGGCGACGGCGAGCAGCTGGCCGTGGCGACGCGTGCGGGCACCAAGCAGGTGCGCCGTGACGGTGACCTGCTGGCCGTCGACCTGGGAGCATGGCGGATCGTCGGTGGCGACGGCGCGCTCGGCGGCGGTGGTGACGCGCAGGTGCTGGCCGGTGGGCTGGGCGGTGCGGTGGCCGGCCTGAGCCTCGACCTGGGCAACCCGCACACGGTGGTGGTGCTGCCGGGCGGGGCCGAGCTGCGCGCCCTCGACCTGCACCGGGCCCCGGTCGTGGAGCCCCTTCCGCCGAACGGCACCAACGTCGAGTTCGTCGTGGTGGAGCGCGCCGGGCACGTGGCGATGCGCGTGCACGAGCGCGGGGTGGGGGAGACGCGGTCCTGCGGCACGGGCGCGGCAGCCGCCGCGCTCGCCGCTCGGGCGTGGACGGCCGTCGCGGGTGGCGGTGAGGTCGACGAGTGGCGCGTCGACGTGCCGGGCGGGACGCTGCGCGTGCGGGTGCTGCCCTCGGGCACCGTCGAGCTGGCCGGCCCGGCCGAGCTGGTGGCCGACGGCACGGTCGAGCTGGCGACGCCCTAGCGCTGCTGGGTGCCGTGCGCCTCGGCCAGGCGCACGCCGGCCGCGCGCAGCCAGCGCTGCGGGTCGGCCATCGCGGCCTGCGCCGACCCGGCGAGGTCGGCCAGCGCCAGCACCTGCGGCACGGCCGCGCCGCCTGGGACGCGGACGTCGGCGTCGGCCCGGCCGCACACGACGTGCACTCTCGCGCCGGCGGCGACGGCTCGGCGCAGCACCGCGCCGACGACCTTGCCGCCGAGGCTGGTGGCGTCGAACCGCCCCTCGCCGGTGATGACGACGTCCGACCTGGCCACCGCGGCTCCCAGGCCAACCAGCTCGGCGACGTGGTCGGCCCCGGGCACCAGGTGAGCGCCCCACCAGGTCGCGACGCCGTACGCCGTCCCACCCGCTGCGCCGGCACCTGGCGTCTGCGGGTCGCCACCTGAGAGCTCGGCCCACCGGGCGAGCCCACGCTCGAGCGTGGCCACGGCATCGGCGTCCGCGCCTTTCTGCGGTGCGAACACCGCTGCCGCGCCACGCGGGCCGAGCAGGGGGTTGACGACGTCGACCAGCACCTCGACGCCACCGAGTGGCGGCGCGATGAGGCCGTCGGCATCGGCGCGGTGCAACTGCAGCAGACCGGCGCCGCCATCCGGGACGTCGCGACCAGCGGCGTCGACCAGGCGCAGCCCGAGCGCCTGCAGCAGGCCGCTACCGCCGTCGGTCGTGGCCGAGCCGCCGACGGCGAGGACGAGTCGAGTGGCGCCCCGCCGCAGCGCCTCCTTGATGATCTGCCCGGTGCCGAACGTGCTGGCGCGCAACGGGTCTGCCGGGTCTGCCGGGTCTGCCGGGCCTGATGAGGCGGCCAGGTGCAGCCCGGACGCCACGGCGAGCTCGACCACCACCGTGCCGTCCGCCAGCGCCAGGTAGCGGCCCGGCGTCGGCGCACCGAGCGGTCCGCGCACCGCGCCCACGTCGACGATCCGGCTGCCCTGGGTGCTGGCGGCCATGACGTCGAGGGTGCCCTCGCCGCCGTCCGCGAGCGGACGCAACGCCACCTCGTCGCGCGGCCGCCCCGACAGCCAGCCGTCCGCGAGCGCCTGCGCGGCCAGGTCAGCAGGGCAGCTGCCCTTGAAGGAGTCGGGCGCGATCACCACGCGAGCCGGCCGGCCGCCGCTCGCGCCGGCGTCGCTCACGGCGCCTGCACGTGCAGGACGCGAAAGCCCTTCGCGCTCGCGTACCGGTCGACCACGAAGCCCTGCGGGCCGACCTGCTCGGCGAGCCAGCGCTGCAGGGAGTCCGAGCCGAGGTTCTTCTGCACCACGAGGTAGGCGCTGGCGCCGTCGTCGAGGCGGGGCAGCCACCGCAGGAGCAGGTCGTGCAGCACCGCCTTGCCCACCCGGATCGGCGGGTTGCTCCAGATCGCGCCGAACCGGACGTCGTCCGGCACGTCATCGGGCAGGCACGCCCGCACGCCGGGCAGTCCCAGGTGCTCGGCGTTGCGCCGCAGCAGGTCGACCGAGCGCTCGTTGACGTCGACGCCCCACACCCGAGCCTCGGGCGAGGTCAGGGCGAGGTGCAACGCCACCGGGCCCCAGCCGCAGCCCAGATCGAGCAGGTCGCCGTGCGCCGGTGGGGCCGGTGCCTCGCGCAGCAGCACCTGCGTGCCGGTGTCGAGCCGGTCGGGGCTGAAGACGCCCGAGGCCGTGGCGAGCTGCAGCTCGCGACCCCCGAGGCGCACCGCGAGCGGGCGCAGGTCGCCCGGGCTCGCAGGCTGCGCGGTGAAGTAGTGATCGACGTCGTGATCGGTGCCCTCAGCCACGGGCCACAGTCTGGCAGGGTGCGGAATCCGGTGGCCGGGTGCAGCGTTGGTATGTCACGTTGGTGCTCACGTTCGAGCACCCGTCCAGCACCAGGAGATCTGTGAACCGCACCGCGAACGCCGCCCGCCTCCAGCAGGCCGAGCTCGAGCCGCTCGATGATCTCGACGCGCCGCACGACGACGGCGGCTACGACGGCGACCATGACGGCGGCTACGACGGCGACCAGCTCGACCTGCAGGACCGCCAGGCGCTGCGCCGCGTCGCCGGGCTGTCGACCGAGCTCGCCGACGTCACCGAGGTCGAGTACCGCCAGCTGCGCCTCGAGCGCGTCGTGCTGGCTGGGGTGTTCACCGGCGACGTCGAGGACGGCGAGAACTCGATGCGCGAGCTCGCGGCCCTGGCCGAGACGGCCGGCTCCCAGGTGCTCGACGCGCTGATGCAGCGCCGCGAGCAGCCCGACCCCGGCACGTTCCTGGGATCGGGCAAGGCGCGCGAGCTGCGCGACATCGTGGTCGCGAGCGGCGCCGACACCGTGATCTGCGACGGCGAGCTCTCGCCGTCCCAGCGCCGCGCGCTCGAGGACGTCGTCAAGGTGAAGGTCATCGACCGCACCGCGCTGATCCTCGACATCTTCGCCCAGCACGCCAAGAGCCGGGAGGGCAAGGCCCAGGTCGAGCTCGCCCAGCTCGAGTACCTCCTGCCGCGCCTGCGCGGCTGGGGCGAGTCGATGTCACGCCAGGCCGGTGGCCGGGTCGCGGGCGGCGAGGGCATCGGCTCGCGCGGTCCCGGTGAGACCAAGATCGAGCTCGACCGCCGCCGCATTCGCACGCGCGTCGCCAAGCTGCGCCGCCAGATCGCCGGCATGAAGACCGCGCGCGACGTCGGCCGGCACGACCGCAAGCGCCACGCCGTCCCGAGCGTCGCGATCGCCGGCTACACCAACGCGGGCAAGTCCAGCCTGCTCAACCGGCTCACCGGCGCGGGCGTGCTCGTCGAGAACGCGCTGTTCGCGACGCTCGACCCCACCGTGCGCCGCGCCGAGACCACCGACGGGCGCGAGTACACCCTCGCCGACACCGTCGGCTTCGTGCGCCACCTGCCGCACCAGCTGGTCGAGGCGTTCCGCTCGACGCTGGAGGAGGTCGCCGACAGCGACCTCGTGCTGCACGTCGTCGACGCCTCGCACCCCGATCCCGAGGGGCAGATCCAGGCGGTCCGCGAGGTGCTGGCCGACGTCGACGCCCACAACGTCCCCGAGCTGATCGTGCTCAACAAGGCCGACGCCGCCGACCCCGAGGTGATCGCTCGCCTGCGCTCGCGCGAGCGCTCGCTCGTCGTGGTGTCGGCCCGCACCGGTCAGGGGCTCGAGGAGCTGCGCACCCGCATCGACGACCTGCTGCCTCGACCCGACGTCGAGGTCGAGGTGCTCGTGCCCTACGACCGCGGCGACCTCGTGAGCCGGATCCACGCCGACGGCGAGGTGCTCGCCGAGCGGCACCTGGCCGAGGGCACCCACCTGCGCGCCAAGGTGATGCCGGCGCTCGCGGGTGAGCTGACGGCCTTCACCGCCTGAGCAGCGGCAGGACGAGGCGGAAGGTGGCACCGCCCTCGGGGGCGTGGCCGGCCTCGGCGCGGCCGCCCAGCCGGGTCGCCAGCGCGCCGACGATCGCCAGACCCAGGCCCGAACCCACCGGACGGCGTCCGGCGTAGCGCCGGTGCAGTGCTGAGCGGTCGAATGCCACGGCGAGGTCGTCGTCGGTGAGGCCCGGGCCGCCGTCGCGCACCTCGACGACGGCGACCTCGCCCTCTGCGCGCACCGCCAGCACCACGAGGTGCCCGGCCGGCGTCACCCGCACCGCGTTCTCTGCCAGTCCGTCGAGCACCTGCCGCACGCGCACCGGGTCGGTGTGCACCAGGACGGGCTCGTCGGGCCCCTCGACCACGAGCCGCTGACCGGTCGAGGCGCACCGCTCGGCCCAGACCTGGCCCGCCTCGGCCAGGACGCTCGCGAGGTCGACCCGCAGCGACTCCACACGCAGGTCGTCGGCGTCCAGCCGCGCGAGGTCCAGCAGGTCGCCCACCAGGTGCTGCAGCCGCTCGGACTCGGCGAGGAGCGTGCGTCCCACCGGCACCACGCGCTCGCCGGTGGTGACGCCGTCGGCCAGCGACTCCGCGTACCCGCGGATGGCGGTGAGCGGCGTGCGCAGCTCGTGCGACACCGACATGAGGAAGTCGCGCTGGCGAGCCTCGCTCGAGGCCAGCGACCCCGCCAGGGCGTTGACGGCGTCAGCGACCTGCACGACCTCGACCGGGCCGGTCCGCTCGAGCCGCACGTCCCGCTCGCCGGTCGCCAGCCGTCGTGCACCCTCGGCCGCGTGCCGCAGCGGCCGCGCCACCCAGCGCGCGAGCAGGGCACCCGCCGCCACGGCGAGGGCGAGGGCAAGGGCCAGGGCGAGCAGCTCACGGTGCAGCAGCCGTCCGGCGGCTCCGGTGGCCGTCGCCTCGGTGCGGGCCAGGACCACCGCGCCACCGACCGTCAGCGGCCGGCCCTCGGCGATCACCACCCGGCCGTCAACGCGAAAGCGCATCGACACGCTGCGTCCGGCACGCAGGGCCTTGAGGCGCCGGGTCGCGGCGACGACCGCGAGCTGGTCGCCGTCCACGGTGCCGTCGGGCCGGACCCGGGCCACCGGCGTGTCAGGAGAGCGCAGACCCTGCACGCCCAGGTCGGTGCTCGCCGGCCCGCCGGTCTCCAGCAGCCGCGCGACGACGTCCGCGTCACGGCCGAGGGTGGCGCGCGCGTCGCGCAGCGCCGCCCGCCGCACCAGCCCCACCGAGACGAGGGCGGCCACCACCACCGTCAGCGTCACGACGGCCGCGATGACGGCGGTGACCCGGCCGGCGAGGGTCGGGTGCCTCATGCGCGGTCGTCCGCCGCGTAGCCGACGCCGCGCACCGTGCGGATCGGGCTGGCCGCGCCCAGCTTGGCCCGCAGCTGCGCGACGTGGACGTCGACGGTGCGGCTGGAGTCGTCAGCGGGGTAGGCCCACACCTGCGACAGCAGCTCTGCCCGGCCGAACACCCGGCCCGGACGGCGCATCAGGTGCGTCAGGAGGTCGAACTCGGTCGTGGTCAGGTCGACCGGCTGGTCGTCGGCCCACGCGAGCCGCCGCGCGGGGTCCAGGCGCACGCGCCCGACGACGAGAGCGGTCTCGTCGCGGTCGCTGGCCCGGGCCCGGTCGTGCCGGCGCAGCACCGCCTTCACGCGCGCGACCAGCTCGCGCGGCGAGTACGGCTTGGTCACGTAGTCGTCGCCACCCAGCTCCAGTCCTAGCACCCGGTCGACCTCGTCGTCGCGGGCCGTGACGAACACGACGGGCGTCCAGTCGTCTCGCGCGCGCAGGCCGCGCACCAGGTCGATGCCGTCGCGCGGACCCGGCAGCCCGATATCGAGCAGGACGGCGTCCGGGCGGTGGGTGCGCAGGGCCCGTTCGGCGTCGTCGACGTCGATCGCCACGTCGACGACGTAGCCGTCGCGCTCGAGGTAGAGACGCGCGAGATCGGCCAGGGACGCCTCGTCCTCGACGACGAGCACGCGACGGGCACCGGTCACGGTGCTCACCCTGATGGGTTCGCCGCGCGGCGCGCAACCAGACCGGCGAAACGCTGACGCAGTCGTGGCCATCGCGTGACCTTTACGGATCCTGCTGCGACCGCCGTCCACAGGGCCCGGCGCGCGTGCGCTGGCGGCCGCACCGACGGCGTTAGGGTCGTCTGGTGCCATCACAGACCTCCACCCGCCTGCACGAGCTGCTGCGTGCCGCCGTCTCGGGCATCGGGGGAGTCGAGCGACCCGGCCAGGTGCAGATGGCCGAGGCGGTGCAGCACGCGGTCGAGTCCGGCGAGCACCTGCTCGTCCAGGCCGGCACGGGCACCGGTAAGTCGGTGGCCTACCTGGTGCCCGCCCTCGCGCACTCCCAGCACACCCGCAAGCCCGTCGTGGTGGCCACCGCGACCCTGGCGCTGCAGGCGCAGGTGGTCGACCGCGACCTGCCGCGCGTGGTGGAGTCGCTGGCCCCGCTGCTCGGCCGGCGCCCGACGTACGGCCTGGTGAAGGGCCGGCGCAACTACCTGTGCAAGCACAAGCTGGTCGGGGGCTTCCCCGATGACGAGGACGACGCGCTCTTCGGCTCGGGGTCGATGTCGGGCGGCACGTCGGCCAGCGCCCTGGGCGAGCAGGTGCTGCGGCTGCGCGAGTGGGCCGACGAGACCGACTCGGGCGACCGTGACGAGCTCGTGCCCGGTGTCTCCGAGCGCGCCTGGCGCCAGGTGTCGGTGTCAGCGCAGGAGTGCCTGGGCGGCAAGTGCCCGCTGGTCGACGAGTGCTTCGTCGAGCAGGCCAGGGCCGCGGCCAAGGACGCCGACGTCGTCGTCACCAACCACTCCATGCTGGCCATCGACGCCTTCGAAGGTCGCCAGATCCTGCCCGAGCACGACCTCGTGGTGATCGACGAGGCGCACGAGCTGGTCGACCGCGTGACGTCCACGATCACCGACGAGCTCACCGCCCCGATGGTGGAGCGCGCGGCGCGCAAGGCCCACCGTCTCGCCGACGTGGGCGAGCTGGCCGACGCCGCGCTGGCGCTTCGGGGCGCTCTGGAGCTGATGGCACCCGGGCGGCTGGTGACCGTGCCGCACCAGCTCGGCGCTGCCGTGAGCCTGGTGCGCGACGCTGCGCGCACCGTGCAGAGCGAGCTGAAGCCCGAGAAGGGCGCCGAGGTCGACGCCGGTCGGCAGGTGGCTCGCGCCGAGGTGGACGCGGTCTTCGAGGTGGCCGAACGGCTGTTGTCGCAGAACGAGTACGACGTCGCCTGGGTGTCGGACGACCCACGGCGCGGGCCGGTGGTGCACGTGGCTCCGATCGGCGTCGCGGGCCTGCTGCGCGAGAAGCTGTACGCCGACCGCACCATCGTCATGACGTCAGCGACGCTCGAGCTCGGCGGGACGTTCGACGCCGTGGCCCGCTCGGTGGGCCTGTCGGGCCCCGACTCCCCGGCGTGGCAGGGCCTCGACGTCGGCAGCCCCTTCGACTACGGCAAGCAGGCCATCCTCTACTGCGCCAAGCACTTGCCGCCGCCCGGCCGCGACGGCACGTCGGACGCCACGATGGACGAGCTGGCCGACCTCATCCAGGCTGCCGGGGGACGCACGCTGGGCCTGTTCTCCTCGCGACGCGCCGCCGAGGCGGCGGCCGAGGCGATGCGCGAGCGGCTCGACCTGCCGGTGCTCTGCCAGGGCGACGACCAGATGCCCACGCTCGTGCGCCAGTTCGCGCGCGATGCCCGCACGTGCCTGTTCGGCACCCTGTCGCTGTGGCAAGGGGTCGATGTGCCCGGCCACGCCTGCCACCTCGTGGTCATCGACCGCATCCCCTTCCCACGGCCCGACGACCCGCTCATGTCGGCGCGCTCGCAGGCGGTGGCGGACGCCGGTGGCAACGGCTTCATGGCGGTCGCGGCCACCTACGCCGCCCTGCGGATGGCCCAGGGCGCTGGCCGGCTGGTGCGCTCGTCCGACGACCGCGGCGTCGTCGCGGTCCTCGACCCCCGGCTGGCGACGGCGCGCTACGGCAGCTTCCTGCGGGCCTCGCTACCGCCGTTCTGGCCGACGGCCGACAAGGCGAAGGTGCTCGCGGCACTGCAGCGCCTCGACGAGTCGGCCGGTGAGCTACGCGCTGTGCACGATCCCGGGTCGCGTGCGGAAGCCATGCGCGACAAGGGGTCGGCTCCGGTGCCCGTGCAGCCCGGCCCGTCGGCTGAGCCGGCCCCGGTGCCGGACTCCGCGCGCACCGCCGTGGTGCTCGGCCGCGCCTGGACGCCCGAGGACGACACCCTGCTGCGCGAAGGCGTCGACCTCGGCTGCACCCTCGACGACCTCGCCGACCAGTTCGAGTGCGAGCCGGACGTCGTGCAGGCCCGGCTCGACGACCTCGGGCTCACTGCCGCCACCGACGAGCTGTTCTAGTCGGCCTCGCCTGACGGACGCCGGACCGCGCCGTTCCCAGCGCACGTCCAGGGTCGTCGTCCACGATGGGTCCATGCAGGAAGACGAAGCCACGCGCATCGCCGAGGCCCTGACCGCCCGAGGCGTCATCGCCCGCGTCGCCCGCCCGAGCTCCTACCGGTTCGGCGTGCGCATCCCCCTCGGCGACGGACGCGAGGCGCTGTGGGACGTCGACGGCGCCGCCGGGCTCGAGGCCCAGATCATGCGCGACGGCGTGCTCGTGGGCTTCGTGCCGAAGATCGCCGGCTCCGAGCACTTCGACGAGCAGCAGAGCGTCGAGGCGATCCTGGCCACCGACTACGGCGCCGCCTGACCCGCCGACGTCACCGGGCCCGCCCCATGCCCCGGCGCTGCCTCACGGCAGCCGCTCCAGCACGAAGGGCGGTCGCACCATCAGGTCGCCCCACGGGAACCACGCGGTCGCGGCCCAGGCGATCCCGAACCAGACGCTGTCCGAGCCCGACCACCGACGGACGACGATCTCGTACGTCTCGCCACGAGCGGCCGAGAACTCCACGACCTCGTAGCTGTTGTCCCAGGAGGCGGAGGCGCCCACCTGCGTGCCGTGGCTGTCTCGCACGATCAGGTCGAGGTCGACGGTGAGGTTCGACGACAGCGGCAGACCGAGGAACGATGTCACCTTGGCGTCCCACGCCAACGCCACCTTGACCTTCGGGACGAACCCGAACGACGGCACCTGCACGTGGTACCGGAACGTCGCGAGCCGGTCGCCGCCGACGTCGGCCGACGTCAACGTACCCACGTCCCAGCCGCGCGCCGTCGCCGGTGCGCCGCGCCAGCGACGCTGCTGCGCGATGCGCACACCGGACTCCGCGTCGAGCGCGCCCGCACCGTCCGAGGCGTCGGTGCGGCTCGCGACGTCGCTCCACCACGTGCTGCCCGAGACGTTGCGTCCGGCGCTCGCGAGCAGGATCGCGCGGCAGCCCTCGGGCCACGAGCAGAGCACGGGGTCGACGTCCTGCAGCAGTGCGGTGACCCCCGCCGTGGCCGGCGCGGCGAAGCTGGTGCCCGACATGGTCTGCCCGTTGGCTGACACGCCGGTGCCGTTGGCGGCGAGCTCGGGCAGCTCGCGGTCGCCGTGCGCCGACGAAGGGTTGCGGAAGACCGAGTCGCTCGACATCGAGGCCGCGGTGTCGTCGTGGTTGCCGACCGACAGCGTGTTGAAGCCCTTGTGGTTCACGTACTCGTCGGAGGGCGGTTCGATGCCGTCGGCGTCGCCCTCCCAGAAGTTGCCTGCGGCCTGGACGATGGTGGGGTAGGGCCAGCGCAGCGCCAGGTAGTCCTTGAGGACGTCGTCACCCTGCAGGCCGGCGCCGCCGGGCTCGCTGCCGCGGTGGAAGCTCTGGCTGATCACGGTGCATCCCTGTTGCGCCGCCCACCGCAGCGCGGCGTTGTCAGAGCTGTTGGCGGAGTAAAGGTCGCAGTCCGGCGCGTGGCCATGCGGCTTGCCGCTCTCGGTGTTCTTCACCACGGCGCAGGTCAGCCGGGCGTGGTTGCTGGCGGCGGGAGACGACGTGTACCGACCGGCGAAGACGAGGTTCGTCGTGATGCTCGGCCCGTCCTCGAACACCGCGACCCGCACCCCCGTGCCGTCGAAGCCCAAGGCGTGGGCGCGGTCAGAGCGGGCCACGGCGATCGAGTCGCCGAGGTCAGTGACGGCGGTGCGGTCGTCGAGGAACACCGCACCGACGACGTCGGCCCGGGCCAGCTCGCGCACCACCTTCACCGGCAGCGTGACGTGGACGACGGGGACGTCGTCCTCCGGACGCTCGCGTACGTCCGCGCCGAACCGCTCGAGCTCGCCGAGCAGGTCGGCCGTGGCCCGGCGCACTCGCTCTGACAGCTCGCGCTCGGCCGGGTGGGGCTCCTCCAGCCGTCGGTCGGTGGGCTTGTCGTAGGCCGTGAGGTCGTCGTCGAGCCGGGGCCAGACGACGACGTCGACGCGGTCGTCGTCGCGCAGGCGCTCGAGGCGCTGCCACAGCGTCTCGTGCACGGCACCGAAGCGCTCCGCCCGCCGCTGCTGCACCTCCTGCAGCAGCGCGTCGGCGTCGACCCGCTCGCCCCGCTCGTCGTGGGCGAGGTCGACCGCCTCACCGGACTCGCGGTGCACCGCCTTCACGACCTCGACGTACCGCTCGCCGTCGGCCGGCCTCTCACCGGCGGCCAGCCGGCGTACGGACAGCTCACCCACGCCGAGGTGCACGACGTGCTCGACGCGCAGCTCCTGCGGGACGCGACCGGCGAAGGCGCTGACGACGAACGGGAACGTGCGCGCCTCGCTGACCCGACCGCCCTTGGTGTCGAGCAGCTCGCCGACGCAGAGCTCGTAGGCGCCGGGCGCCAGGTCGCTGGTGTCGACCCGGGCGGCGCGCCCGCGGCGAGTCAGCGCGATGGTCGTCGGAACGGGCGCACAGGCGTTGCGGCGCAACGTGATGGCTCCTTGAGCGGAGCGAGGCTCGAGCGGCCGCGGACTGCGTAGCTCGAGGACGGTGCCGGCGGTGATGACCTCGTCCGGCGTGAACGACAGAGTCAGCGTGGTGTCCATGCACACGAGAGGGCGCGCCGGGATCCCTTGATACACAACGGCTCTCGGCGGGAGTGATTGCTGCCGCAATCGTCCGAAGTTTCTGAGATGAATCTTCTCGAACGTATTGCGCCTTTCGTCGCAACGCGCCTAGGCTCGCGGCGCGCCGGAGCACGAACTCAAGCTGCAACGGTTCTCGGGGAGTAAGTCATGTCGCTCGTGGGTGGAGCGAGCGCAGTTCCGTCGTCGCCTTCGTCTGTCTCGACGTCCGTGCCGCCGTCTCTGCGTTCGATGAGCAAGCTCGTGTCGCCGTTCGGCCTGGTGTCGACGCTGACCTGGCTGCCGGTCGCCGAAGGTGAGCCGGAGTTCGCCGTGTACAGCGGCTCGCTGGGCAACCCCGGCGCGGCGCTGACGAGCCACGGAGACTGGGTGAACGACCCGGTGGCCGGCAACTTCGACGGCGCCGGTGGTGCGCTCGACCACGACCTGGCGGCGCACCTCGCCGTCGCGGAGTCGCTCGAGCGCTACTCGTCCTGCGTCTGGCGCGACGACCAGCTCATCTGGGCGACGGCCGATGAGCTGGGCGAGGACGCCATCGCGCCGGCGCGGTGGCCGCAGTGCTCGCCGAGCGAGCTCGCGGACCCGCGCAGCGGGCTCGTCGCCTCCGACCCCGCCCTGCCGTTGCGGTGGGCGTCCTGCTGGTCGCTGACGCGACGGCGTCCGGTCTACGTGCCCGCCAGCCAGATCTACCTGCGCTTCCCTCCCGAGTCGGCCGCCGAGCGGTACCTGCACCCTGTGTCCACCGGCTGCGCCGCGCACACCGACCCGGTCGAGGCCGTCGTGAACGGGCTGTGCGAGGTGGTCGAGCGCGACTCGATCGCATTGACCTGGCTGCAGCGGATGCCGTTGCCACGCTTGGACTTCACGCTCCACGACCTCGTGGGGGACGACCGCGCCTTCGTGCAGCGTGGTCTGAGCGGCGACGTGACGACCCACCTGTTCGACGCCACCACCGACCTCGGCATCCCGGTGCTCTACGCGGTGCAGACGAGCGAGTACGACGCGGCGCTGGCCCAGCTGGTGGTCGCCACGTGCACGCCAGACCCCGGTCGAGGCCTGGCCAAGCTGTTCCGCGAGGCGGCGTCGCTGCGCATCGCCCTGCGAGCCGCGGCGGCCGGACAGCGACCGGACGCGCCGCCGGTCGAGGACTCCATGAGCGTCATCGGCGGCGCGCTCGAGGCGGGGTCGCGCGAGCGCCGCGACCGCTTCGACTTCCTCCTCGAGGCTGACCGGCCGCACCACCGCCTGGCCGACCTGCCGCGCCCGGAACGGCCGCAGGCCGCGCTGCCGTGGCTGCTCGACCGGCTGCACGCGGCGGGCTGCGAGGTCGTCGTCGCCGACCTCACGACCGACGAGGCACGCCAGGTGGGGGCCCACGTCGTGCGGGTGCTCGTGCCCGAGCTCATGCCGCTCTCGTTCGCCCACCGCGCGCGGTACCTGGCGCACCCGCGCCTGTACGAGGCGCCGGCGGCCCTCGGGCACCGCGTGCACCGCGAGCCCGAGCTCAACCCCCACCCTCAGCCGTTCGCCTGACAGGAGCGCCCATGACCTCGCAGCCCGCCACCACCAGCGGCCCGCACGTGCTCGTGCTCACCGTGGACGCGTTCGGGGAGGAGGTCGCCGCGCGGTTGGCGGCCACGGCCCGCACGACCGTGCACGACGTCTCGCACGGCACCCACCAGAGCCTGTGGCCGGCGGCCGACCTCATCGTCCTCAGTGGCGCGCGCGAGCAACCGCGTATCGCCGAGGCCATCGACGCGACCTCGTTCGTCCGGGTGCGACCGTGGTTCCCGATCTCCTGGCACGGCAACGAGATCCACGTCGGGCCCGTCGTCCGGCCCGGCCGCACAGCGTGCTTTCGGTGCTTCACCCGCCGGCGCGACCAGCACACCCGACCCGACGCCCTCGTGGCCACTGCCGACCAACCGGCCGCGGCCCCGAGCGGCCACGCCCGGCACCACGTGGCGATCGCGGCGAACCTCGCGGGCCTGGCCGTGCGCGAGGCCCTGACCCCGGTGCCTGGTGTGCCGGGCCCGGCCCAGCCGGCGCGCGACCTCGGGGCCAGCGTGCGCGTCTTCAACCAGGTCACCGCGGCGGTGGCCAAGGTGCCGGTGGTCGCCGTGGACGGCTGCCGGCGCTGCGGGTCGCGCTTCGAGCCGGCAGCCGCACGTCGTGCCGCGCTGTGGCGGCGCCTCGAGCAGGAGCTCGACGCGCCGCCGTCCACCGTGCCTGCTGCACCTGCCCTGCCTGCGGTGGCTGGCTGATGGCGGGCGAGGCGCTGTCGGCGGAGACGATCGCGCGGGCCGCCACCTTCGACCCGCAGCTGCGCGTGCCCCTGCGGCCGCGCCTGCGCCGGGGGCTGGCCGTCCAGACCACCACCGACCAGGTGGTCGTCACCGGGACGCCGACCCGCCAGCTGTTCCGGGGAGCGTCAGCCACGACGCTGCTGCCGGGGCTCCTGGCCGCCCTCGACGGCCGGCGTGGTCACGTCGAGCTGGCGCAGGCGGTCGGCGTCAGCGAGGGCACGGTGTTCAAGGCCCTGAGCCTGCTGTGGGCCTGCGGTGTCGTCGAGGAGGCGGCACCTGCCGACGTCGAGGTCCCCGACGTACCGGCTGCCGTCGCCGACCTGTTGTCGCGGCTCGGGGACTCTACCGGCGCGAACCTCGCGTGGGAGCACGCCGCAGCGCGGCTGGCCCGCGCCACCGTCGAGGTCGTGGGGGACCAGGTGCTGGCGCAGGCCGTCACCGACGAGCTCGAGGCGCCCCTGCGCGTCGGACGAGCAGGATCGCAGGCGCCGAGCGCAGGCACCACCCTCGTGCTGCTGGTGCACGGTGCGTCGCTAGGCGCTGCGGCACAGCGGTCGCTGCTCGAGGTCGCCGACCGGTGCTGGCGCCAGGGCGTCCCGCTGCTGCGCGTGCGCATGGCGGCCGGCGCCGTGGAGGTCGGGCCGTACGTGCACCGCGGTACCACCGCGTGCCTGACCTGCCTCACTCAGGACGACGCCCCCGACCTTCCCGACGGAGCCGACGTCGACGCTCTGGAGCGGGGGCTGGCCGCCGGGCTCGCCGCCCGCGAAGTCTTCGCGCTGGTCAGCCGCACCACGCCGGTGTCGCTGCCGACCCGCTGGCGGCGCATCGACCTCGAGCAGCTCACCGCCACCGAGATGTCGGGGGCGACGAGGTCGGGCTGCCCGGTCTGCTCGTGCGCGCCGGGCCGACCACTGTCGCCCGCCTCGTTGGCCGCGAGGTTCGAGGCGAGCGTGGCGATCCCGCCGCGCGACTTCGCCGACCTCAAGGCGCACCAGGCTCACTACAAGCCGTCGAACTTGGCGCTGCAGCGCGGGTTCAGGTCGTGGCCGCTGGCGGCACGGGTGGCCCTGCCACCACCAGACCTGGGGCGGCTCTCCGGTCGGCCGGCCGAGACCTCCAGTCGCCCGAACGCCCTTGACGCGACGTCGCTGGCTCTGCTCCTCGCGACCGGCGCAGGGCTGAAGGGCGTCACCGGGGCCAAGGTCGACCGCTGGACCGCTGCCGGAGGCAACATCGGCTCGGTCACGGCGTACGCCGCCGTCCGCGACTGCCCGGGGATCGCGTCCGGGCTGTACGCGTACGTCGCAGCCGACCACCAGCTCGCGCGCCTCGGGGACTGCCCGCCGCAGCTGACCGCCGACCGACCCGTGACCGTGGTCCTCACCGGCGACTACCGCAAGGTGGCGCGGAAGTACGCCGCGTTCGCCCTGCGCATCGTGCTGCTCGACAGCGGCTGCGCCCAGACGACCGTGCGGCGCGTGGCGCGGTGGCTCGGACTGAGCGCGCGAGCGCGTGAGCACTGGGACGACGACGCCCTCGCCGCGGCGCTGGGCGTCGCAGCCGACGTCGAGCCGATCACTGCCGTCATCGACCTGGGGGAGCAGCCGTGACGTCGTCCCACGAGCTGGCTCGCGAGCTGGTGGTGGCGTTCCGCGACAGCGCCGGCCCCGGCAGCCGTCTGGCCGCCGCGCCCGCGCCGGTGGCGACGTCCGACCCCGTGGTGCTCGAGACGCACGCCGACCCGCGTTCCGACCTCGCGACGGTGCTGCAGCGGCGTCGCTCGACGCGGTTCTTCGGTCCGCAGCCGCTGCCCGCGAGCAGCGTGCGCGACATCGCCCGGGACGCGCTGGCGGCCGATCGGCGCGAGACACCGATCGGCAACGCCGGCTGCCCGCTCGAGGTGTACTTGCTGGCGTTGCGCCTCGACGGGCTCGCCCCCGGCGCGTACCGGCTCGACGACGAGGGCCGGCTCTGGCCCCTCGGCGACCTCGGCCGCCCCGCCTGCGACCTCACGATCCAGTCCGAGTTCGCCGACGCCGCAGCGATCATCTCCCTGGCGGGTGACCTCACGGCCGCCGACGCCTCGTCGGGCGCCCACGGCTACCGGCAGCTGATGACCCGAGCCGGTGCCGCCGCGTACGACATGTGGCTCGACGCCGTGGCCCTCGGCTGGGCCGGCACGGTCTTCGCCGGGTTCATCCCGGCCTCGGTGCGGCTCCCGCTGGCGTCCGACGGCACCGACCGGCACCAGCTCTTCGCGCTCGCTCTCGGGCACCCGGCGGTCCTTCCGGCCGCCGCCGAGAGCGCGGTTCCGACACCAGCACCAGGAAGGAGGGATCCCCATGGAAGCGACCTTTGAGCTCTACGCGATCGACGCCGTCGACGCGCTCGAGGTCGAGCAGCTCAGTGACGCCGCGGCACTCGCCGCGGTCGGCAGCGTCTCGACCGCCGGCTCGGTCAGCTCGGCCTCGTGCCCGGCGACCACCGCGTCGTCGTTCACCAGCTTCTCGAGCTACTCCGGCTGACCGCTCCGGCCAGCCGCCACCAGCCTCACGAAAGGAGCACCACGTGTCCGACGACCTCGACCTGGTCGGCCTGCCCTCCCCGGAGGACCTCGACGTCGAGCAGCTGACCTCCGGGAACGCGCTCGCCGCGGCAGGCACGCTCGGCACCACCTCGACCGCGAGCACGGCCAGCTGCCCGTTCAGCACGGCGACGTCCGTCATGACGGCCAGCAGCGCGGTCTCCGCGGTCTGACCGCACGCGTCCAGCCGCCGACCGGCGGATGGCGACCCCACAGAAAGGGAAGGCACATGCACGACAGCGTTCTCGAGCTCTACGCCGTCGACGGCGGGTTCACCCTGGAGGAGCTTCCGCAGGGCGATGCCCTCGCGGCAGCCGGCTGCTGGTTCACGGCGTCCTCGGCGTCGACGGCCTCCTGCCCCGGCACCTCCGCGGCCTGCGTCGGCTCCGCCAGCACCTTCAGCGGCTGATCCCCATGGTGAGCACGCACGAGCTGGACCTGTTCGCGGTCGACCTCGGACTCGACATCGAGGCCATGCCCGACGGCGCCGCGCTGGCGGCGTCCGGGTGCTTCTCCTCGGCCACGTCGGCGTCCACGGCGTCGTGCCCGGCCAGCTCGGCGTCGTCGTTCACGACGGCGTCGTCCTACTCCGGCTGAGCACCAGCCGGGACCCGGGGCTGGAGCGGATTCGCTCGGGGAACCCGCTCCGGTCCTGGCCCCCTCGACGCACCCTCGACGCCCCTCGAAGAGATCGAAGGAAGCAACGCCATGAGCGCCACGACACTGCAGCTGCGCCAGGGGATCGAGATCCTGCGCGGCATGGACGACACCCCGCTGATCTACGACCCGGTGACGGGCACCTACCACCGCATCAGCCGGTCGGCCGAGGCGCTGCTGTCGTACTTCGACGGCAGCCGCTCCACCGACGACCTCGTGTCGATGCTGTCGCACGACGACACGGTCCGGGCCGACCAGGTGCGCCTGCAGGTCGCCGCCTTCGTCGAGACCCTCGACCGCAGCGGCCTGCTCGTGGGGTCCGCCCTTCCCGACGACGCCGGCCGGCGCTCGCGGCTGCAGATGTCGCGTGTCATGCCGCGGGTCGTCGTCACGCGTGCCCTGCCCCGGGTGCTCGAACCCCTCGCGCGGCTCGTGCGTGCGCTGCCCCAGACGGCGCTCGCAGCCGTCGTCGCGCTGATGGCGGTGGGTGGCTTCGCCGCCGGCGTGATCACGCTGGTGGGCCACGACGCGGAGGCCTCGCCGTTCGCGCTGCGCGACGGGCTGGTGGGTGCGGCGCCGGTGTTCGCCGCGGCGCTGGTGGTGCAGCTGCTCGCGGTGCTGGTGCACGAGTGCGCGCACGCGCTCGTCGCGCAGGTGCTCAACGTGCCGGTGCGCGCGCTGGGCTTCGCGATGCTCTTCTTCTTCATGCCGGTCGCCTACGTCGACCGCACCGACGCCTACCGGGTGCGCAGCCGGGGGGGTCGTCTGGCCCTCGCGTTGGCCGGCATCGGGAGCGACGGGATCGTCTGCGGCGCAACGGCTCTGGTGGCCAGCAACGCCTCGGGCACCGTGCAGCAGGTTGCGCTGGTGCTCCTGGCCTACCAACTGCTCGGCCTGCTCTTCAACGTCAACCCGCTGTTGCCCACCGACGGCTACGTGGCGCTCGAGATCTCCCTCGGCCTCGTCGACCTGCGGGGCCGGTCGTTCGCGCTCGTCGGCTCGCTGATGCGGCGGCGCGAGCTGCCGCCGTACCTCGCCCGGCTCGGGCGCGCCGCCCGCACCGGCTACGTGCTCTACGCCGCCTTCGCGAGCGCCTACGTCGTCGTGGCCGCTGCCAGCTTCCTGATGGGGATGGTGCACTCCTTCCACACCGTGGCGGCGGCCATGGGGCAGCGATGACCGCGGTCGCGCCGACGTCCTCGCTGGATTCGTCGACCGCCACGTGGGGGCCCGTGCTGAGCCGGGTGGGTGGCCTGCCGGCGGACGCGGTCGACGTCGTCGGGCCGCGGACGACCGAGCTGCTGGGCGTCCTGCAGGACCTCGAGGCCGGCGTGGAGCAGGCCGCGTCCGCCGTCGTCGACGCGCTCTTCGAGCTTGTGCCGCAGCTCGACGACGACGTCCCGCTGCGCCGCCGGGTGCTCGCGGGCAAGCGGCTCGCGCACCGCGCCGACGACCTGCCGTGGGACGACGCGACGTGGGACGCGGTGGCGCAGCGGCTACCCGCCGGCGCCGCCGGCGACGTCGCGCGCTACCGCGCCCTGTGCGCCGAGCGAGCCCAGCTGGTGCACCAGCTCGAGACCGAGGTCGCGGCTGACCGCGACCGGACGGTCGACACGCTCTACGCGCTGCTGGACGACGATCGCTACCTCGCATCGCTCGCGGTGGCGGCGCCCGACTGGCTGGCTCACGCGCGCCCGCAGCAGCGGCGCCCGACCACGGTGGCGGCACTCAAGACGGTGTACTCGTACGCGGTGCGGGCGAGCCTGAAGANGGCCGCCGGCTCGGGCGGCTCGGGGCGGCGCAGCACGCAGCCGTCGCTCGTGCTCGCCGCGCGGGCGCTCTCGGCTCTGGAGCGCGACCCGCGCACGGCGGCGCGGCTGCGGTTCCGCCTCGCCCCCGTGCGGCCCGGCGGCGCCGACGCGCCGTCAGGCGTGCTGCTGCGCGCCGAGAACCTCATGGCCGACGGCATCGTGTGGCGGCACGACCGCGTCGTCCCCGCCGACGCGGCGCTGCACTGGGCCGAGGCGCTCGCGGGCCTCGACGAGCCGTTCGGGTTCGACGACCTGACGTCACGGCTCGGCGGGCGCGACCCGTTCTCGCGCTACCTTCGCCTGCTCGACTCCGGGGTGGTGCGCGCCGTGCCACCGTGGCAGCGCCGCGAGGCCGCGTTGCCGGCGCTGGCCCACCTGGTGGGCGCCGACGCGTCGCCGATCAGCGCGGCCGACCTGCTCGAGGTGCACACCCGGGCCACGGCCGTCGCCGACAGCGACCCGCAGACGAGAGTCAGCCACGCGCTGCGCATCCAGGAGGTCACGCGCGACTGGGGCGACCGAGCCGACCTCGGCGTGCAGACCTCCAGCGGGTCGGTGTACGAGGACTGCGAGAGCGACGTCGCCGTGCCGGACCCGCTCACCTCTCCGGTCGTGCGCTCGACCCTCGACGAGCTGGCGCAGGCGGTGCGCCCGTACGTGTTCCGGTCGCACGTGTACGACCACGTCGTGCGTTCGCTGGTGGCCGAGTACGGCCGCGGCGGTGTCTGCGACGACCCGCTCGGCTTCCTCATGCGCCTCAGCCTCGAGCGCGACGTCGACCGTGCGATGCAGCAGGCGCAGACCGCGGACCTGCGCGAGCGCGGCACGCCCGGTGAGCGGGCGTCGCTTCCGGTGGGGCCGACGTCCGCGCCCCCCACCGCGGGAGTGCTCGTGCAGCTCGCCGGTGACGAGCACGGCCGGGTCGACGAGCCCGCGTGGGTGGTCGTGAACCACTTCGCCGCCGGCTCGGGCGCGCTGTCGGCGCGGTTCACCTCGCTGCTGCCCGAGGCGTTCACCACCCAGCTGCGCACGTTCGTGGGTGAGGGGTGGGGTGACCTCCCGTGCCGCGAGCTGCTGGTGTGGACCGACTGCAACAACGCCCAGGCGCAGTGCTCGGGTCTGCTGCCGCCGCTGCTCGTGCCCGGGGAGCCGGACGACGCCGAGCACCCGGACGGCCTGCTGCTGACCGACACCCGCCTCGTGCACGACCCGGTCGATGACACGGTGTTCCTCGTCGACCCGGCCGGCCAGCCGTTCGGCCTGACCTACCTCGGCCTGACCCCCCAGCACCTGCTGCAGGGCTACCTGAGGCTGCTCGCCACCATCGCCAACCCGTGGGTCAACGGCGCGCAGGCGTCGGACTACACCGCCACGATGGCGCCCGACCTGGTCGGCGCCTGCGGCGACGACGTCGTTCACCTGCCTCGACGCGTGGCCGGCCGGCTGGTCACCCGCCGCGCGTCGTGGGTGGTGCCGGTCGCTCTGCTGGTGGGCGAGTCCCGGCGTTGCGACGTCGCGCAGCTGCGGCGGCTGCACGCGCTGCGCACCGCGCACGGGATGCCCGACGAGGTCTTCGTGCACCAGCTGGGTGGTGGCCCGGGGGCCATGCTCGGTGACGCTCACAAGCCCACTTGGCTGTCGTTCGCATCGACCGTGTCGCTGGAGTCGTTCTGGCAGTGGCTACGGCCGAGCACGACGCACGTGCGGGTGGTCGAGGCGCTACCGAGCCGGCGCCAGCACCTGCAGGTCGACGCCGACGGCCGGCCGCGGGTCACCGAGCACGCCGCCTTCGTGCGATGGGACCGCCCGCAGGTGACGTGGTGAGTGACGTGGTGAGTGATGTGGTGAGTGATGTGGTGAGTGATGTGGTGAGTGACTGGTGGTACGCCCGCGCCTACCCCGGAAGCGGCGACGCGATGGACTCGGCGGCGGCCACGGTGGTGCCGTGGGTGCGCGACCGTGCCCACCGCCTCGGTGCCAGCTCCTGGCACTTCGTGCGCTACCTCGACATGACCGGCCAGCACCTGCGGTTGCGCGTGCGCTGCGCGCCCGACGACGCCGACGCCCTGCACCGCGACAGCGGCGAGCTGCTCGCGCTCCTGAAGGGTCTGGCCGCACCCTCCCCGCGGCCGGACCTCGTCGGCGGTCAGGCGTTCGCGAGCCTGCGCGGAGCGGTGAAGGTGCGCCACGACCTGTACGCCCCGGAGATCGCCAAGTACGGCGGCCCGCGTGGCCTCGAGGTGGCGCAACAGGTGTTCACGAGCTCCAGCGAGCTGTTCGCCGACCAGCGGCTCGGCGACCTGCCGGTGAGGTACGAACGCGCCGCGCTCGCCGTTCGCCATCTGGCCGACGTCGTCGCTCAGGCGCTCGCAACCGTTGAGCGGCAGCAGTTCTGGGTGTCACACCAGCAGCAGTGGGGATGGCATGCGCGCATGGTGATGCGTGACCAGGCCGCGGTGGTTGACCGCATCCGCACCGTGGCAGAGGGTGTGGCTGCCGCGCCGCCGCCATCGGCGTCCGTGATCGAGGCGCTGACCGCGCACGGCCGGCGGCTGGTGGCGGCGCTCGACGAGGCGCAGGCCGTCGGGGCCGCTGTCGACCGCATCACCTTGCTGCGCCACCTGCTCCACATGGACCTCAACCGATGGGGACTGCATCCGGCCGAGGAGCTGGTGCTCGGCGTCATCGCGTCGTTCAGGAAGGACCACTGATGGCCCAGGACGTCGTCCGCTTCGACGAGGTCAGCAAGCACTATCCAGGCCCCGGAGGCGGCACCACCGCCGTCGACGGGCTGACGCTGAGCATTTCCCCCGGGGAGGTGCTCGGCCTGCTCGGACCCAACGGCGCAGGCAAGACCACGACGCTCGAGATGCTGGTGGGGCTGCGGCGGCCGACGTCTGGGCGCATCTCGGTGCTGGGTGTCGACCCGGCGGCCGACCGCGACACGGTACGCCGCGAGGTCGCGATCCAACCGCAGCACGCCGCGCTCTTCGACCACCAGAGCGTCGAGGAGATGCTGCGTGTGTGGGCGTCGCTCTACCCCGACCCGCACGACGTCGACCGCGTCGTCGAGCAGCTCGCCCTCGGCGAGTGCCGCGCGGTGCGCGTGCGCAAGCTGTCGGGCGGCCAGCGCCAGCGGCTGCTCGTCGCCCTGGCGCTGATCTCCCGCCCCCAGCTGCTGGTGCTCGACGAGCCGTCGACCGGCCTCGATCCGGTGGCCAGGACCCAGCTGTGGGAGGTGATCAGGGACGTGCGCGCCGAGGGACGCACCGTCGTGCTGTCGACCCACTCGATGGAGGAGGCGCAGGCACTGTCTGACCGGGTCGCGATCCTCCACCGCGGCCGGCTCGCCGCCTGCGACCGGCCTAGTGACCTCGTCGCGCGGTTCGCCCCCGAGCGCGAGGTCGAGTTCGTGACCGACTCCGCTGCCGCAGCGTCGCTGGAACCGTTGCGGCAGATGGGATCGGTGGAGCTGGCGACGGACGCCGACCGGCTGCGAGTGCGGGTGCGCACCACCGACTCCGACGCCGTGCTGGCCCGTCTGCCCGAGCTCTGCCGAGCCCACGACCTGCGCGTCACCGACGCCGGGCTCGACGGGGTGTTCCGCAGCGTCACCGCCGACACCCTGGCCGGCGTCGCGGGGGAGGCGTCATGAGCGAGCTGGTGCGCTTGCACGCCCGCGAGCTGGTGCGCGACAAGCGGTACTTCTGGTTCGCCCTGCTCTTCCCCTTCGGGATGCTCGGCATCTTCCTCACCATCGGCGCGCTCGTGCCCAGCGGCCCGGGAACCCCGGACTTCACGCGCACGGTCGTGCCGATGGCGCTGTTCCTGGCGATCACCGGATCCGCCCTCACGGTCACCAGCGGGTCGCTCGCGGCGATGCGTGAACGCGGGCTGCTGCGTCTGCTCGGCACGACCCCGCTGGGGCGGGGGCGGTTGCTGCTCACGCACCTGTCGGTGCGCGTCGTGATGGTCGTGGCGCAGGCGGTCGCGTTGATCGTGGTCGCCGTCGCGATGGGAGCGCTCGAGCCGGCGGCGGCTCCGGCCGTCCTGGGTGTCACGGTGGCCGGCCTGACCATGTTCCTCGCGGTGGGCTGCGTCATCGGCGGCCGGCTCAGGTCACCGGACGCCGCGACCAACCTCGGCACCCTCGTGCAGCTCGGCACGCTGTTCCTCAGCGGCCTGACCGTGCCGCTCTGGCTGCTGCCGCACTCCGTGGCGAGCGTGCTGCGGGTGCTGCCCAGCACCTTCCTCGCCGACCTGCTCCTCAGCCAGATGCGTCACGGGCACGCCTTCTACCCGACCTGGCTGTCGCTCTCGGTGGTGGCGGCCACGACCGCGGCGTTCCTGCTGATCGCCGTCCGGACCTTCAGATGGGACCAAGGTGATGACTGAACCCCGACCGCCAGCCGAAGGCGGTGCCGCCGCGCCCACCCCCGGCGAGACCCGGCGTACCGCCAGGCTGCGCTGGGGCCTGGCGGCGGCCGGAGTCGCCCTCGCTGCGCTGCTCGTGGTGATGGGCGTGCTGAGCCGGGACGACAGCTCGCGGGTGTGGGCCGGCTCAGGAGCGCTGCTCGCTGTGCTGGTGCTGGCCACCCTGCTCGTGGCACAGCTCGTGGCGCAGCTCGGGCAGCGGGTGGCGCGGCCGTGGCTGCTGTACGCGCTCGTGCCCGTGTCCGCGGCGCTGGCGACGCTCACCTGGCTGCTGGGCTGGGTCGGCTTCCCGGGCGCCTGGGTGTGGTGGGTTCCCGGCGCCATCGTGAGCGCGCTGCCGCTGTGGACCCTCGGGTTCCTCGGACGCCGGGACGCCGGCCATCAGGCCACCTCGAGGGACTGACCACCCGTGATCCGCATGAGCTCCTCGTACGTCGTCGGGAACACCGTGTGCGGGTGGCCGGCTGCGGCCCAGACCACGTCGTAGCGGGCGAGCGCCACGTCGACGAACGTCCGGACGTCGGTGAGCAGACCCACCGGTGCCACGCCGCCGATGGCGAAACCCGTTGCGGTGCGGACGATCTCGGGCGTCGCACGGTCGAGCGCGGCCAGCCCCAGCAGGTCGGCGACCTTCTGGGTGTCGACGCGGTGCGAGCCGGAGGTGAGGATCAGCAGCGGCTCGCCCTGCGGCGTCCCCGCGTGCCGGCCGTGCTCGGGGTCGGCCGCGGCGCTGACACCCACGAAGACCAGCGAGTTGGCGATCTGCCCTACCTCGACGCCGAGCGCGTCGGCCGCTGCCTGCGCGGTGCGGACGGCGTCACCGAGCACGCGCACGTCGCCCTGCACGCCGAGACGGGACAGGGTCTGGACCACCCGCGTGACGGCCTGGTGCTGCGACAGGTCGGGTGCTGAGGGCTGCGACATGAGCGAAGGGTAGTGCCGCACCGTGATCTTGGGCGGGACGGCGCGGTCCACCGCGCGAGCTCACCAATAGCCACGCGAGCTCACCAAAAGCGCGGCTGGTGGGGGATGGTCTCGAGGTCGGCGAGCACCAGGGCGCGGTCGTCGGCGTCCGCGACGTCCTCGGCGCAGGCGAGGGCCTGCTCGGTGGCCGCGCGGGCCGCGGCGCGATCACCGGCCACCGCGTGGGCCCGGGCGAGCGCCTCGTGGGCGAAGGCGAGGTCCCAGTCGCCGATGCCGTGCTCCAGGCACAGGTCGAGCACCCGCCGGGCGTGGTGCAGGCTCGGCTCGCCGCGGCCCAGGACGGCGTAGACCCGCGAACAGAGCCACTCGCCGCGGGCGAGGTTGGCGGGGGCGCCGACCTGCTCCCAGTGGTATCGCGAGGCGTGCGCCATGTGCAGCATGCGGTCGTCGTCGGCTCGCGTGCGGTCGTCGCGCTCCAGCAGGCGCCAGGTGCCGTTGAACAGGTCGACCCCGAGACGTCGGTGCTGGGCGGTGTCCGGGCTCGCGGTGTCCGGGCTCGCGGTGTCCGGGCTCGCGGTGGTGGGACTCGCGGTGGTGGGGCTCGCGGTGGTGGGGGTGCTGGTCACGGTAGGCTCCGGGGTCGCGGGGGCGGTGAGGGGGTGGTCGGTGAGGTAGTGGTCGATCGCGTGGAGGTGGCCGCGCAACCGGATCGAGCGGGCCTCGACGCGGCGCCGGTGCGTGGCGAGGACGTCGGCCACCGTGGTGGGGTCGCCACCGGACTCCAGGCACGTGCGGACGTCGTCGAGCGGGACGTCGACCGAGCGCAGCAGGTGCACCAGCCGCGCCACGTCGAGCTGGGCCGGGTCGTAGTAGCGGTGGCCGGTGGCGGGGTCGACGTGGGCCGGCGCCAGCAGGCCGACGCGGTCGTAGTGCCGCAGCGCCTTGACGGTCAGGCCGGTGCGTCGGGCCAGCTGCCCGATGGCCAGGTGCGGTGCGCCGTCGGCGGGGTTCTGCAGGGTCACGCGGAGCAGGCTAGGAGGCTTCCCCGGGGGAGGTTCAAGGCCCCGGGCACCGGCGCCTGGGCCGTTCGGGGGACGTGTCCACAGGCCGCTCGTTGCGGTTGACGCGCTGTCGGACGCCGGGTGTAGTCTCGAGGCGTTCGAACAAGTGTTCGAATACTCCCGGCGGTGACTCCCCTCACCTTCGGGGGAGGTCCGCCGGCGGCCGCCTCGACCCCGGCCCAGGGCGGGCCACCTGCTTGGCCGGTCCGGGTGGCGGTGGGGAAGCCGTCGCCCGGGCCAGCCCGGCAGAGCTGCCCCGCCTTCCCCCTCGGCAGCGTCCTGACCAGACGGGTCCCGACGGGTCCCGGACGAGACGCCCAGGCGGAGGTGCGTGATGGTGCGACGGTACGACGAGCTCATCGAGGTCCGGACGGCGCCGGTCGCCGGAGCCGACGACGGCCCCGCCGCGCCGGTGGCCTTCGTGTGGCGTGACCGGCTGTACGTCGTCCGGTCGGTGGTGTCGCACTGGTACGAGCGGCGGGTGTGGTGGCGCGAGGCGGCGGCCTCGGCGCTGCTCGGCCTGCGGTCCGACGTCCAGCTCGCCGCGCAGGGGGCGGCGGTCACGGGGCGGTCGAGCGCGACGCTGCTCGAGCCGGCGCTCAGCCGACCCGAGCGAGCTGATCGACCCGGCGCGCCCGGCGCCGCGGTCGCTCCCGCCGAGCGCGAGGTCTGGCGGGTCGAGGCCGCCGCAGGACGCTCGAGCCCGGTGGGCGTGTACGACCTCGTGCTCGACCCCGCCATCGACCCTGTCGACCCGGCCGGTGACGGCCCTGGCACCTGGCGGCTCGCCCGCCTCGCGGACTGAGGAGGTCCTCGTGACGCCGTCCAGCACCCCGCGGGTGCCGTCCAGCAGCCTCGACCTCATCGACCGCGCCCGCGACAGCCTGGTCGTCGCGCTCGGCGCGTCGAGCGCGGGGGAGCGGTACGTCGCCGCGCACCTCGCGGCCCTGCGTGCCGCGGCCGCCGTGCTGTCGGTGCGCGGGCGTCCGCACCGGCACAGCCGTCCGCGCAGCGTGTGGGAGGTGCTCCCGACCGTGGCGCCCGAGCTCGGCGAGTGGGCGGCCTTCTTCGATGCCGGGGCGTCCCGCCGCGCGGCGATCGAAGCCGGTCGCGACGACGTCGTGAGCAGCCGGGAGGCCGACGACCTCGTCCGCGACGGCGAGACCTTCCTGTCCCTGGTCGAGGAGCTGCTCGGCCTCCCACGCCACCTGGTGCTGCCGGCCGGCGTGGCCTGCATCCGCGCGTCGTGAGTCCCCCCGACCGTCCCGGCGATTCCTTCGTCCACCTGCGCGTCGCGTCCGGGTACTCGCTGCGGTACGGCGCGTCGTCACCGCAGGCGCTCGTCGATCGCGCCGGTGAGCTGGGGATGTCAGCGCTCGCCCTCACCGACCGCGACGGGCTCTACGGCGCGGTCAAGTTCGTCCTGGCCTGCCGTCGCGCCGGCATCGCGCCGATCCTGGGTGTCGACCTGGCGACCGCACCCACGGGGCTGGTGTCCGGTCTGCCGGCGTGGGCCGACCCGTCGGTCGGGGTGCGCGCCGCGGGCGCCGGTCGCACCCCGGCGCGGGGAGGCGAGCTCGTCGACCCCTACCTGCCACGCGCGACGGTGCTCGCGCACGGTGTCGCAGCGGGTGCCGAGGCGGCCGGAGCAGCGGGTGCGGGGTGGGCCGCCCTGTGCCGGTTGGTGTCGTCCGCCCACCTGGCGAGCGGGCACCTCGGTGGTGAGCGCGGCACTCCGGTCACCGACCTGACGGCCATCGCGTCGCACGCGCGGCCGGACGACGGTCCGGTCCGGCTCACGGTGCTGCTCGGGCCTGACAGCGAGGTGGGTCGGGCGGTGCTGGCGCGTCGTCCCGACCTCGCCGGTGCGGTGCTGCGCCGGTGGAAGGACGCGCTGCCGGCCGGGGCGCTGGCCGTCGAGGTCGTCTGCCACCACGGGCCGCCTGGTGGTCCGTTGAGCGTCGACCACGCCGGGCGCCTGTTGGCGCTCGCGCGCGAGCACGACGTCCCAGCGGTCCTCACGAACGCCGTGCGCTACGCCACCCCGGACGGCGCCGCGACGGCCGACGTGCTCGACGCCGCACGTCGGCTGGTGGCCCTCGACGTCCGCCACGTCGACCGCGTCACCGCGCAGGGCTACCTCACCGGAGGCGCCCAGATGGCCCGCCTCGCGACCGAGGTCGCGGCGGCCGCGGGCGGTGACCAGCGTGAGGTCACGCACCAGGCCCGGCGCCTGCTCGACGACACCGTGGCGCTGGCCCACCGCTGCGTGCTCGACCCGCGGCGTGACCTCGGGTTGGGGTCGGTGCACCTACCCGAGCCCAGCGCGCTGGGCCTCGGCCCGCACGAGTCCCCCAGCGCGGTCCTGCGCGAGCGGGCCCGTGCCGGTGTGGCCGGCCGCTACGCCGGGGCGTCCGCGCGGCGGCTGCGCGAGGTCGAGCAGCGCCTCGACGACGAGCTCGACGTCATCGACCGGCTCGGCTACCCGACCTACTTCCTCACCGTCGCCGCGGTCTGCGACCTGGTGCGTGATCTGGGAGTGCGGGTGGCCGCTCGCGGCTCGGGTGCCGGCAGCCTGGTCAACCACCTGCTCGGCATCTCCGGCGTCGAGCCGCTCGAGCACGGGCTGCTCATGGAGCGCTTCTGCTCTCCACTGCGCGCCCAGCTGCCCGACATCGACCTCGACGTCGAGTCCGCCCGTCGCACCGAGGTCTACGAGCAGATCCTGCAGCGCTTCGGCGGCGACCGCGTCACCTGCGTGTCGATGATGGACACCTACCGCGTCCGGCACGCCGTGCGCGACGTCGGCGCGGCGCTCGGCCTGCCCCCGGCCGAGGTCGACGCGATCGCCAAGGCCTTCCCGCACATCCGGGCCAGCGGCGCGCGAGCGGCCATCGCCGAGCTGCCCGAGCTGCGCGCGAGCGGGCTGGGGCACCAGCGCCTCGACCTGCTCTTCGAGCACGTCGAGCGGCTCGACTCCCTACCCCGGCACATCGCCCTGCACCCCTGCGGCGTCGTGCTGTCGGACGCGACGCTGCTCGACCGCACACCCGTCGAGGCGAGCTGGCTGGGGTTCCCGATGAGCCAGTTCGACAAGGACGACGTCGAGGCGATGGGGTTGCTCAAGCTCGACGTCCTGGGCATCCGCATGCAGTCGGCGATGTCGCACGCCGTCGACGAGATCGCCCGGGTCGACGCCGTGCAGGTCGACCTCGACGACCGCGCCTGCGTGCCGCTCGACGACGACCGCACCTTCCGGCTCATCCGCTCGACCCACACGCTCGGGTGCTTCCAGATCGAGTCCCCGGGGCAGCGCGAGCTGGTCGGCAAGTTCGGCCCCGAGACCTTCACCGACATCATCATCGACATCTCGCTGTTCCGGCCCGGGCCGGTGAAGTCCGACATGGTGACGCCGTTCCTGCAGGCGCGGCAGGGCTGGAACGCCCCCGAGTACCTCCACCCGTCGCTGCGCGAGGCGCTCGAGAGCACCTGTGGGGTGGTGGTGTTCCACGAGCAGGTGCTGCACATCGTCGCCATCACCGCCGGAGTGAGCCTGGCCGAGGCCGATGAGGTGCGGCGAGCCCTCGGGTCACCCCAGGGCCAGGCGGAGGTCGAGGCGTGGTGGCGCCCGGCGGCCCGCGCCCGCGGCTACGGCGACGGCGACGTCGAGCGGATCTGGCAGGTGCTGAAGGCCTTCGCGTCCTTCGGTTTCTGCAAGGCGCACGCCGCGGCGTTCGCGCTGCCGACGTACCAGTCGGCCTGGCTCAAGGCGCACCACCCGGCGGCCTTCCTCGCCGGCGTCCTCACCCACGACCCCGGCATGTACCCCAAGCGGCTCATCCTCGACGACGCCCGCAGCCTCGGCATCGCGGTGCTCGGCCTCGACGTCAACGTCTCCGACGGCACCTACCGCGTCGAGCGGGTCGCTCCGTGGGACGAGCCGCCCCCGGCGATCCTCGACCAGCTCGACGCCGGCCCGGAGCAGCCGGACGACGGCCCGCGGGCGCGCCCGCACCCCGACCTGCCCGACGGTCGGGCGTACGGCATCCGGCTCTCGCTCGCCGACGTCAAGGGCATCAGCGACGCCGAGGTCGAGCGCATCGTCGCCGGACGTCCGTACGCCTCGCTCGCCGACTTCTGGCACCGGGCGCAGGTGAGCCGGCCGGTGGTGGAGCGGCTCGTCGTCGCGGGCGCGTTCGACAGCCTGTACGGTCTCGGGGGTCTCGCCGCCCGTCTACCCGTGCGACGCCGCGGTCAGGTGACCCGCCGCGACCTCATGCTGCAGGTGGCCGAGCTCGACCGCTGGAGCCGGGCGACCAGCCGGGCGGCCCGTCGGGCGGCGCCTCGCTCCGCGCGCGGCAGGCCCCGCGCCGCCGACCCCGCGCGCCCTGTCGACGTCGCCGAGCTGGCCGCCGCGCAGTCTCAGGCCGCCCGCCCGGCGGTGCCGGCCGCCGAGCAGCCGGTGCAGCTCGCGCTCGACCTCGGCGACGCGCCGGACGCCACCCGGCCGACGGGGCTGCCGGAGATGACGGCCACCGAGCGGGTCCAAGCCGAGCTGGAGGTGCTCGGTCTGGACGCCAGCGCCCACGTGCTCGACACCTACGCGCCGATGCTCGACGCCCTCGGCGTCACCCGCAGCCGTGACCTGCTCCAGCAGCGCAACCAGTCCGAGCTGCTGGTGGCCGGCGTGAAGGTCGCCACCCAGACCCCGCCGATCCGCTCGGGTCGGCGGGTCGTGTTCCTGACCCTCGACGACGCCACCGGTCCGGTCGACGCGACGTTCTTCGAGGACGTCCAGGGCCCGTACGCCGCCACGGTGTTCCACTCCTGGCTGCTTCTGGTGCGCGGCGTGCTGCGGCGCACCGGCCCGCGCGGGGTGTCGCTGCGCGCCACCGGCGCCTGGGAGCTCGCACCGCTGTGGGACGCGTGGATCATCGGCGGCCTGCCCGCCGTGCACGCCACGCTCGACGAGGCCGACGCGCAGGCCCTCGCCCAGGCGGCGGCCGGGGAGTACACGACGCAGGCGAGCGAGGGGGCGGCAGCCAGCCGGTCGACGCGGCCGGTCATGGCTGCGCCGACACCCGGGGCGTCAGGGGAGGACCAGCGCGCTGGAGGCATGGGTGGCGGCGCCCGCCACCGCCGCGTGCTGGTGCACGCCAGCGGCTTCAAGCAGTCGCCGTACGCCGACGTCAAGCCCGCGGGCGAGGACGTCAAGAGCGCGCCGCGCAAGCTGTGGCACTCCAGCCCCGGGAGCTCGGGCCGATGAGCGGGCCGACCAGCGCCGGCCCGACGCCACTAGGCTGGGCGTCGGCCGAGGACCCGCCTCGGCGCCGTCGAGGCGAGGGAGACCCGTCGTGGCACCGCAGTCCGACGCCGGCCGACGCCCCCGACGCGGCGACGTCGCCAGCGCCCCCCGCACCGCCGCGGTGTGGGAGGCCGTGGAGCGCACGAGTGAGGCGCTCGGGCCCGCGCCGCTCGTCGTCCTCGATGTCGGCGGTGGCACGGGAGGTCTCGCCGTCCCGCTCGCCGCGCTCGGCCACGACGTCACCGTGGTCGACCCGAGCCCGGACGCCCTGGCGGCCCTCGAACGCCGAGCGGAGGAGGCCGGTGCGGCCGAGCGGGTGCGCGCCGTGCAGGCCGACGCCTCTCAGCTCGCCGAGGTCGTCGCCCCAGCCAGCGTCGACCTCGTCTGCTGCCACGGCGTGCTGGAGTACGTCGACGACCCGCAGGCCGCGCTGCGTGCCCTGGCCGCAGTGCTGCGCCCCGGCGGCGCCGCGAGCCTGCTGGTGGCCCAGCGGGCCGCCGTCGTGCTCGCGCGGGCGCTGGCCGGCCGCTTCGCCGAGGCAGCGCACGCCCTCGACGACCCGGATGGCCGCTGGGGCGCCGGTGACCCCCTGCCGCGCCGCTTCGACCGGTCAGCGCTGCTGGCGATGGTCGACGCCGCCGGTCTGTCGGCCCGCCAGGTGCACGGTGTGCGCGTCTTCAGCGACCTGGTGCCCGAGGCGCTGGTCGAAGGGGAACCGGCTCGGGCGGCCCTGCTCGACCTCGAGCGTCGAGCCGGCGCCCACCCCGACCACCCTGCCCTGGCCGAGCTGGCTGCCCAGCTGCACGTGGTGGCGGTCCGCGACGCCGGCTGAGCGGGGCGCGCGGTGAGCCGCCGCCAGTTCACCTCCAGCCGTCGCACCGACGGGCGCGACGCGACGTCCGGCCCGCAGGCGGTGCCCGGCCCAGACGACACCGGCTGCACGATCCTGCACGTCGACATGGACGCCTTCTACGCGTCGGTGTCGCTGCTCGACCACCCCGACCTCGTCGGCACCCCCGTCATCGTCGGTGGCGGGGGCACGCGAGGCGTGGTGCTGTCGGCCACCTACGAGGCCCGCGCGTTCGGCGTCCACGCCGCCATGCCCATGGCCCGGGCGCGTCGGCTGTGCCCGCAGGCCACCGTCATCGAGCCGCACCACCACCGCTACGCCGAGGTCTCGCGCGGGATCATGGCCGTCTTCGCCGACGTCACCCCGATCGTCGAGCCGCTGTCGCTCGACGAGGCCTTCCTCGACGTCAGCGGGGCGCGTCGGCGCCTCGGGCGGCCCCGGCGGATCGCCCAGCTCATCCGCGACCGGGTGTTCGACGAGCAAGGGGTGAGCTGCTCGGTGGGCGTCGCGGCCACCAAGTTCATCGCCAAGCTGGCCTCCGGCCTGGCCAAGCCCGACGGTCTGCTCGTGGTGCCGCGTGAGCAGACCCTCGAGGTGCTCCACCCGTTGCCCGTCGCCGCGCTGTGGGGCGTGGGGGAACGCACCGAGGAGACGTTGCACCGCTACGGCCTGCGCACCGTCGGCGACATCGCCCACACGCCCGTCGACACGCTGCGGCGCGCGCTCGGGCCGGCCGCCGGTGCACAGCTGTTCGACCTCGCCTGGGGCCGTGACCCCAGGCCCGTGGTGCCGGCCCAGTCCGAGCGCAGCATCGGAGCCGAGGAGACGTTCGCCCACGACGTCGACGACCCGGTGCTGATCCGCCGCGAGATCCTGCGCCTGTCCGAGCGCACCGCCGCGCGGCTGCGTTCTGCGGCGATGGTGGGACGCACCGTGACGTTGAAGGTGCGCTTCGCCGACTTCACGACGATCACCCGCTCGCGCACGCTGAAGGAGTCGACCGACGTCGCCCGCGAGGTGTACGCCGTCGCCACGGCGCTGTACGACGCGCTCGGACTCCAGCGCGGTCGGATCCGGCTCGTCGGCGTGCGCGTCGAGGGCCTGATGGCCGTCGAGCACCAGCAGCGCCAGCTCGCGCTCGACGACAAGCCGTTCGGCTGGCGCGACGCCGAGCGCGCGGTCGACCGCGCCAGCGCGCGCTTCGGGGTCGGCAGCGTGCGCCCCGCCGCGTTGGTCGACCCCTCCCGCCACCCCGGCTGACCGTCCAGACCCCGCACCCCACCCCGCACCGACCGACCGTCGGTGCCACCACTTCGCGCCAGCCGGAGACCGAGTTTGCGGTCCCGCTTTCGCGCGTGCGAGGTGCGACCTATCCTGAGAGCACCAGGGATGTACGACGACAGCGAAACGCCGTCGTCCTCCATCGAGCCGAGTGCCAGCGGGAGGTCACCGTGCCGCTTTCCGAGCACGAGCAGCGGGTGCTCGAGCAGATGGAGCACGCCATCCAGGCCGAGGACCCCAAGTTCGCCACCGCGATGCGCGGTCGCACCCCGCGGGCCCGTCACCGTCGGCGCATCCTGCTCGGCAGCGTCGGTGTCGTCGTCGGGCTGGTGCTCGTCGTCCTCGGCGTGGCCCGCAGCGTGGTCCCGCTCGCAGTCGCCGGATTCGTGCTCATGCTCGCCGCCGGAGCGCTCGCAGCCACCCCGCCCCGCAAGACGGCCACCGGCCCCCTCGGTGCCGTCGGGCCCGACGGCGCGACCCGTCCGCGGCCCAAGCGCAGCCGCGCGCAGCGCTCCGGCACCTTCATGCAGCGCCTCGAGCAGCGGTGGGACCGCCGCCGCGACGGCGGCTCCTGGGGCTGAGCCCCCCGCGCCACCCGTGCACTTCGGATCCGAAGTGCACGGTCGCGTCGCGTCGTGCGTGCCCTTCGGACCTGAAGTGCACGCAGGGGCGGCCGATGAAGGTGCCGCTCAGCGGTGACGGTGCACGCGGGGCAGTCGCAGCCGGTGCGACCACCGCGCGAGCGCGCTGTCCGCCGCCGCGAAGCGCCGGCCGAACCAGCGTGCCACCCCCGCGGTGCGCTCTGCGCCCGAGCGCGGGTAGAGCGCCGCGCGCAGCCGCTGACCCCGACTGCGGCTGCCCGCGACGGCCCGCACCACGGCCCGCACGTCGTGGCCGACATCGTTCGCCGTCCCACCGGCCCCGTCGCCAGACGCCTGCGGCGGGACCGCCAGCGCGGTCTGCCCCTGGCTCTGCTGGCCGGCCGGTCGGGCGTAGCGAGCCCGCTCGACGGCGCCGGTGACGCGGGCCAGCGCCGCGCGGGACTGGTCGCCGAGGTCGACCTGCTCAGCCAGGTGCCGGTCGACCTGACGCGGCGTCAGCGAGTCGGCCAGCGTGATCCCGAGGTCTGCGACCTGCTCGTGCAGGTCGGCCCACGCCGCCTCAGCCCGCGCCGCGTCGGTGAGGGCGGCTCGGCGGCGGCGTCGACGGCCGAACAGGGCGGTCACGGGGGTGAGGGCGATCGCCGCGAGCAGCAGCAGCACCACGGCCCCGACCCGCCACCACCGCGACCACGTCCGGTCCGCCGGCGCCAGCGGCGCGCCGGGTGCGGCCACCTCACCGGTGTTCGCGCGCCGCTCGGCATCCTGGAGCGAACGGATCCGCGAGTCCGGTCCGCTCGTGGCGCTGGCGCCGGAGCCACCCGCCGTGGCGGTCGTGTTGCCGACCTGCGGTCCGCTGCCGGTGGCGTTCAGCTGCGCCCACTGCGGCGGCGCGCCGGTGCGCGCGGCCGGCGTCGGCTCGAAGCGCACCCAGCCGACGTTCTGGAAGTACAGCTCCGGCCAGGCGTGGGCGTCGGTGAGCTTCACCGACCACCAGTCGTCCTGCACCGGCGTTCCGGGCAGGAACCCGACCGCGATGCGCGCGGGGATGCCGAGACTGCGGGCCATCACCGCCATGGCCGAGGAGAACTGCACGCAGAAGCCCTTGCGGTCGGCCAGGAAGTCGGCCACCGCGTCGCCACCGGAGTCGGCCGGTGCGTCGGTGGAGTACGTGAACTTGCCGTCCGTCCGGAACCACTGCTGCAGGGCCATCGCCTGGTCGTACTGGTTGGTGGCGCCGCGCGTCACCGACCGTGCGGTGCGGGCCACGACGTCCGGCAGGTCGCGCGGCAAGGTCGTGTAGCGCTGCATGCTGCTGTCGGGAACCGCCGGGGCGTTGCGCAGCTGGTCGGCCGTCGGCCGCACGGCGAGGTAGGTGACGTCGTAGGAGCGCCCGCGCACGCTCTCGCCGTCCCCGATGACGTTGAGCGTGGCGGCGTCGTACAGCCACGCGCCCTTGATGTCGACCTGGCGCGTCGGGTACGGCAGCGGCAGGAAGTCCTGGTTGAGCGCGTCGCTGACCTCGATCCGCATCGAGTACTGGCTCTGCGACACGTCGGGCGACAGACCGGGAGGCGCAGGTAGGCCCCGGCTGGCCCGGTTGCGCCGCGAGACGTCGCGCGTGCCCGGCTTCCAGGTGTCGCCGTCGAACGCGTCGGCCGTGACGATGCGCAGCGGCTGCACGTCGGCCTGGCTGGTGTTGTAGCGCAGGATCTCGATGTCCCGGCGCGGCGTGAGGTTGTCGCGCAGCGTGAGCACGGGGTTGATCACCGTCAGGCCACCGAGCCCGCTGCCGCCCGCCCCCGCGCCACCACGGGTCAGCAGCCCCTCCGGCAGGCCCGGCACGAGCGCGGGCAGGACGACGGCCAGCACGATGGCCGCCGCACCGAGCCGGCGCCCGGTGGAGGCCATCGCTGCGGTGTCGGTGGTCAGCGTCTGACGGCTGGCGCTCGCCGAGCTCCCCCAGCGGGGCAGCAGGCGGCCCCAGCGCAGCACCCGCCCGCTGGCGTCGTGCGCGAGCAGCAGCAGCCAGCCCGTCGCGGCGGCGACGAAGTACCGCCACTGCAGACCGTCCGGCACGACCGCCGCCGGTACGGCGTAGAGCGCGAGCAGCGGCAGGCCTGCGGCGGCGGGGGAGCGCCACCCGACCACCGCGGCGTCGACGGCGACGGCGACCAGCAGCACACCGATCGCGAGGATCAGCGAGATCCCCTCCGACGTCGGCACCGGCGCCGAGTAGCGGTTGACCGTGTCGAAGCCGTCGACGACCACCTGGCCCAGCCGATTGAGCGCGGCGGGCCCCGGAAGCACCGCCCACACCGCGGCGTCGCCCGCGAAGGTCGCGGTGAGCGCCACGAGACCGACCAGCAGCTGGGCGAGGGCCACCAGGACGCGCGGCAGCCGCAGCGCGCGAGCCCCCAGGCCGGTGAGCAGCACGAGCACGACCATCAGCACGGCCGGCGTCTGCCAGTCCTGGCCGTCGACCGTGGGAGCGAGCGACCACATCGTCAGTGCAGTGGCGAGGGCCGCCAGCGGCGCGGCCAGCCGGTCGCGGGTCACCGGGCACCTCCTGCGAGCAGGCGGCCCGAACCGACGCGTCGCCAGGTGGCGGCCACCCCCTCGCCCTCGCGCACCTCGATGACGTCCCAGCCGGCCGCGCGCAGCTGCTCGGCCTGCGCCTGGACACCCTCCCGCACGCGCTCGCGCAACACGACGTCGCTGATGGCCGACGTCGTGTCGGCCAGCAGCGCGATGCAGGTGGTCCCGAGCTGGTGCAGCCCAGCGAGCATCGCGGTGTCGTCGGGGGTGAGCTCGCCGACCACCGCGATCACCAGGCCGCCGGTGGCCGAGCGGTTCGCCGCGTGCACCGCGCGCTGCAGCTCGACCGCTCCGCCCAGCGCCGCGGAGGCGAGCGCGTCGAGCACCAGCGACGACGACGCCTCGGCCAGGCCGGTGAACGAGTGGCCCTCCGCGTGCGCCCAGGCCACGTGCGCCTCCTCACCGGGCGAGCCGTCGCAGAGCCGGATGGCGTAACCCCGGCCGGCGAGGTGGACGGCGAGCGAGGCGATCGCGGACACCGCCCACTCGAAGCTCGAGGCCTGCCCGTCCCCGCGGTGGGCCGCCCGGCGCCGGTCGAGCACGAGCGTCGCCCGGCTCTGCCACGGCTGCTCCTCGCGCCGCACCATGAGCTCGCCGCGCCGCGCGGTCGAGCGCCAGTGCACCCGTCGCAGGTCGTCGCCCTGGCGGTACTCGCGGGTCGTGACGTCGTCCTCGCCCGAGGCGGCGACGGCGCGCGGTCTGGTGTCGCCGGACCCCGACCAGTCGCCGCCCAGCGCCACGGGAGGCAGCGCCACCACGGGCGGGATGACGATGAGGTCGTCCCGCGCCGAGAACGAGCGGCGGTGCTCGCCCATGCCGAACGGGTCGGTGAGGGTCAGGCTGAGCGGCCCGACGGCGAAGCGGCCGCGCACGTCCGAGCGCACGGGGTAGCTGATCGCGCGCCGCTCACCCGCCTCGAGCCCGGGCAGCACGAACCGCGGCCGAGACCCGAGCGTGTAGGGCACGTGCTCCTCGGCCAGCACCATGCCGCAGCGGGTCGACGACACGTTGGCGATCTCGAGCACCACCTGGGCCGGCTTGCCGACCTCGACGCGCACCGGCGTCACCGTGCGCGAGCAGGCCAGGCGGTACCGCGCCCGGCTCAGCACCAGCGCCGAGAGCACGGGCACCAGCGCGAGCAGCGCACCAACTCGCAGGAGGTCGCGCTGGCCCAGCACGATCGCGCACACGATGGCCGTGGCTCCGGCCGCCAGCACCGCTCGGCCTCGGGTGGTCAGGCGTGAGAACGGGCTCAGCAACCGCTGCCCGAGCCGGCGCCGAACGCCGCGCAGAGTCACCGGTGCGACCTCAGCCGTTCGCGCCCGCGGGAACCGGCAGGCGCTGGAGCAGCCCCGTGACGACGTCCTGGGCGCTGCGCCGCGACAGCAGGGCGTCGGGTGTGAGCAGCAGGCGGTGGGCGAGCACCTGCACCGCGAGCTGCTGGACGTCGTCCGGCAGGACGTGGTCGCGGCCGGCCAGCGCAGCGTGCGCGCGTGCGGCACGCAGCAGGTGCAGCGTCGCCCGGGGTGAAGCGCCGAGGCGCAGGTCCGGGCTCGTGCGGGTGGCGTTGGCGATGTCGACGACGTACTGGCGCACTGCGTCGCTCACCCACACGCTGCGGGTGGCGACCACGAGCTCGCGCACGTCCGCGGCGGTGGCCACCGGCTGCACGTCGTCGAGGGGGGACGACGACCCGTGGCTGTTCAGCATCGCCAGCTCGGCCGCGGCGCTGGGGTAGCCCATCGACAGCCGGGCCATGAACCGGTCGCGCTGGGCCTCTGGCAGCGGGTACGTGCCCTCCATCTCGATCGGGTTCTGCGTCGCGATGACGATGAACGGCGCCTCGAGGTGGTAGGTGACGCCGTCGACCGTGACGTGCCGCTCCTCCATGCACTCCAGCAGGGCCGACTGCGTCTTGGGCGACGCCCGGTTGATCTCGTCGCCGAGCACGACGTTGGCGAAGATGGCGCCGGGCTTGAACTCGAAGTCGCGCTGCTCCTGGTTGTAGATGCTGACGCCGGTGACGTCGCTCGGCAGCAGGTCGGGCGTGAACTGGATGCGCCGGACGCTGCAGTCGATGGCCCGCGCCATCGCCTTGGCCAGCATGGTCTTGCCGACGCCGGGGACGTCCTCGATGAGCAGGTGCCCCTCGGCGAGCAGCACCGTCAGCGCCGTCCGGACGACGTCCGGCTTGCCCTCGATCACTGACTCGACGGCGGCGACGATGGCCCCGGCCTTCTCGCGCAGCGCGTCGAGGTCCGGTCGGCCGCCGGGGGACTGGGTCGTCTGCGTTGCGCTGGTCGCGCTCACTGGGCCTCCTGGGTCGGGGAACCGCACGGTGTGAAGGTGATCGGCCCCGCGGCGAACGGTGACCCGGTCGCGGTGATCGTCGCCACCCCGACGTCAGCAGTCTGTCACTGCGCGCGTCGCCTGGGGAGGCTTCCTCCACCGTCCCGTGTCCGCTCCGTAGCCGTTTCGTGTCCGACCCCCGCCTGGGCGTCTGAGCAGGCCAACGTCGACGCGCTCGCCGGCGTTCCCGCGTGGCGAGCTCGCAGCTGCGCGCCCGTCTGGCGTCCGCACTCGCGGCCCCCCACTTCGCTCCACCGTGCCCCTCTGCCGCGAGCGCGAGCGGTGCTCGCGTGCTCGGGCGCCCGGGACGTCACCGGCTTCCGGGCTCGAGGAGGAGTCACGCGCCGGACGCGCCCTCCACCAGTCGATCTGCCCTATTCGCCCGCTCTGACCTGCGATTTTGGGGTGCGACGCGCCGTCACGCAGCGTCGATTCATCTTGACCGTGGAGTGAAGTGGAGTAGAGTGGAGCAGGTCGGAGGCCGAGGGAACGGTCCGGCGGTCGAGCAGGCGGACGGGTCGAGCAGGCGGTGCGCACCAGCGCATCCGGCGAAGGGGAGGTGCCAGGTGTTCCTGGGCACTCACTCGCCGCGTCTGGACGACAAAGGCCGCCTGATCCTCCCCGCCAAGTTCCGGGACAAGCTCGCTGGCGGCCTGGTCGTGACCCGCGGCCAGGAGCGCTGCCTGTACGTCTTCGCGATGGACGAGTTCATGCGGGTCGCCGACCAGATGCGCTCGGCCCCCATGACCAGCAAGGCCGCCCGCGACTACCTGCGCGTCTTCCTCTCCGGCGCCAGCGACGAGATCCCCGACAAGCAAGGACGCGTGACGATCCCGACGACGCTGCGCGAGTACGCCGGACTCGACCGCGACCTGGCCGTGATCGGAGCCGGGTCGCGCATCGAAATCTGGGACGCCGGCGCCTGGGCGAGCTACCTCGCGGAGTCCGAGCAGGCCTTCTCCGAGCAGGCCGAGGAGGTGGTGCCCGGCCTGATGTGAGCCCGACCCGCCCGCCCACCCACCCGTTTCACCCACCTCGTCCGCTCGTCGTGGTCTCCACCCGCTCCCGACGTCCTGGCGCACCTTCCCCGGTGCCAGGCCGCTCGGAGCGGTTGGGGACCAGGCCGAGCGGCCGTGTCCTTCAGCTCCTTCCCAGATCCCTCGCAGATCCCTCGTACATCCCTCGTACATCCCCTGCGACCCACCTCGCCCCGCACCCACCGCGAGCCCCGAAAGGACCGGCCATGCAGCGCACCGGCGACGCCGCCTCACGGCACGAGCCGGTCATGCTCGCCCGCATCGTCGAGCTGCTCGCGCCGGCCCTCGCCGAGCCGGGTGCCGTGCTGGTCGACGGCACGCTCGGCATGGGTGGGCACGCCGAGGCGCTGCTGCGCGCCTGCCCGGACGCCGAACTCGTCGGGATCGACCGCGACCGCGAGGCCCTGACCCTGGCCGGTGAGCGCCTCAGCCCCTTCGGTGACCGCGTGCACCTGGTGCACGCGGTGTACGACGAGCTCGCCGACGTCCTCGCCGACCTGCGGCTGGGCGCAGTGCAGGCGGTGCTGCTCGACCTCGGCGTCTCGTCGCTGCAGCTCGACGAGGACGACCGCGGCTTCGCCTACCGCGTCGACGCTCCGCTCGACATGCGGATGGACGCCGACGAGCCGCTGACGGCGGCCGAGGTGCTCAACACCTACGAGCTGGACGACCTCACGCGGATCCTGCGCGAGTACGGCGAGGAGCGGTACGCGCGGCGCATCGCCGCCGCGGTGGTGCGCGAGCGCGCTCGCACGCCGTTCACGACGTCGGCCCGCCTCGTCGAGCTGGTGCGGGCCAACGTGCCGGCCGCCACCCGCCGGGAAGGCGGCAACCCGGCCAAGCGCACGTTCCAGGCCCTGCGGATCGAGGTCAACGGCGAGCTCGAGGCCCTCGACCGGGCCCTGCCCGCAGCGGTTGAGGCGCTCGCGGTGGGTGGGCGCCTGGCGGTGCTGGCCTACCACTCGCTCGAGGACCGCCGGGTGAAGCAGGTGCTCGCTGCGGGAGCACGCAGCAGCGCGCCGGTCGGCCTGCCGGTCGAGCTGCCCGAGCACGCGCCGTACCTGCAGCTCCTCACGCGAGGCGCCGAGGTGCCCAGCGAGACGGAGATCGAGCACAACTCCCGGGCCGCCTCGGCCCGGCTGAGAGCAGCAACGCGCATCCGCGCTGGTGGGGGGAGAGCAGCATGAGCCAGACCTTGGCTGCGGCGACCGGACGGCGTGCGTCCGCGGCGGCCGCCCGCACGGCGCCGGGGAACCCCGGGGTCCGACCGGCCCGGCCGCCTCGGCCCACGCTGCGGGTGGTGCGGCCGCCGGCCGTCGAGCGCGGCCGCACGGTGTTCGCCGTGTCGTGCCTGCTGCTGCTGGTGGGCGGGCTGCTCTCGCTGCTGCTCATCAACACCGCGCTGGCCCAGGGCTCGTTCACGCTGCACGACCTGCAGGCGCAGTCGGACGAGCTCGGTGACCGCGAGCAGGCTCTGCGCCAGGACATCGACGTCCAGGCCGCACCCGAGCGCCTGGCGGAGCGGGCCAGGGCCCTCGGCATGGTGCCGTCGCAGTCGCCGGCGTTCCTGCGGCTGTCCGACGGCAAGCTTCTCGGCGTGGCGGCCCCGGCTCAGCAACCCGAGCAACCTACCGTTGCAGGACAGGCGAAGAAGGCCAGCCAGGCGTCCACGAAGTCCACGAAGTCCACGAAGTCCACGAAGGTCTCGACGAAGTCGACCACGACGAAGAGCAGGTGATGGGGCAGGCGAGGACGACGCCGCGCGGGTCCGCGAACCGCCCGGCGTCGAGCCGTCGGTCTGCGCCGCGGACGTCGTCGGCGTCCCGGGCGGGTTCACCGCGGCCCGGTTCCCCAGCGGCGGGCGCGGCGCGACCGCGGCGGCAGGCGCCCGCGCGTCCGGCTGGCCACGGCCCGCGGGGGCCACGTCGCCCGTCCGTACCGGTGCGTCGGATGCGGCTCGGCCACCCGGCCCGCCGGGCGCGCACCATGTTCCTCGGCGTCTGCATCGTCTTGAGCCTGTTCGCGGTGCAGCTGCTTCGGCTGCAGGCGCTCGACGCCTCGGCGATGGCCCAGCAGGCCCTGGGCAGCCGCCTGACGACCGTGACGGTCGACGCGACCCGCGGCCAGATCGTCGATCGCGACGGCGTCGTGATGGCCACCAGCCTTGAGCGCTACAACGTCACGGTCGACCAGACCACCGTCACCGAGTACTTCCGGTACGAGAAGGACCCGGTGACCGGCGCCAAGCACAAGGTCGTGCTCGGGATCGACGGAGCGGCGCGCGACCTCGCCCCGCTGCTGCACATGAGCGTCGACGCCGTGCGTGCCAAGCTCGACGGCGACCGGCGCTTCGCCTACGTCGCCAAGCGCGTCACCCCCGAGGTGTGGCGCAAGGTCGACGCGCTGCAGATCCCGGGGATCTACCCCGAGACCACGTCACAGCGGGCCTACCCGGCCGACGGCGTCGGTGCCTCGGTGGTCGGCTTCATGAGCAAGGACGGCAAGCCGCTGGGCGGCCTGGAGCTCAAGCTCAACCGCGAGCTCACCGGCCAGGACGGCAGCGTGACCTACGAGCGCGACCCGGGCGGGCGGCACATCCCTACCGGCGACGTGGAGCAGAAGGCCGCGGTGCCCGGCACGACCGTCGAGCTGACCATCGACCGCGACCTGCAGTGGAAGGCCGAGCAGCTGCTGCAGGCCAAGGTCGACGAGAGCGGCGCGCTGTCGGGCACGGTCGTGGTGATGACGCGCGACGGCCAGATCCTCGCGCTCGCGAACGCTCCGACGTTCGACCCCAACGTGCCGAGCAAGGCCAAGCCGGCCAACCTGTCGAACCGCGCCCTGTCCGAGGTGTACGAGCCGGGGTCGACGAGCAAGCTCATGACCGCCGCGGCGGTCCTGGAGGAGGGCGTGGTGACGCCCACCACGCCGTTCACCGTGCCCGGCCACATCCGGCGCGCAGGCAAGACGTTCCACGACTCCCACGACCACGCCCCCGAGCGGCTGACCTTCGCCGGCGTGCTCGCCAAGTCCAGCAACGTCGGCACGATCATGGCGGGCGAGAAGCTGTCGCCGGCGACGATGTACCGCTACCTCACCAAGTTCGGGATCGGGCAGCCGTCCGGGCTGGACTTCCCCGGGGAGAGCCGCGGCATCCTCGCCCAGCCGAAGGACTGGAGCGGCTCGCAGCGCTACACCGTGCTGTTCGGCCAGGGCCTGTCGGTGAACGCGGTCCAGGCGGCTGGTGTCTTCCAGACCATCGCCAACGACGGTGTGCGGGTGGAGCCGCAGCTCGTCGCGGGCACGGTCGGAGCCGATGGCGCCCTGAAGGCGGCTGCCGCGCCGAAGCAGACGCGCGTGGTGAGCGCTCGGACCGCAGCGGCGCTGCGGCTGATGCTCGAGGGGGTCGTCAGCGCCGAGGGCACCGCGCCCGAGGCGAAGATCGCGGGCTACCGCGTCGCCGGCAAGACCGGCACAGCCCAGCGGTACGACCCCACGTGCGGCTGCTACCAGGGCTACACGGGCTCCTTCATCGGCATGGCCCCCGCCGACGACCCGAAGCTGGTCGTCGCCGTCACGCTGCAGCGTCCGGTGCGCGGCTACTACGGCGGCACCGTCGCCGCTCCGGTGTTCCGCGAGGTCATGACGTACGCGCTGCAGAAGCTGCAGATCCCGCCCACCGGCTCGAAGTCGCCCAAGATCTCGATCACCCCGGCCGCCCGGTAGCCTCGGCCCGTGTCTGCAGCTGCCGTGCCGTCGTCCGCCGGGCTGCGTCCCTCGGTGACGAGCGGGTGCACGCTGGGCGAGCTCGTGGACGCCGCCTCCGGAGCGCTCGCGCTCGATCCGGCCGGCGCCGGCGGCACCCGGGTGACCGGTGTGACCCTCGACTCGCGCGCCATCCGGCCCGGGGACCTGTACGCGGCGCTGCCCGGCTCGCGCGCCCACGGGGCCCAGTTCGCCGCCGCGGCGCGCGATCTCGGGGCGGTGGCCGTGCTCACCGACGCGGCCGGACGCGACCAGCTGCGCGAGGCGGACGTCGAGCTCCCGGTGCTGCTCGCCGACGACCCGCGCGCCGTGCTGGGGTCCGTCGCCGCCGACGTCTTCGGTCGGCCGGCCGCTGACCTCGCCCTGCTCGGCGTCACGGGCACCAACGGCAAGACCACCACGACCTTCCTGATGGACGCCGTGCTGCGGGCAGGCGGCTTCACGACCGGGCTCATCGGCACCGTCGAGACCCGCGTGGGCGAGGAGCGGCTGCGCAGCGTGCGCACCACGCCCGAGGCCCCCGATCTGCACGCACTGCTCGCGGCGATGCGCGAGCGCGGTGTGCAGGTCTGCTCGATGGAGGTCTCGAGCCAGGCCCTAGCCCAGCACCGGGTCGACGCGGCCGTGGTCGACGTCGCGGGCTTCAGCAACTTCAGCCGTGACCACCTCGAGCTGCACGGCGACATGGCGACCTACCTGGCGGCCAAGGAGCTGCTGCTCACGCCCGAGCACAGCCGGCGTGCGGTCGTGGTGGTCGACGACGACGGCACGCGCACCGCCGCCAGCCGGGCGAGCGTGCCGGTGACGACGCTGTCGGGGCGCGCCGACGCCGGCACCGACTGGGTGGTGACCGGTCGTGAGCCGCGCGATGGGGGCACCGATTTCCAGCTGTGCGCCGCCGACGGCCGGCGGCTCGACCTGCGCTGCCCCTTGCCGGGCGAGTTCAACGTCATGAACGCCGCCCTGGCCGCCGTCATGCTGCTCGAGCACGGGCTCACCGAGCAGCAGGTGGCGCACGGCCTTCGGCACGCCGGCGGGGTGCCCGGCCGCATGGAGGTCGTCGGTGACCCGACGGCGGGCCCGCTCGCCGTCGTCGACTACGCCCACACCCCAGACGCCGTGGCCGCGGCGCTGCAGACGCTGCGCTCGTCGGTTGCGGGCCGCCTCGTGGTGGTGCTGGGGGCCGGCGGTGACCGTGACCCTGACAAGCGGCCGCTCATGGGCGCGGCGGCGGCGCGGGCGGCCGACGTCGTCGTGATCACCGACGACAACCCCCGCAGCGAGGACCCGGCCGCGATCCGGGCCGCCGTGCTGGCGGGGGCGCGCGAGGCCGCGGCCCCGCACGTCGAGGTGCTCGAGGTCGCCGACCGCCGGCAGGCGATCGGCGAAGGTGCGCGGCGGGCGGGACGGCCGGGGGACGTCCTGCTGGTCGCCGGAAAGGGCCACGAGCCCGGGCAGGAGATCGCTGGAGTGGTGCACCCCTTCGACGACCGCGAGGAGCTCGCGGCGGCGCTGGCCGAGGTGCAGTCGTGATCGCGCTGACGCTGCTGGAGATCGCGCAGGTCACCGGCGGCGAGGTGGTCGGCGACCCGCGCGCCGGCGCCACGGTGGTCGACGCCGCAGTGGTCACCGACGCACGCGAGTGCGGGCCCGGCAGCCTCTACGTCGCCCGCCGGGGCGAGCACGCCGACGGCGTCGACTTCGTCCCGCAGGCGCTCGAGCGCGGCGCGGCCGCGGTGCTGGCCGACCGGCCGGTCGACGCCCTGCCCTGCGTGGTCGTCGCCGACGTGCAGGAGGCCTTCGCCGCACTGGCCCGCGCGGTCGTGCAGCGCGTGCCGGACGTCACCGTCATCGGCATCACCGGCTCGTCGGGCAAGACCAGCACCAAGGACCTGCTGGCGAGCGTGCTGGCCGAGCTCGGCCCCACCGTCGCGCCCGAGGCGTCGCTCAACGGCGAGGTGGGCGTGCCGCTGACCGCCCTGCGCATCGAGCCGAGCACGCGCTACCTCGTGCTCGAGATGGGTGCCCGCGGTGGTGGCCACATCCGCTACCTCACCGAGATCGTGCGACCCGACGTCTCGGTGGTGCTGAACGTCGGCAGCGCCCACCTGGGCGAGTTCGGCTCGGTCGAAGGCATCGCCGAGGCCAAGTCCGAGATCGTGCAGGCCCTCGAGCCGCAGGGCCTGGCCGTGCTGAACGGCGACGACTCGCGGGTGCGCGCCATGCGCGAGCGCACGCGCGGACGCGTGGTGCTCGTCGGGCGGTCGGCCGACTGCGCGGTGCGCGCCGACGAGGTCACCCTCGATGACCAGGCACGGGCGTCGTTCGTGCTCGTGACGCCGGAGGGCTCGGCGCCCGTGCGGCTCGCGCTGTTCGGTGAGCACCACGTGGCCAACGCGCTGGCGGTCGCCGCGGTGGCGCGCGAGCTGGGCATGCCGGTCGACGCGATCGCCGCCGCGCTCGGCCGGGGCCGGGCCGCGAGCCGCTGGCGCATGGAAGTCACCGACCGCCCCGACGGCGTGCGCGTCGTCAACGACGCGTACAACGCCAACCCCGACTCGATGCGCGCGGCGCTCAAGGCCCTGGTGGCGATGGCCGCGGGCCGGCGCACGTGGGCGGTGCTGGGCGAGATGCTCGAGCTCGGCCCCGACTCGCTCACCGCGCACGACGAGATCGGGCGACTCGCGGTGCGGCTCAACGTGTCTCGGCTCGTCGCGGTGGGGCCGGGCGCTCGACCGATCCACACCGGTGCGGTGCACGAGGGCTCGTGGGGCGAGGAGTCCGTGCACGTCCCGGACGTCGAGGCGGCCTACACCCTGCTGCGCGAGCAGCTGCAGCCCGGAGACGTCGTCCTGCTGAAGTCCAGCCGCGACAGCGGCCTGCGCTACCTCGGCGACCGGCTCGCGGCCGACGGGCAGGCGAGCGCATGAGGGCCGTACTCATCGCCGCGGCCGTCTCGCTCATGACCACGCTGCTCGGCACCCCGCTCTACATCCGGTTCCTCGTCAAGGGCGGCTACGGCCAGTTCATCCGCGACGACGGCCCGACCTCGCACCACACCAAGCGCGGCACGCCGACGATGGGCGGGGCCGTGATCATCCTGGCGACGTTGCTGGCGTACCTCGCCGCCCACGCCATCACCCTCAACGCGCCGACGATGAGCGCGCTGCTCGTGCTGTTCCTCATGACCGGGCTCGGCGTCGTGGGCTTCCTCGACGACTTCATCAAGATCAGCAAGCAGCGCAGCCTGGGTCTGCGCGCGGTGCCCAAGCTCATCGGCCAGTCGGTGGTGGCGCTGCTGTTCTCGGTGCTGGTGCTGCAGTTCCCCAACCAGCAGTACCGCACGCCAGCCTCGACGCAGATCTCGTTCATCCGCGACACCCGGCTCGACCTGGCGTTCGCCGGCCCGGCCATCGGCGTGATCCTGTTCGTGGTCTGGGCGTACCTCATGATCGCCGCCACCAGCAACGGCGTGAACCTCACCGACGGCCTCGACGGGCTCGCCACCGGCGCGAGCACCCTGGTGTTCGCCGCGTACATCCTCATCGGCACCTGGCAGTCCAACCAGTCGTGCCAGTCGCTCACGGCGGGCGAGACCGGTGCCGCAGCGCTGAAGTGCTACGAGGTGCGCGACCCGCGCGACCTCGCCGTGGTGGCAGCCGGCCTCATGGGAGCCTGCATCGGCTTCCTGTGGTGGAACGCCTCACCGGCCAAGATCTTCATGGGTGACACCGGTTCGCTGGCTCTCGGGGGCGCGCTCGCCGGGCTCGCCATCACCAGCCGCACCGAGCTGCTGCTGCTGGTGATCGGCGGCCTGTTCGTCATCATCTCGCTGTCGGTGATCGTGCAGGTGGGCTCGTTCAAGCTCACCGGTAAACGCGTGCTGCGCATGGCACCCCTGCAGCACCACTTCGAGCTGCTCGGGTGGCAGGAGGTCACGATCACGATCCGGTTCTGGATCATCGCCGGCCTCTTCGTCGCCCTGGGTCTGGGCATCTTCTACGCCGAGTGGGTGGTCGGTTCGTGACCAGCCGGCTGGACTCCCTCACCGACCGCGACGCCGACTGGGCCGGCCTGTCGGTGGTCGTCGCCGGCCTGGCCGTCAGCGGGTTCGCCGCCGCCGACGCGCTCGTGCAGCGGGGGGCGCGGGTCGTCGTCGTCGACGGCCGCGACGGTGAGGCCGAGCGCGAGCGCCGCGAGATCCTGCAGATCATGGGCGCGCAGGTGCACCTCGGTCCCGAGGCGACCACGCGCCTGCCCGATCTGGCCGAGCAGCCCGACCTCGTCGTCACCTCACCCGGGTGGCGTCCCGACCAGCCGATGCTCGCCGCCGCGCAGGCCGCCGGTATCGCGGTGTGGGGCGAGGTCGAGCTGGCCTGGCGGCTGCGCCCGGCCGAGGGCGGTGCGCCGTGGCTCACCCTGACGGGCACGAACGGCAAGACCACGACCGTGCGCATGCTGGCGCGCATGCTCGAGGCCGCGGGCCTGCGGGCCGCCGCGGTGGGCAACGTCGGGACGCCGATCCTGCACGCCGTGTTGTCGCCCGAGCCCTTCGACGTCCTGGCCGTCGAGCTGTCGAGCTTCCAGCTGCACTGGCTCGACCACAGCCCGCTGTCGGTGGCCCCGCTGGCCAGCGCGGTGCTCAACGTCGAGCCCGACCACCTCGACTGGCACGGCTCGATGGACGCGTACGCCCGCGCCAAGGGCGAGGTGTACGAGCGCACCCAGCTGGCCTGCGTCTACAACGTGCAGAACCCGGTGACCGAGAAGCTGGTGCGCGACGCCGACGTCGCCGAGGGGTGCCGCGCGATCGGCTTCACGCGGGGCATCCCCTCGGTGGGCATGCTGGGCGTCGTCGACGACGTGCTCGCCGACCGCGCCTTCATCGACGAACGGCGCACCTCGGCGGCCGAGCTCGCGACCCTCGAGGACGTCCGAGGTGACGCCCCGGTGCTGGCACCGCACCAGGTGTCGAACGCGCTGGCCGCCGCGGCGCTCGCCCGCGCGGCCGGCGTGCCGCCGGTGGCGGTGCGCGACGGGCTGCGTGGCTTTCGCCCCGACCCGCACCGCATCGCGCACGTGGCCACGCACGGCCAGGTCACCTACGTCGACGACTCCAAGGCCACCAACCCGCCGGCGGCAGCTGCCTCGCTGAGTGCCTTCGACCACGTCGTGTGGGTCGCCGGCGGACTGCTCAAGGGCGCCGACGTCGACGACCTCGTCCGCGCGCACGCTGGCCGCCTGCGCGCTGTCGTGCTCATCGGACGCGACCGCGACGAGATCGCCCAGGCGATCGCGCGACACGCTCCGGATGTGCCCGTCGTCGACGTGGCCAGCACGGACACTGGGGTGATGGACGACGTCGTGCGGCTCGCCAGCGAGCTGGCGCAGCCCGGCGACACGGTCCTGCTCGCGCCGGCGGCCGCGTCGATGGACATGTTCCGCGACTACGCCCAGCGCGGGGAGGAGTTCGCCGCCGCCGTCCACCGGTACACGCGCGACCACGAGGGGAAGTAGCAGGTGGCCAGCCAGGTCGACACGCGGACGGCGCCCGTCGCCACCAGCCGGCTGCGCCGTCAGCTGCCGGCGCTGGAGCGGCTGGACTCGCCGGTGGCGACGTACTACGTCCTGCTCGGCGCGACCCTGCTGCTGCTCGTCATCGGGCTGGTGATGGTGCTCTCGGCGTCGTCGGTCACCTCGCTCACCAAGAGCGGCTCGTCGTTCACGGTGTTCCGCAGCCAGCTGGTCTTCGCGGCGGTGGGCGTCCCGCTGATGCTCATCGCCTCCCGCGTCCCGGTCCGCGCCTGGAAGGCCATCGGGTGGATCGCGCTCATCGTGGCGCTGCTCGCGCAGGCGCTCGTGTTCTCGCCACTCGGCGTCGCGGTCAACGGCAACCGGAACTGGATCGGCGTCGGCGGCATGCGGCTGCAGCCGTCGGAGGCCATGAAGCTCGCGCTCGTGCTGTGGGGCGCGGCGGTGTTGGCGCGCAAGCGGCTGCTGCTCGACCGGTGGGTGCACGTCGCCGTCCCGGTCATGTTCCCGATGGGGTTCATCGCGATCGGCCTCGTGCTCGCCGGCCACGACCTCGGCACCGCGCTGGTGCTCCTGATGATCCTGGCTGCGCTGCTATTTGCGGCCGGCGCGCCGGGGCGGGTGTTCCTCACCGCGGGTGGGGTGATGGCCGCCCTCGTGGGGCTCATGGTCGTCACCAGCGAGAACCGCATGAAGCGGATCGCGAGCTGGCTCGGCGGCGGATGCGACGACCGCCTCGGAGCGTGCTACCAGTCGATCCACGGCAAGTACGCCCTCGCCGACGGCGGCTGGTGGGGGGTCGGACTCGGGGCGAGCCGCGAGAAGTGGTCGTGGCTGCCCGAGGCGCACAACGACTTCATCTTCGCGATCATCGGCGAGGAGCTCGGCCTGCCGGGTGCGCTGGTGGTCCTCGCGCTGTTCCTCCTCCTGGGCTGGGCTTGCCTGCGGCTCGTCACGCGGTCGGACGACCTGTTCGTCCGCATCGCCTCGGCCGCGGCCATGGCCTGGTTGCTCGGGCAGACGCTCATCAACGTCGGGGCGGTCATCGGCATGCTGCCCGTCATCGGCGTGCCGCTGCCGCTGGTGTCGAGCGGTGGCTCGGCGCTCGTGACGTCGCTCGTGCTGCTCGGCATGCTCATGTCGTTCGCGCGCGCCGAGCCGGGGGCCGCCGAGGCACTCACCGCGCGCACCGGCCTGCTGCGCCGCTCGCTCGCCGTCCTGCCCGGTCACCACGTCGGCGAGCGCCGTCGGGGTGGTCGTTCGTGACGATCTCGGTCGTGCTGGCCGGTGGCGGTTCGGCCGGTCACGTGACGCCCCTGCTCGCGCTCGCCGACTGTCTGCGTCGGCGCGACCCGGCCACACGCATCACCGTCCTGGGCACCGCGGAGGGTCTGGAGGCCCGGCTCGTGCCGGCGCGCGGCTACGAGCTCGTGCAGCTGCCGAAGGTGCCGATGCCGCGCCGGCCCGGGCCGGACCTCCTGCGGATCGGCGGTCGGCTGCGCGAGGCCGTGCGTGCGGCGGGTGCTGCACTCGACGCCGCGGAGGCCGACGTCGTCGTCGGGTTCGGGGGCTACGTCTGCCCGCCGGCCTACCTCGCGGCCCGCCGTCGGGGCACACCCATCGTGATCCACGAGGCCAACCCGCTGCCCGGCCTGGCCAACCGCCTCGGCGCCCGGCTCACGCCGTACGTCGCCACCACGTTCCCGCACACGCCGCTGCCGCACGCGGTGCAGACCGGCGTCCCGCTGCGGCACGAGATCAGCGACCTCGCTCGCGCCGACGACGCCGAGCGCCTGGCCCGGCGTCTGCTCGCCCGCGAGCACTTCGGGCTCGACCTCGACCGCACCACCGTGCTCGTCACGGGTGGGTCGCTCGGGGCCCAGCGGCTCAACGACACCTTCGGCGAGGCGGCGCCCGACCTGCGCGCGGCCGGCGCGCAGGTGCTGCACGTCAGCGGCACGGGCAAGCAGGTCGAGGTGCGGCAGAGCGCCGGGGGAGCGGGCGACGACGTGCCGCCGTACGTCGTCGTGCCCTACGTCGACGCCATGGAGCAGGCCTACGCCGCGGCCGACCTCGTCGTGTGCCGGGCCGGCGCCAACACGGTGTGCGAGCTCGCCACCGTGGGACTGCCCGCCGCCTACGTCCCGCTGCCCGTGGGCAACGGCGAGCAGCGGCTCAACGCCGAACCGGTGGTCGCGGCCGGTGGCGGCCTGCTGGTCGACGACGCCGACTGCACAGCCGGCTGGGTGCGCGAGGTGCTCGTGCCCCTGCTGCAGGACGCCGCCGCGCTGCGCGCCATGGGCGAGGCGGCGGCGCGCTTCGTGGTGCCCGACGCGGACGAGCGGCTCGCCGACCTCGTCGAGGCCGCCGTCGAGGGTCGCCGGGTGCCGTCGTGAGGGCCACCGTCGACCTCGACCTCGAGCTGCCCCCGGCGGCCGAGCTGTCACCCGTGCACTTCATCGGCATCGGCGGCGCGGGCATGTCCGGCATCGCCCGGATCATGCTGGCGATGGGGCTGCAGGTCAGTGGCAGCGACGCCAAGGAGTCGCTGCTGCTCACCGCGCTTCGAGCCGAGGGCGCGCGGGTGGACGTGGGTCACGACGCCGCGCACGTCGAGGGGGCCCGCGCCGTCGTGGCGTCGTCCGCCGTGCGGCCGACCAACCCCGAGCTGGCCCGGGCGCGCGAGCTCGGCCTGCTGGTGCTGCACCGCTCGCAGGCCCTCGCCGCGGTCAGCGCCGGTCGTCAGGTGGCGGCCGTCGCCGGCACCAACGGCAAGACCACCACGACGTCGATGCTCACCGTCATGCTGCAGCACTGCGGCGCCGATCCGTCGTTCTCCATCGGCGGCGAGCTCACCGAGAGCGGCACGAACGCCCACTTCGGCAGTGGCGACGTCTTCGTGCTGGAGGCGGACGAGAGCGACGGCACCTTCGTCGTCTACCGGCCGCAGGTGGCCGTGGTGACCAACGTGCAGCCCGACCACCTCGACTACTACGGCACGGCTGCAGGCGTCGACGAGGGCTTCCTGCAGTTCGCGCGCAGCATCCGTCCCGGGGGCCGGCTCGTCGCCTGCGCCGACGACGAGGGCTCCGCGCGCCTCGCCGAGCGTGCGGCCGCCGAAGGCATCGCGGTCACCACGTACGGCGCCGACGCGGGAGCCGACGTGCGCCTCGACGACCTGCGCCTGGTGGGCGCGGGGTCGTCGTTCACCGTCGTCGACCACGGCCGGACGGTCGGCCGCGCGACCGTGCGCGTGCCGGGCCGGCACAACGCCCTCAACGCCCTGGCCGCCTACACCGCGATGGTGGCGCTGGGGCAACCGGCCGAGGCGGCGCTCGCGGCGATCGAGGTGTTCTCCGGCACGCGGCGGCGGTTCGAGGCGCGCGGCACGGCCGGTGGCGTGCGGGTCTTCGACGACTACGCGCACAACCCCGGCAAGGTGCTGGCAGCCCTCGAGACCGCCCGCCAGGTGGCGGGCGGGGGTCGGGTCGTGGTGGTGTTCCAGCCGCACCTGTACTCGCGCACGCGGGACTTCGCCGAGCCCTTCGGCCGCGCGCTGGGACTGGCGGACGAGGTCGTCGTCATGGACGTCTACGCCGCGCGCGAGGATCCCTTGCCCGGGGTGTCGGGCCAGCTGGTGGCCGATGCCGTGCCGCTGCCTCCCGAGCGGGTCGCGTTCGTGCCGTCGTGGTCGGCCGTGACGGACGCCGTGCTGGCGCGGGTGCGGCCTGGCGACCTGCTGCTCACGGTCGGCGCCGGTGACGTCACGATGCTGCCGGACGAGGTGCTGGCCCGGCTCGACGAGGGCACGCAGCGGTGAGCACGCGCTCGACGCGGGTGCGCGAACCGGTCTCGGCCGCCTCGGCCCGGTTCGAGGCGCGAGCGCGCGCGGCGCGCTGGCGGGCCCGGCGCCCAGCGCTCGTGGCGTTCGCCCTGGCCACGGTGGTGGTGCTGCTGGCCGCGGTGTCGTGGTTCGGGCCCCTGCTCGACGTGCGCCACGTCGAGGTACGTGGTCTCACGGGCGCCCAGGCGGCGCAGGTGCGCGACCTCGCCGCCACGCAGCGAGGCACACCGCTTCCTCGTGCCGACGCGAGCGCGGTGAGGCGTGAGGTCTCGCAGCTGCCCTACGTGGCGTCCGTGCGCGTGCAGCGGGCGTGGCCGTGGACCCTGCGGGTCGTCGTCCGGCCGCGGGTGGCCGTGGCAGCCGTACCGCAGCCCGGTGGGGGGTTGCGGCTCGTCGACGCCGACGGCGTGCCGTTCGCGACGGTGCGGCAGGCGCCGTCGGGCCTGCCGGTGCTGCGGGTGCCTGTCGGAGCCGCTGGCCGCGATGCGCTCGCGGCGACGCTGACGGTGCTCGACGGGCTGCCAGAACCCTTGCGCGCCAACGTGAGCCAGGTCAGCGCGAGCACTCCGGACGACGTCCGGATGCGCTGGCGCGGAGCCACCGTCGTGTGGGGGAGCGCCGCCAACACCCCGCTGAAGGCCCAGGTGCTGCAGGCGCTGAGCCGCCAGCAGGCCAAGGTCTACGACGTCAGCTCGCCGCACACGCCCGTCCTGCGCTGACCCCTCTCGACCTCTCCCACCCCTCCAGACCTCTCCCGTGAGTTGGCGCGGTGGCACCCTGCTGCACTCCTAGTGCAGCAGGGTGCCCCAGTCGCACAGCGCGAGTGCAGTGATCTTCCCCAGTGCGTTCGGACGACGGCCTCGACGCGGTTGCGGGCCAGGGATGGCCGGGGATTGGCGGGGGATTGCCACGGGTCTGCCGACACGCCGGGTGTGGTCGTTGTGACTCACCGCTCGCGCACTTAGCGTCTGCGCCAGACGTAGTTGACATAACTATAACCCTCAACTTGAGGGTCAGGGTCGAGCGACACGGCTCAGCACCACTCCAGCCCCAGCACCACTCCAGCCCCAGCACCACCCCGGCCCCAGCACCACCCCGGCCCCAGCACCACCCCAGCCCCAGCACCACCCCAGCGAGAGGCACTCGACGTGGCAGCACCGCAGAACTACCTGGCCGTGATCAAGGTCGTCGGTATCGGCGGCGGCGGCGTCAACGCCATCAACCGGATGATCGACGTCGGTCTGAAGGGCGTGGAGTTCATCGCCATCAACACCGACGCGCAGGCCCTGCTGATGTCAGACGCCGACGTCAAGCTCGACGTCGGCCGAGAGCTCACCCGCGGCCTCGGCGCCGGCGCCGACCCCGAGGTCGGCAAGAGGGCCGCCGAGGACCACATGGAGGAGATCGAGGAGGTCCTGCGCGGAGCCGACATGGTCTTCGTCACCGCCGGTGAGGGTGGCGGCACCGGCACCGGTGGTGCGCCGGTCGTCGCGAAGATCGCCCGCTCGCTCGGCGCCCTGACGATCGGCGTCGTCACACGCCCGTTCACCTTCGAGGGACGCCGTCGCGCCAACAGCGCCGAGACCGGCATCGCGGCCCTGCGCGACGAGGTCGACACCCTCATCGTCATCCCGAACGACCGGCTGCTGTCGATCAGCGACCGCGCGGTCAGCATGCTCGACGCCTTCCGCAGCGCCGACCAGGTGCTGCTCTCGGGTGTGCAGGGCATCACCGACCTGATCACGACCCCCGGCCTGATCAACCTCGACTTCGCCGACGTCAAGTCGGTGATGCAGGGGGCCGGCAGCGCGCTCATGGGCATCGGCTCGGCCCGCGGTGAGGACCGCGCCGTCCAGGCCGCCGAGCTCGCGATCTCCTCACCCCTGCTCGAGGCGAGCATCGACGGCGCGTACGGCGTGCTGCTGTCGATCCAGGGTGGGTCCGACCTGGGCCTGTTCGAGATCAACGAGGCGGCCCGCCTGGTGCAGGAGGCCGCGCACCCCGAGGCCAACATCATCTTCGGCGCCGTGATCGATGACGCTCTCGGCGACGAGGTGCGCGTGACCGTGATCGCGGCCGGTTTCGACGGCGGCGTGCCGACCCGGCGCCAGGACGAGCGGGCACTGGGCCAGATCACCGGCGCCTCCCCCCGGGCTGCGGCAGCCGCCGGGCAGTCCACCGGCCACGTGAGCGCGCCGGCGCCGTCCAGCGGCTCGACGTCGTCCGTGCCGAACGGCGTGAGCCAGCGGCCGTACTCGCCGGTCGGCGCCACGTCGGCCACGCCGACGCCCGTGCCCGCGAACCCGCCGGTGCCCGAGCCCGCGAGGGCGTCGTCGGAGTGGACCGACCAGCCCGCACGCTCCGAGCAGCCCGTGCGGCGCGAGGAGCCGGTCGTGGTGCCCGAGTCGCTCGAGCCGGTGCGTGCCCGCGCGCCGCGCTCGGTGGTGTTCGACGACACCGACGACGAGCTCGACGTGCCGGACTTCCTCAAGTAACCCGCACCGCCGACGACGGCCCGCTGCGCGACCTGCGCGGCGGGCCGTCGTCCGTCCGGCGCCGCCGCGACGACGTGCGACACAATGCAGCGGTGATCGCCTGGAGCCAGTCCCTGCCCGGTGCCGCCGGGGGCGTGCGCCTGGCGCTCACCGACCGCGAGGGCGGCGTCAGCACCGGGCCGTGGGCGGGGACGGTGGGCGGCGGCCTCAACCTGGCGACCCACGTCGACGACGACCCCGCGCACGTGGCGACGAACCGGCAGCGGCTGTGCGCCGCGCTGGCGCTGCCCCCCGACGCGCTGGTGGTGGCCGAGCAGGTGCATGGGCGCGACGTCGTGCAGGTGAGCGGTCCGTGCGCCGACCCGCCCGTGGCCGACGCCCTGGTCACCGACCGCCCGGGGACGGCGCTGATGGTGCTCGTCGCCGACTGCGTGCCCGTCCTGCTGGCCGACCCCGAGCAGGGAGTGGTCGGCGTCGCCCACGCCGGGCGCCCCGGCATGGTGGCCGGCGTGGTGGGGGAGGCGATCGCGGCGATGCGCGACCTCGGCGCCCGCGACCTCCTCGCGCGGCTCGGGCCGTCGGTGTGCCCGCGCTGCTACGAGGTGCCCCTCGACATGCGAGAGGACGTCGCCGCCCGCCGCCCGGAGACTCGCTCGCTCACCTGGGACGGCCGGCCCGCGATCGACGTCGCCGCCGGCGTGCTGGCCCAGCTGGCCGAGCTCGACGTCGCCGTCCGCCAGCTGCCGGGCTGCACGGTCGAGTCCGACCGGTTGTACTCCTACCGGCGTGACGGCCTCACCGGCCGGTTCGCGGGACTGGCCTGGCTGCAGGACGCCGCGTGAGCCTCGACGCGCGGACCCAGGAGCTCGAGCGCAACCTGGCTGCCGTGCGCGAGCGCATCGCGCGCGCCTGCGCTGCCGCCGGCCGTGACGCGGGCGAGGTCACGCTCGTCGCGGTCACCAAGACCTTCCCGGCGGACGACGTCGTGCGCCTGGTCGGCTTGGGCGTGCGCGACGTGGCCGAGAACCGCGACCAGGAAGCCCGCGCGAAGGTGCAGGCCGTGCTCGACAGCGCTCGGCCGGGTGCCGCAGACCTGCGCTGGCACTTCGTCGGTCAGCTCCAGCGCAACAAGGCCGCGTCAGTGGCGCGTTACGCCGACGTCGTGCACTCGGTCGACCGCCCCGCTCTGGTGACCGCGCTGAGCCGCGGCACCGTCGCCGCCGGGCGCGAGCTCGCCGTGCTGCTCCAGCTCGACCTCGATCCCAGCGGCAAGGCGACCGGCCGCGGCGGCGCGGCGCCCTCGCAGGTGCTGGAGCTGGCCGAGCAGGTGCAGGCCGCGGACGGCCTGACGCTGCGCGGGGTGATGGGGGTGGCTCCGCTCGGCGCGCCCGCGCGCGAGGCGTTCACCCGGCTCGCCGCTGCCGCTGCCGTGCTGCGCGAGCGCGTGCCGGATGCCACGTGGATGTCGGCGGGCATGAGCACCGACCTCGAGGACGCCGTGGCCTGCGGCGCGACACACCTGCGTGTCGGCAGCGCGGTCCTCGGATCACGTCCGTCACTCCGGTAACGTCCGAAGGCGTCACACGGGCGCGTGGGGCGTCCACTGACGACACGGAGGAGCTGGCGATGGCAGGTGCGCTGCGCAAGACCATGGTGTACCTCGGGCTGGCCGAGGACGACGACCAGTACGACGACGAGATGTACGACGACTACGACGACCAGCCGTCGCACCGTCCGGAGGTCCCTCGCGCCGAGACGCCGGCACACCGCCCGGGCCACGCCCAGGTCACCCAGCTGCCATCGCGCGCCGTCGGCGTCGTGCGCAGCGCGTCCCCGGAGGCCGACCTGCGCCGCATCACGACGATCCACCCGCGCACCTACAACGAGGCCAAGACGATCGGCGAGGCCTTCCGCGAGGGCATCCCGGTGATCATGAACCTCTCTGACATGGACGACGCCGACGCCAAGCGTCTGGTCGACTTCGCGGCGGGGCTGGTTTTCGGGCTGCACGGCGCCATCGAGCGCGTGACGAGCAAGGTGTTCCTCCTGTCGCCCGCGCACGTCGAGGTGACCGCGGAGGACAAGGAGCCCGTGAACACCTCGGGCCTGTTCAACCAGAGCTGACGGCGTGCACGTCGTCCGGTCGGTCCTCTACCTGGTGGTCCTGGCCTTCTTCATTCTGCTCATCGGCCGCCTGGTCCTGGACTGGATCCAGGTCTTCGCCCGCGCGTGGCGTCCCCGCGGCGTCGTCCTGGTGATCGCCGAGGCGATCTACACCGTGACCGATCCGCCGCTGCGGCTCCTGCGTCGCGCGGTGCCGCCGTTGCGCATCGGCCAGGTGGCCATCGACCTGGCCTTCATGATCCTGTTCATCGTGACCCTGCTGCTGATGCAGCTGCTGTCGTGAGGCCGGCGCCGACGTCCGCCATGACCGCAGCTCGTCACCCCGGGTGCGTCCCGCCCGTGCTCGACAGGCGGTGAGGAGGATCGCGTGATGGAGTCGAAGTGACCTCCTACCTGCAGATTCGCTACCGTGTGCCGGGCGACCCCAGACACCGAGAGGTGACCACATGCCGCTGAACCCCGAGGAAGTTGTCAACAAGCGCTTCAGCCCGACGAAGTTCCGTCAGGGCTACGACGAGGAAGAGGTCGACGAGTTCCTCGACGAGGTCGTCGCCGAGCTGCGACGCCTCAACGCCGAGAACGACGAGCTGCGCGCGAAGCTCAGCGCGTGCGAGAGCCGCGTGGCCGAGTTGTCGCGTGGCGGCGGGGCCCGCCGCCAGGAGCAGGCCCCCACGCCCGCTCCGGTCGCTGCCCCTGCCCCGGCTCCCGCTCCCGTTCCGGCTCCCGCCGCTGCGCAGCCCGCGCCGGCTGCGGCGTCGAGCGGTCCTGAGAGCGCTGCCGGCATGCTCGCGCTCGCCCAGAAGCTCCACGACGAGCACGTCGAGGCGGGCAAGGCCGAGCGGCAGAAGATCGTCGGCGAGGCGCAGGAGCACGCCGCTCGGCTCGTGCGCGAGGCCGAGCAGAAGCAGCGCGAGACGCTGGGCGACCTCGAGGAGCAGCGGCAGGTGCTGCAGCGCAAGGTCGAGCAGCTGCGGCAGTTCGAGCGCGAGTACCGCAGCCGCCTGAAGGCCTACCTGGAGGACCAGCTCAAGCAGCTCGAGACCAAGGCATCCGTGGGTGGCTCGGGGCCCGACAACGCCCAGAGCGGGTCCGGGGGCTCGTCGGCCGAGGTCACGCCGCTGCCGACGCGGGGCGGCGGGTTCACTGGCGGCTCGGACTCCGAGCGCCAGGGTCAGCCGCAGCAGCAGGACACGCCGAGGTTCCCCTTCGGGAGCTGATGAACGGGGTCGCCACGTCGGCGAAGGGCCATCGGATGATCCGGTGGCCCTTTGCCGTGCTCGGGGCCAGCGCGTCACCGAGCGTCGACGGTGCGGCGAGTCGCGTTGAGTCGGCGTCTGCCGCACCCCTATCCTTCCCGCACCGTGCCGTGCGGCGCGGGAAGGCGCCCTCGGGCCGAAGCTGGGAGAGATGATGGCGAGGACGATCAGCGTGGGCACCACCGCCCGCCGCGCTGTCGGTGTGGCCGTCGCCTCGGCCGCCCGGGTGGCGAAGAAGGTCACGAGCGCCCGCGTCGGCGCCGCAGCGCCCGCGAAGAAGGCGGCGAAGAAGGCCACGCCGACGAAGAGCGCCGCCACGGCGAAGAAGGCGGCGACGGCGAAGAAGGCCACGCCGACGAAGAGCGCCACTACGACGAAGAAGGCGGCGACGGCGAAGAAGGCCGCGCCCACGAAGAAGGCGGCGACGGCGAAGAAGGCGGCGACGGCGAAGAAGGTCACGACCGCGAAGAAGGCGGCGACGGCGAAGAAGGTCACGACGGCGAAGAAGGCGGCGACGGCGAAGAAGGCGGCGGCGGCGAAGAAGGTCACGACCGCGAAGAAGACGGCGCCCGCGAAGAAGGCCGCGACGGCGAAGAAGGCCGCGACCGCGAAGAAGGCGGCGCCCACGAAGAAGGCGGCGCCCACGAAGAAGGCGGCGCCCGCGAAGAAGGCGGCGCCCACGAAGAAGGCAGCCCCATCCACCAGCACGACGAAGCGACCGCCCGCTCGCCGCATCTCGAACATCAAGCGGATGGCGGCGCCGACGCCGGAACGCCCGGCGACGAAGGCCGCGACGAAGGCCGCGACGAAGGCCGCGTCGAAGACCGCGACGAAGACCGCTCCCCGGCAGCTGAAGGTGCGCGAGGACGAGTCGCCGTGGACCGCCGCCGAGCTGCGCGAGGTGCGCGAGGAGCTGCGGCGCGACGTCGAGCGGCTGCAGGGCGAGATCACGGCGGCCGAGAGCGACCTGCAGGTGCTGCTGCGCGACTCCGGTGACGGCACGGGGGACGACCAGGCCGACGCCGGTGCGAAGACCTTCGAGCGCGAGCAGGAGATCACCCTCGCCAACAACAGCCGCGAGATGCTCGAGCAGAGCCTGCGGGCCCTGGCCCGCATCGACGACGGCACCTACGGCGTGTGCGAGTCGTGCGGCAACCCGGTCGGCAAGATGCGACTGCAGGCCTTTCCCCGTGCGACCCTGTGCGTGTCATGCAAACAGCTCCAGGAGCGTCGCTGAGCGACGCCGCACCCTCGCCCACGCGGGCCCGCCGAGGCCTGCTCGCCGTCCTCGTCCTCGTGGCAGGGGGTGTGTACGCCCTCGACCAGGTCACCAAGGCCCTCGCGGTCGACCACCTGTCATCGGGCCGTGTCGTCCCCTTGCTCGGCGACGTGCTGCAGCTGCGGCTGATTCGCAACCCTGGTGCGGCCTTCTCCTTCGCCACGGGCATGACCTGGGTGCTCACGCTCGTGGCCATCGCCGTGGTCGTGGTCGTCGTCCGGTCGTCGCGTCGCATCGGCAGCCTGCCCTGGGCGCTCGCGCTGGGGCTCCTGCTCGGTGGGGCGCTCGGCAACCTGACCGACCGGCTCCTGCGCCAGCCGGGGTTCGGGCGCGGTCACGTCGTCGACTTCATCGCCTACTGGCACCTGTTCATCGGCAACGTCGCCGATGTCGCCATCGTGGCCGCCGCGGTGCTCGTGATGGTGCTGGGCGCACGGGGGACGGCGCTCGATGGCACACGCACCGGCGGACGGCGGAGCCACCGTGGCTGAGCCGGACGCGCAGCTGCGCTCGCTGCCCGTGCCCGACGGGCTCGAGGGCGAGCGCCTCGACGCCGCGCTGGCTCGGTTGTTCGGCTTCTCGCGCACCCGGGCCGCCGAGCTCGTCGCGGAGGGCAGGGTGCAGCTCGACGGGTCGTCGACCGCCAAGTCCGACCGCGTCTCGGCGGGTCAGTGGCTCGAGGTCAGCCTGCCGGTGCCTCGGTCGGTCGAGCCGGTCGTCGCCGAGCCGGTCGAGGGCCTGCGGGTCGTGCACGACGACGACGACATCGTCGTGGTCGACAAGCCGGTCGGCGTCGCCGCCCACCCCAGCCCGGGGTGGACCGGCCCGACGGTGGTCGGTGGACTGGCCGGTGCCGGCTACCGGATCGCCACGTCGGGCGCCGCGGAGCGACAGGGCATCGTGCACCGGCTGGACGTCGGCACGTCGGGCCTCATGGTCGTCGCCAAGAGCGAGCACGCCTACACCGTGCTGAAGCGCGCCTTCAAGGAGCGCACGGTCGACAAGGTCTACCACGCGCTGGTCCAAGGTCACCCGGACCCGCTTCGAGGCACGATCGACGCCCCCATCGGCCGGCACCCGCAGCACGACTGGCGTTGGGCGGTGACCTCGGGCGGCAAGCCCAGCATCACCCACTACGAGGTGATCGAGGCCTTCCGGGCCGCCTCGCTCGCCGAAGTGCACCTGGAGACCGGGCGCACGCACCAGATCCGGGTGCACTTCTCGGCGCTGCGGCACCCGTGCGTGGGCGACCTGACCTACGGCGCCGACCCCACGCTCGCGGCGAAGGTGGGGTTGTCGCGGCAGTGGCTGCACGCGGTCCGCCTCGGGTTCGAGCACCCCGGCACGGGCCAGGCGGTCGAGTTCTCGAGCGAGTACCCGGACGACCTCGCGAGGGCCCTGGACGTCATCGCGGCTGGCTGACCTCGGCGACACGCGCAGCAGCCTGGGACGTTGCCCGCCCTCGGCCCGGCTGTCCGACGTGCGACCTAGACTTCACCCCATGCCCTCCAGCTCCACCCCGTCGGACTCGTTCGCGCACCTGCACGTCCACACCGAGTACTCGATGCTCGACGGAGCGGCGCGCATCGACGACCTGATGGCCGAGGCGGCACGCCAGGGCATGCCGGCGATCGCCACCACCGACCACGGCTACATCTTCGGCGCGTACGAGTTCTGGAAGGCCGGCCAGCGGCACGGGGTCAAGCCGATCATCGGGCTCGAGGCGTACCTCACGCCCGGCACCAGCCGCTTCGACCGCACCCGGGTCAAGTTCGGCGACGGCGGCCGCGACGACGTGTCGGGCTCCGGCGCCTACACGCACATGACGCTGCTGGCGCGCACCACGGGCGGCATGCACAACCTGTTCCGGATGGCCTCGCTCGCCTCGCTCGAGGGCTACTACTTCAAGCCGCGCATGGACCGCGAGCTGCTGCAGACCTACGGTCAGGGACTGATCGCCACCACCGGCTGCCCCAGCGGCGAGGTGCAGACGCGCCTGCGGCTCGGCCAGTACGACAAGGCGGTCGAGGCCGCGGCGGAGTTCCGCGACATCTTCGGCGCCGAGAACTTCTACTGCGAGCTGATGGACCACGGCCTGGGCATCGAGCGTCAGGTTCAGCAGGACCTCCTGCGGCTGGCCCGCGACCTCGGGCTGCCGCTGCTGGCCACCAACGACCTGCACTACACGCGCGCCGAGGACGCCAAGGCCCACGCCGCGCTGCTGTGCGTGCAGTCGGGCTCGACGCTCGCCGACCCCAACCGCTTCAAGTTCGACGCCGACGACTTCTACCTCAAGTCCGCTGCCGAGATGCGCCACACCTGGCGCGAGCTCCCCGAGGCCTGCGACAACACCCTGCTCATCGCCGAGCGGTGTGAGGTCACCTTCTCCGAGGGCGAGGGGCGCTACATGCCGCGCTTCCCCTGCCCCGAGGGGGAGGACGAGACGTCGTGGTTCGTCAAGGAGGTCGAGGCCGGGCTGCACCGACGGTTCCCGGACGGCGTCCCCGACTACGCGCGCCAGCAGGCCGCCTACGAGACCGAGGTCATCATCGGCAAGGGGTACCCCGGGTACTTCCTCGTCGTCGCCGACTTCATCAACTGGGCCAAGCGCAACGGCATCCGAGTCGGTCCGGGTCGTGGCTCCGGCGCTGGCTCGATGGCGGCGTACGCGATGGGTATCACCGACCTCGACCCCATCCCGCACGGCCTGATCTTCGAGCGCTTCCTCAACCCCGAGCGCCCGTCGATGCCCGACTTCGACGTCGACTTCGACGAGCGCCGGCGCGGCGAGGTGATCCGCTACGTCACCGAGAAGTACGGCGAGGAGCGGGTCGCCCAGATCGTCACCTACGGCACCATCAAGGCCAAGCAGGCCCTCAAGGACGCCTCGCGCGTCATGGGCTTCCCCTTCGCGATGGGGGAGAAGCTCACCAAGGTGATGCCCGCTGCGGTGATGGGCAAGGACATCCCGCTCACCGGCATCTTCGACCCCCAGCACAAGCGGTACGCCGAGGCCGCCGAGTTCCGGGCGCTGCACGACGCCGACCCCGACGCGCGTGAGGTGGTCAAGACCGCGCTCGGCCTCGAGGGCCTCAAGCGCCAGTGGGGCGTGCACGCGGCCGGCGTGATCATGTCGAGCGAGCCGCTGCTCGACCTCATCCCCATCATGCGCCGCGAGCAGGACGGCCAGATCATCACGCAGTTCGACTACCCGAGCTGCGAGACGCTCGGCCTGGTCAAGATGGACTTCCTCGGCCTGCGCAACCTCACGATCCTCGACGACGCGGTCGCGAACGTGAAGCTCAACCGCGGGGTCGAGCTCGACCTCGACGCGCTGTCGAAGGACATGACCGACCCGGCCACCTTCGACCTGCTCGCCCGCGGCGACACCCTCGGCGTGTTCCAGCTCGACGGCGGCGGCATGCGCACCCTGCTGCGCCAGATGCAGCCCGACAACTTCGAGGACATCTCGGCCGCCCTCGCGCTCTACCGCCCCGGCCCGATGGGCGCGAACTCGCACACCAACTACGCGCTGCGCAAGACGGGCAAGCAGGAGATCACGCCGATCCACCCCGAGCTGGCCGAGCCGCTCGACCCGATCCTGTTGATGACCCAGGGCCTCATCGTCTACCAGGAGCAGGTGCAGCAGATCGCCCAGAAGGTCGCCGGGTACAGCCTCGGCAAGGCTGACCTGCTGCGGCGGGCGATGGGCAAGAAGAAGAAGGAGGTCCTCGACGCCGAGTTCGTGCCGTTCAGCGAGGGCATGAAGGCCAACGGCTACAGCGACGCCGCGATCAAGACGCTGTGGGACATCCTCGTCCCCTTCTCCGACTACGCCTTCAACAAGGCGCACACCGCGGCGTACGGCCTGGTGTCGTACTGGACGGCCTACCTCAAGGCCAACTACCCGGCCGAGTACATGGCGGCCCTGCTCACGAGCGTGCGCGACGACAAGGACAAGTCGGCGCTGTACCTCAACGAGTGCCGGCGCATGGGCATCAAGGTGCTGCCGCCCGACGTCAACGAGTCGATCGCCAACTTCGCGGCCGTCGGCACCGACATCCGCTTCGGTCTCGCGGCGATCCGCAACGTCGGCACGAACGTCGTCGAGGCCATCGTGGCCACGCGCGAGGGCCAGGGGGCGTTCACCTCCTTCGAGGACTTCCTGCGCAAGGTGCCCGCAGTGGTGTGCAACAAGCGCACGATCGAGTCGCTGGCCAAGGCCGGGGCGTTCGACTCGCTCGGCCACAGCCGCGCCGGCCTGGTGCGCGTTCACGAGGTGTACGTCGAGTCCCTCGTCGACGAGAAGCGCAAACAGGCGCAGGGCCAGGAGTCGCTGTTCGCCGGCTTCGGCGACGAGGCCCCGATCGAGCTCGCCGTGCTGCCGGCCATCCCGATGACCGAGTGGGACAAGCGCGACAAGCTGCGGTTCGAGCGCGAGATGCTTGGGCTGTACGTCAGCGACCACCCGCTGTTCGGGATCGAGCACATCCTCACCAGCGCGGCCGACTGCTCGATCGCCGCGCTGCTGGCCGACGAGTCCCGACCGGACGGCACCACGGTCACGATCGCGGGCATGATCAGCGGCCTGCAGCGCAAGATGACCAAGGCGGGCAACCCGTGGGCCATCGCGACCGTCGAGGACCTCGACGGCGCGATCGAGGCGCTGTTCTTCCCGCAGGCGTACCAGACCGTGTCGACCATGCTGGCCGAGGACCTCGTGGTCGTCGTGCGCGGCCGGCTCAACCGGCGCGACGACGTGCCCACCCTCTACGCCTCCGAGCTCACGATCCCCGACATCTCCGAGGGTCCGCGCGGGCCGGTGGTGATCGCGCTGCCGCTCGCGCGCTGCACCCCCCCGGTGGCTGAGCGGCTGAAGGACGTCCTGGCCACCCACCCGGGAGTCACCGAGGTGCACTTGCGGCTCACCCAGTCCGGCCGCTCCACCGTGATGCGGCTCGACGACCGGCTGCGCGTCACGGCCGGCCCGGCGCTGTTCGGCGAGCTGAAGGCGCTGCTCGGGCCCTCGTGCCTGGTCGGCTGAGGAGGGTCGGCTGAGGAGGGTCGGCTGAGGAGGGTCGGCTGAGGAGGGTCGGCGCGCCGCGAGGCTTGAGTCCGACGGTCGGTGTGACGACCTAGACTGGGTGGCCGCCGCAGCCGCTCGCAGAGCGATGCCCGGCTCGACACCTGCGAACCACCACGGCCCGGAGCCCGATCCGCGCGTCCACCCAGGGGGGAACCCGACCATGACCCAGCCTCCGAGCGACCAGCCCGAGCAGCACCTGGCCGGCGCCGACGTCCTCGCCGCAGAGCCGGCCGTGTCGGCGCGGGGTCGCCGCCGCGGCGTGCTCATCGGGGCCAGCGTGCTCGCGGTCGCGCTCGTCGGGGGCGGTGCCGCCCTGGCCGCCAGCAAGCTCGGTGGCGGCGGCGCCCAGCCCGACGAGGTGGTACCGGCCTCGGCGGTCGGCTTCTTCGCCGTCGACCTCGACCCCTCGGCGGGCCAGAAGGTCGACTTCCTGCGCTTCGCCCGCAAGTTCCCCGACGCCCGCAAGGCCATCGGCTCGGACGACGACGTGCGCAAGGCGCTGTTCGAGGCCCTCAAGAAGGACGGCCAGATCAAGGGTGACTGGTCGTCCGACGTCGCGCCCTGGCTCGGTGACCGGGCCGGCTTCGCGGTGCTGCCCCCCCAGGCCGACGGCGACGACCCGGGCGCGGTCGTCGTGCTGGCCGTCACCGACGCCGACAAGGCCAAGGCGGGCATCGCCAAGGTGAGCGAGGGCCAGGCGAAGTGCGAGTTCCCCGACGGCTGGGCCGTCTGCTCCGACGACGCCGCCGTGGTGTCGAAGGCCGTCAAGGACGCCGCCGACAAGCCGCTGTCGCAGGCGAAGGACTACACCGCCGACGTCGACGCGCTCGGTGAGCGCGGTATCGCCCGGGCGTGGTTCGACCTCGGCAAGCTGCAGGAGGCCGTTCCGACGTCGGGCGCGCAGCTGAGCGCCGCCTTGTCGAGCGCGAAGCTCACCGGCCGCACGGCGTTCGCGTTGCGGTTCGACGGCCCGACCCTCGAGCTCACCGGCCAGGCCACCGGCACCCAGCTGCCGAAGCTCACCGGCACGGCCGGTGTCGACGACCTGCCCGCGAGCTCGGTGGCGGTGTACGGCTTCAGCGGCGCCGACCGGCTCGTCGACTACGCCTACGCGCAGGTGCGCAAGGCGGCCGAGAGCATGAACGGCGTCGAGCAGCTGGACGCCGCCACTCGGCAGGTGCAGCAGCAGTTCGGCATCAGCGTGCCGGGCGACGTCACCCGGGCGATCGGCGACCGGATGGCGCTCGTCTACGGGGGCACCGACGACGGGGCGCCGAAGGTCGCCGCGCGGTTCAGCGGCGACCGGGGCACCCTCGACAAGATCGTCAACGCGGTGCAGGGCGGCACCGGCCTGACCCTGGGCAAGGCCCAGTCGGGCTCCGACACGGTGCTCGCGTCGTCCCAGGCGTACGCCGACGAGGTGGCGACGCAGCACGGGCTCGGCGGCGCGCCGGCCTTCAAGGACGCCGTGCCCGACGCCAAGGACGCCCAAGGCGTGCTGTACGTCGACGTCGCGTCGGCGTTGGCGCAGGTCGGCGACCAGGCCGAGCTCAGTGCCACCGAGCGCGAGCAGCTCAAGGTGCTGCGCGCGTTCGGGCTCACCGTCACGCAGGACGGCGACCGGCTCTCCTACGACGCGCGGCTGACCACCAAGTGATCGGGGCCCGGCCGGGCAGGCGACGCGAGCACCCCGCGGTGCGCGCCGCCCTGCCCGTCGCCGGTGCGCTCGTCGTCGGCGTGGCCCTTGGGGCAGCGTGGCGGCTGCTCGCACCGCTGGCGCGCGCCGACGTGGTCGGCGGCGGGGTCTACCTCACCGGCCACCGCGAGCTGCAGGTGGCTCAGGACGGCTGGCTCGCGCTGTTGCTGGCACTGCTCGGGGTCACGGTGGCCACCGTGCAGTCGGCGCGAGCCCGCGAGCCGCAGGCCGGGCGCGCGGTCGTGGCCCTGCTCGGCGTGTTCGTCGTGGGTGCGGTGGCCTGGCAGGTGGGGCAGTGGCTCGGGCCCGCGTCCCTGGCGGCCCAGGTGGCCGCCGGTGCCACGCATCCCACGACCCCGCTGGAGCTGCGCACCACGTCGGTGCTGCTGGTGGGCCCGCTGCTGTTCGCCGTCACTCGCTGCCTCGGAGCGCTCTTCAGCAGCCCCGCCCGCTGAGCCACCTCGCCTCAGCGGCGAGCGCCGCGCTCGTGCAGCAGGCCTCGCGCGACCAGCTCGACCACGACGAGCACCGCGACCGACTGCACCATGAGCAGCGCCACCAGCACCACGAGCTGGACGGCCGCCGCCTCCATGGCCGTCGCGCCACCGAGCAGCATGCCGACGAACGCGCCCGGCAGGGTCACCAGGCCGACGGTGCGCGTCTGGTCGAGGCCTGGCACGAGCGCCAGCGCCGCGTCGTCGCGGGCGACCAGCAGTGCCGCCTCGCGCGGGGCCAGACCGATGGACAGCGCGGCCTCGTACTCGCCGTGACGCCGGGCGAGCGCGTCCAGGCACCGGCGCCCGGCGAGCACCGTCGCGGTCATCGCCCCACCGATGAGGATCCCCCCGATCGGCACCAGGGCGACACCCTCCAGCGGCACGAGCCCGGTGGCGAGGGTGAGCAGGATCGCGGGCGTGGCACCCGCGACCACTGCGAGCAGCGCCCACAGCCCCGTGCGGTCCTCGGTCAGCCGGCGCGCCGCCGTTGCGCCGGCGACGCCCACCATGAGCAGCAGGAACGCCAGGGTGAGGGGCAGCGAGTCGAGCACCGCGGCGATCACCAGCGCCACCACGAGCAGCTGCACCATGGCGCGCCCGGCGGCGCGCAGCACGGCCCAGGCCTGGCCGAGCGAGCCGACGACGTTCACCACCGCCGCGGCCGCCGTGCTGGTGACCACGACGGCCACCAGGGCCCACCGCGTGGCGCCGGTGCTGATGTCGACGATCGCCGCGGAGTGCAGCGCGCTCGAGGTCACCCGGCGACGGTACCGGCCCGGGCACGGCGTCTTGCCAGACGGAGCACGCGGCGGGGACGTCGGGCCGCTGACCTAGACTGGTCGGGTGATCGCACGTACCGACCTGCGCGGACGCCGGCTCGACGCCGCGACGCTGCGCCAGGTGCTGCCCCGGGCCGGGTTCGACGTCGAGGCCGCTGTCGACGTCGTGCGACCGATCTGCGAGCAGGTGCGCCATGGCGGCGCCCAGGCCCTGCGCGACCTGGGTGAGCGGTTCGACGGCGTGCGCCCCACCCAGCTGCGCGTCCCCGCGCCAGCACTGCAGGCCGCGCTCGACGAGCTCGACCCCGCGGTGCGGGCGGCGCTGGAGGAGTCGATCGAGCGCGCCCGTCGAGTGCACCGCGACCAGCGCCGCGTCGACGTCGTCACGCAGGTCGTGCCGGGAGGCCGGGTCACCGAGCGCTGGGTACCGGTGGGCCGAGTCGGTCTGTACGCCCCCGGCGGCCTCGCCGTGCTCGCCAGCAGCGTCGTGATGAACGCCGTGCCGGCGCAAGAGGCGGGCGTGCCGTCGATCGCGCTCGCGAGCCCGCCCCAGCGCGACAACCCCGAGCGGTTCGCCGGCCTGCCGCACCCCACCGTGCTGGCCGCCTGCGCCCTGCTCGGCATCGACGAGGTCTACGCCGTCGGGGGAGCCCAGGCGGTCGCGATGTTCGCCTACGGCGCCAAGGAGACCGGCCCCGACGGGGGCCCGGACGGCGAGGTGCTGTGCGAGCCCGTCGACCTGGTGACGGGTCCGGGCAACATCTACGTCGTGGCGGCCAAGCGCCTGCTCAAGGGCGTGATCGGCATCGACTCCGAGGCGGGTCCCACCGAGATCGCCGTGCTGGCCGACGACACGGCCGACCCCGCTCACGTCGCGGCCGACCTGATCAGCCAGGCCGAGCACGACCCGCTCGCCGCGTCCGTGCTCGTCACCCCCGACGCGGCGCTCGCTGACGCCGTCGAGGCCGAGCTCGAGCAGCAGGTCGCGGCCACCAAGCACACCGAGCGCGTGCGCGAGGCCCTCGGCGGCTCGCAGTCGGGCATCGTGCTCGTCGACGACGTGCAGGCCGGTCTGGCCGTGTGCGACGCCTACGCGGCCGAGCACCTGGAGATCCAGACCCGTGACGCCGCGGACGTGGCGGCGCGGGTGCGCAACGCCGGCGCGGTGTTCGTCGGTGCCTTCGCGCCCGTCTCGCTCGGTGACTACTGCGCCGGATCCAACCACGTGCTCCCCACCGGCGGCTGCGCGCGTCACTCCAGCGGCCTGTCGGTGCAGTCGTTCCTCCGCGGCATCCACGTGGTCGAGTACGACCGCGCCGCCCTGGCCGAGGTGGCCGACCACGTGGTCGCGCTCGCCAACGCCGAGGACCTGCCCGGTCACGGCGACGCCGTCCGGGTGCGCCTGCGCGACGCATGAGCCTCGACGCGCTGCCGCTGCGCGAAGACCTGCGAGGCTCGGTGCCGTACGGCGCCCCGCAGCTCGACGTCGCCGTCCGGCTGAACACCAACGAGAGCTCGTACGACCTGCCCGAGCCGGTCGCACTGGCCGTCGTGGAGGCGGTGGCCCGCGAGGTCCGCCACCTCAACCGCTACCCCGACCGCGAGTTCACGGTGCTGCGCGAGGAGCTCGCGCGCTACCTCGGGCACGACCTGGCGACCGAGCAGCTGTGGGCGGCCAACGGGTCCAACGAGGTGCTGCTGCAGGTGCTGCAGGCCTTCGGGGGCCCCGGACGCACCGCCCTCGGGTTCACGCCGGCGTACTCGATGCACCCGATCATCACGGCCACGACGTCGACGGCGTGGGTCGACGGCCGGCGCGGTGCGGCGTCCGGCGACTTCGACCTCGACGCGGACGACGTCGCGCGGCAGGTGCGCGACACCGACCCCGACGTGGTGTTCCTCTGCTCGCCGAACAACCCGACCGGCACGGCGTTGCCCCTCGAGGTCGTCCGCGCGGCGTACGAGGCGTCCGGGCACGCGATGGTCGTGGTCGACGAGGCGTACGCCGAGTTCGCCCGCGCCGGCACGCCGAGCGCGCTGACCTTGCTGCCTGGGCGGCCACGGCTCGTCGTCACCCGCACCATGAGCAAGGCCTTCGCCTTCGCCGGGGCCCGGGTGGGGTACCTCGCGGGCGACCCGGCGGTGTGCGACGCGTTGCGACTCGTGCGCCTGCCGTACCACCTGTCGTCGCTGACGCAGGCCGCTGCCGTGGCGGCCCTGCGCCAGGCGCCGGTGCTGCTCGGCACCGTCGCGGCGATCCGCGCCCAGCGCGACCGCATCGTGGCGGCGCTGCCCGGCCTCGGCGTCCAGCCGGTGCCGAGCGACGCCAACTTCGTGCTGTTCGGTGGCCTCGCCGACGCCGCGGCGACGTGGCGCGACCTGCTCGAGCACGGGGTGCTCGTCCGCGACGTCGGCCTTCCCGGCTACCTTCGCGTCACGGCGGGTACGCCCGATGAGACCACCGCCTTCCTGACCGCGCTCGCCGCCACCCTCGAGGAGTCCCGATGACGACGCGTCGCGCCCGGATCGAGCGCAGCACCGGCGAGAGCCGGGTGCTCGTGGAGGTCGACCTCGACGGCACCGGCCGCTCCAGCGTCAGCACCGGCGTCGGCTTCTACGACCACATGCTCGCCAGCCTGGCCAAGCACGCCCTGCTCGACCTCACCGTCGAGGCTGACGGCGACACGCACGTCGACGCGCACCACACGGTCGAGGACGTCGCGATCGTGCTCGGGGACGCGCTGCGCGAGGCGCTGGGTGACAAGGCGGGCATCGCTCGCTTCGGTGACGCCCTCGTGCCGCTCGACGAGACCCTCGTGCAGGTGGCCGTCGACGTGAGCGGTCGGCCCTACTGCGTGCACACCGGCGAGGCCGAGGGCCAGGCCTACGTCGTCATCGGCGGCAGCTACGTCGGTTCGCTCACCCGGCACGTGTTCGAGACCCTCGCCCACCACGCGGGGATCGCGCTTCACGTGCGGGTGCTCAGCGGGCGCGACCCCCACCACGTCGTCGAGGCGCAGTACAAGGCCGTGGCTCGAGCCCTGCGCGCGGCCATCGCCCCCGACGAGCGGGTGGGTGGGGTCCCGAGCACCAAGGGCGTCCTGTGACCTCGACGCCCGAGGGCCTCGCCGGCCCCCGGGTGCTGCTGCTGGCGCGCGGCCGGTTCGACGGCGTGCGCGCCTGGGCCCGCAAGGGCCTGGTGCCGGTGTGGATCGTCCCGGACGTCGCGTGGACGCTCGTCGTGCCGGCCGGCCCGGCTGCCAGTGCGCCGCCCTACGACGACCCGATCGCCCTGCTCGGCGGTCGCCCGCTGCCCGCGCGGCTGCGGCCCTCGCTGTGCGTCGTGGCCGACGGGCCGCGCGCGGTCGTCACCGCGCACGAGGCGAGCCGGCTGAGCCGGCCGCGGTGGCTCGTGTGGAGCCGTGCGGCCGGCCTGCAGCGGGTCGAGCAGCTGCCGCGGTTGGCGCTGCCCGCGTTGGCCGAGCTGGCCGCGCCCCACACCGGCGCCGTGGGCCTGGAGCGTCTGCGCGCCGCCCTCGCCGCCGACGCCCGCAGCGGCGCCGACGTGGTCGACGACGTGCTCCGCGCCCTGGGCCTGCCGGGCGCGGGCGTGAGCATCGACGCCGTCCGCGCGGGCGACCTGCCCGGGGCGGTGCGCATCGACCCCGACGAGCGCGCCGTCGCGCGCTTCGACGCCCACGTCGCGCACGAGCGCGAGCTCGCCCAGCAGCTGGAGGACCGCTCGTGACCCGCCCCAGCGTCGTCGTCCTGGACTACGGCTCCGGCAACGTCCACTCCGCCGTGCGCGCCCTCGAGCGGGTCGGCGCCGACGTCACCCTCACGGCCGACCGCGCCGCGGTGCTCGACGCCGACGGTCTGCTGGTGCCGGGCGTCGGCAACTTCTCGGCCTGCGTGCGCGGGCTGCAGGCCGTGCGCGGCGGCGAGCTCGTCGGCCGCCGGCTGGCCGGTGGGCGTCCGGTGCTCGGCATCTGCGTCGGCCACCAGGTGATGTTCGAGCGCTCGACCGAGCCGTACGACGCGGGTGCGCTCGACGGCCTGGGGGAGTGGCCGGGTGTCGTCGAGCGGCTGTCGGCCGAGGTCGTGCCCCACATGGGCTGGAACACCGTCGAGGTGGCCCCGGGCTCGGCGCTGTTCGCCGGTGTCGAGGACGAACGGTTCTACTTCGTGCACTCCTACGCCGTGCGCCGGTGGGAGCTGCCCGAGCCCGGTGCCGAGACGAGCCGGCTCACCGCACCCCTGGTGAGCTGGAGCGAGCACGGCGGTCGGTTCGTGGCCGCCGTCGAGAACGGTCCGCTCAGCGCCACGCAGTTCCACCCCGAGAAGAGCGGGGACGCCGGCGCGCACCTGCTCGCCAACTGGGTGCGCTCGCTGTGAGCGATCCCCGAGCCCTGACCTGTCCCGAAAAGGAGCGCCACCGTGTCCGGTGAGTCCCGTCTGCAGCTGCTGCCCGCCGTCGACGTCGCCGACGGGCAGGCCGTGCGCCTCGTCCAGGGCGAGGCCGGCAGCGAGACGTCGTACGGCGACCCGCTGGCCGCCGCCCTCGCCTGGGCCGAGGCCGGTGCCGAGTGGATCCACCTCGTCGACCTCGACGCCGCCTTCGGCCGCGGCTCCAACCGCGAGCTGCTGGCCGACGTCGTCGCCCGGCTCGACGTCGCCGTCGAGCTGAGCGGTGGCATCCGCGACGACGCGTCGCTGGACGCGGCGCTCGCCACCGGCTGCACCCGGGTCAACCTCGGCACGGCCGCGCTCGAGGACCCGGACTGGACGGCGCAGGCCATCGCCCGGCACGGCGACCGCATCGCCGTGGGCCTGGACGTGCGCGGCACGACGCTGGCCGCCCGCGGGTGGACCCAGGAGGGCGGTGACCTGTGGGAGACCCTGGAGCGGCTCGACCGCGACGGCTGCGCCCGTTACGTCGTCACCGACGTCACCAAGGACGGCACCCTGCGCGGCCCCAACCTCGACCTGCTGCGCGAGGTCTGCGCCCGCACCAGCGCGCCGGTGGTGGCCAGCGGTGGCATCTCGAGCCTCGACGACCTGCGAGCCCTGCGCGACCTCGTGCCGCTGGGCGTCGAGGGCGCGATCGTCGGCAAGGCGCTGTACGCGCAGGCGTTCACCCTCGGCGAGGCGCTCGACGTGGCCGGCCGCCCCGACGTCTGAGCCCCAGCCAGCGCGCCCCGAGGTGCGCTGCCGCGCGAAACCTCGATGAGCCAGGCCCCGGCGTCCCCGTAGGATCTGGTGCCCATGGCCCGCCAACCCGTTCTCACCTCCCGAGCCCAGGACTTCCCCCGCTGGTACCAGGAGGTGCTGGCCAAGGCCGAGCTGGCCGAGAACGGCCCGGTGCGCGGCAGCCAGGTGATCCGGCCCTACGGGTACGCCATCTGGGAACGCATGCAGGCCGAGATGGACGCCCGCATCAAGGCGGCGGGCGCCCGCAACGCGGCGTTCCCGCTCTTCATCCCGCAGAGCTACCTGCAGCGCGAGGCTCAGCACGTCGAGGGCTTCAGCCCCGAGCTCGCCGTCGTGACGCACGCCGGCGGCAAGGAGCTCGAGGAGCCCGTGGTGGTGCGGCCGACGTCTGAGACGGTCATTGGCGAGTTCATGGCCAAGTGGACGGCGAGCTACCGCGACCTGCCGCTGCTGCTCAACCAGTGGGCCAACGTCGTGCGGTGGGAGATGCGCCCGCGCCTGCTGCTGCGCACCAGCGAGTTCCTGTGGCAGGAGGGGCACACCGCGCACGCGACGCAGGCCGACGCCGCGGCGTACGCGCGGCGCATCCTGCACGAGGTGTACGAGGACTTCATGGTGAAGGTGCTCGCCATGCCGGTCGTCGTCGGTCGCAAGACCGTGCGCGAGCGCTTCGCCGGCGCGACGGCGACCCTGTGCCTGGAGGCCATGATGGGTGACGCCAAGGCGCTGCAGATGGGCACCAGCCACGAGCTCGGCCAGAACTTCGCGCGCGCTTTCGACATCGACTTCCTCGATGCGACGGGGGAGCGCCAGCTCGCCTGGACGACCTCGTGGGGCACCTCGACCCGCATGCTCGGCGGCCTGATCATGTGCCACGGCGACGACGACGGCCTGCGCGTGCCGCCACTGCTTGCGGCGGTGCAGGCGCTCGTCACCGTCGTCAAGGACGGCGACGGCGTCGCGGCGTCCGCGCACCGCCTCGTCGACGAGCTGAGGGCAGCCGGTGTGCGCGTCGAGCTCGATGACCGCACCGACACGCCGTTCGGGCGCCGCGCGGTCGACGCCGAGCTCAAGGGCGTGCCCGTGCGGATCGAGGTGGGGCCGCGCGACCTCGCCGAGGGCCAGGTGACGGTGGTGCGGCGCGTGCCCCAGACCAAGACGCCGACGGCGCTCGCGGACGTCGTGCGGGCCGTGAGCGAAGCGCTCGCTGCTGACCACCAGGCCCTGCACGACGAGGCGCTCGCCCGCCGCGAGCGGCTCACCGCCGACGTCACCTCGGTCGACGAGGCAGCCGAGGCGGCCACGGCCGGCTGGGCTCGCATCCCGTGGTCGACGCTCGGGGTGGAGGGTGAGGCGAAGCTCGCGGCCCGCGGGGTCACCGTCCGCTGCCTCGTGCGGCCCGACGGCGGCGTGCCGGACTCCGACGACGAGCCCGGGGCGATCGCGGTCGTGGCCCGGGCGTACTGATGGCCGACCACGCGTCGTCCGGTGAGGCGGCTGACTCGGCGGGCGTGCCGTGGACCGGCCGCACGCTGCCCGCGGGTGGGTTCCCCGGCGACGACGGCAGCGCGGACGCCGCCCTGCAGCACGCGCTGGCCGACAACGCCGCGGGTCGGGCCGGCGACGAGGACGTCGTGGCGGCGCTCGCCACCGCGCGCCTGCTGGTGCCCGTCGTGGCGGTGCTCGGCGAAGGCATCGAGGCCGCGCACGGGACGGCCGACAAGCAGGCCGACATGGCCCTGGTGACGCTGACCTCGCCGGACGGCGTCCGTGCGCTCCCGGTCTTCAGCAGCCTGGAGTCCTTGGCGCGGTGGGACTCGGCAGCGCGTCCCGTGCCGGTCGAGGCCCGCCGGGCTGCGGTGTCGGCCGTCGCCGAAGGCTGCGACGCCATGGTGCTCGACCCCTCCGGGCCGGTCAGCTTCGTCGTCGGGCGCCCGGCGCTGTGGGCGCTGGGCCAAGGACGGCCGTGGGTGCCCGCCCACCGCGACCCGCAGGTGGCTGCCGTCCTGCGGGGCGTCGCGGCGGCCCTCGCCGACGTCGACTCGGTGACCGGTGAGCCGGGGGAGCGGGCCGAGCTGCGGGTCGTCGTCGCGGTGTCAGCTGACCTCGATCGCGAGGCGCTGCGCGCTCTCGGCGCGCGGGTGGGTGAGCGGCTGCAAGCCAGCGACGTGGTGCGCGAGCGGGTCGACGGCGTCGAGCTGGCGCTCGTGCGCGCGCCGGCACCTGCCGAGGGCTGAGCGCTCGCAGGCGGCTGCCAGACTGGCCGGCGTGCCCCTGACCCCCTACCGCCGGGTGCTGGCGGTGCCGGGTGTGCGCTCGCTGACCCTGCTCGGCATCGCGGCCCGCATCCCGCACGCCGCGACTGCCGTCATCCTCACCGTGCACGTCGTCACCACGCTCGGCCGCGGCTACGGAGCCGCGGGCTTCGTCGTGGCCGCCTGGACCGTGGGGATGGCCCTCGGGGCGCCGTGGCGGGGCCGCGCGGTCGACCGCCTGGGGCTGCGCACGGCGCTGATCCCGTCCCTCGTCGCCGAGGGCGCGGTGTGGTGCACTGCGCCGTGGCTGCCGTTCCCCGCGCTCGTCGCGACGGTGGTCGTCGGCGGTGCCCTCGGGCTCCCGACGTTCACCGTCGTGCGGCTGGCGCTGTCGCTCATGGTGCCGCAGGCCCAGCGACGCACGGCCTTCGCGCTGGACTCGGTCAGCGTCGAGGTGTCGTTCATGGTGGGGCCGGCCCTCGGTGTGCTCCTCGCGACGCACGCGTCGACGGCGCTCGCCCTGGTGGCGCTGGGGGTGTCGATGGTGCTCGCGGGTGTGGGCCTGATGGCGCTGAACCCGCCGACGCGCAGCGCCGAGCGCACCGCGCAGGACGCCGCCGACCGCCACGACGGCCGCGCGCGCCCGAAGGTCGGCATCCCCGTGACGCCGGCGCTGCTCGCGGTGCTGGCGGCGGCTGCGGGCGCGACGGTGGTGCTCGCCGGCACCGACGTGTCGATCATCGCCTCGCTGCGGTCGACCGGCGAGCTCGGGTGGACTGGCCTGGTCGCCGCGGTGTGGGCGTTCGCGTCACTGCTGGGCGGGGTGGTCTACGGTCTCGTCCCGCGCTCGCTGCCGCCGTTCTGGCTGCTCTTCGGGCTGGGCGCGCTCACCGTGCCGGTGGGACTGGCTCACGGTCCGCTCGCCCTCTCGCTCGCCATGCTGCCGGCGGGGTTCCTGTGCGCCCCGGTCATCACGGCGACGGCGGAGGTGCTGACCGCGCTCGTGCCCGAGGCCGTGCGCGGTGAGGCGATGGGCTGGCACGGCTCGGCGCTCACCGTGGGCACGGCCGTCGGCGCGCCTCTCGCGGGCTTCGCCATCGACCGCGGCGCTGCGTCGGTCGGATTCGCCACGGTGGGGGCGCTGGGTGCGCTGCTCGCGGCCGCGGGGCTGGCGGTCGTGGCCCTGCGCCGCCGCGCGCTCGCCTGACCCCGGGCGCCGGCGGGTCCGGCGTCGCGCACACTGGGCCGCATGCGCATCGAGCTCGTGGCAGGTGACATCACCACCCAGGACGTCGACGCCGTCGTCAACGCGGCCAACTCCTCGCTGCTCGGCGGAGGAGGCGTCGACGGCGCCATCCACGCGGCGGGCGGCCCCGAGATCCTGTCCGCCTGCCGCGAGCTGCGCGCCACGTCGCTGCCCCGCGGGTTGCCCACGGGGCAGGCCGTGGCCACGACGGCCGGGCGCCTCCCGGCGCGCTGGGTGATCCACACGGTCGGCCCCGTCTACGGGCGGGACCCGGCCGCAGCCGAGCTGCTCGCCTCGGCCTACCGCGAGAGCCTGCGGGTCGCCGACGAGCTGGGTGCGGCCAGCGTGGCCTTCCCGTCGATCTCCACCGGCGCGTACGGCTACCCGTTGGCCGAGGCCGCGCCGATCGCCGTCCGCACCGTGCGCGAGTCCGGCGCCGCCGTGGCGCACGTGCGGTTCGTGCTGTGCGGCCGCGCCGCCTACGCCGCCTTCGAGCTGGCGCTCGCCGATCGCTGAGCCGGGCCGCCATCGCTCGCTGGTCGAGGGTTGCTCCCGCTTGCTGAGGGGTGCACCCCTCAGCAAGCGGAGTGTCACCCACTGAACGTGATCAACGGGAGAGCGGGGCAACGGTCAGGAGACGGGGCCGGTGAGCTTCTCGCCCGGGCCCTGGCCGGGCGGGTCGGGCACGGGGGAGGCCTCGCGGAACGCCAGCTGCACCTGGCGCAGCCCGTCACGCAGCAGCCGCGCGTGCTGGTTGCCCACCTCGGGCGCGGCGGCGGTGACCAGGCCCGCCAGCGCCGAGATCAGCTTGCGCGCCTCGTCGAGGTCGCGGTGGGCGGCGCTCTCCTCGTCGGCCCCCAGCCCGCACTTCACGGCCGCGGCGCTCATGAGGTGCAGCGCGGTGGTCGTGATCACCTCGATCGCTGGGACGTCGGCGATGTCGCGCACGGCGGCGGCGTCAGGCTCGGGAGCTGACGGAATAGAGGAGTGCTCGTCCATGCTGATACCCTTGCAGACTGACCGACCAGATCCGTCGCCGGCCTCCGGGTCGCCAGCAGGTCTGGTGCGCAAGTGGAGTCTCTCCCACCCGAGTGGCCTAGCGGCTGCCGGGTCTCGGTCCGGCCGGCCCTCGGGCCGGTCCGTGAGCAGCGGTACGACGGTTCGCCGGCGTCCCGCTCCCCGCGGTTGACGGACCACCTGAGGCTCCCCTCGCGACGGCGACGGGAGCCTTTCTCGTCTCCGCGGTCCCGCCCGAACTCAAGGAGCAGCACATCAGCGAGCCCCGCATCAACGACCGCATCCGGGTACCCGAGGTGCGGCTCGTCGGACCCAACGGCGAGCAGGTCGGCATCGTGCGCGTCGAGGACGCGCTGCGGCTGGCCCAGGAGGCTGACCTCGACCTGGTCGAGGTGGCCCCCACGGCCCGCCCGCCGGTCTGCAAGCTCATGGACTTCGGCAAGTTCAAGTACGAAGCGGCTCTGAAGGCCCGTGAGGCCCGCAAGAACCAGATCAACACCGTGATCAAGGAGATCAAGCTCCGGCCGAAGATCGACCCGCACGACTACGGCACCAAGAAGGGCCACGTCGAGCGGTTCCTCAAGGCCGGTGACAAGGTGAAGGTCACGATCATGTTCCGTGGTCGCGAGCAGTCCCGGCCCGAGCTGGGCTTCCGGCTGCTGCAGCGCCTCGCGGAGGACGTCGCCGAGCTCGGTTTCGTCGAGAGCGCGCCGAAGCAGGACGGCCGCAACATGATCATGGTGCTCGGCCCCACGAAGAAGAAGGCCGACGCCAAGGCCGAGGAGCGCCGCCGGCGCAGCGCGGCGGACGACGCCGCAGCCGCTGCCGACAGCGCCACCGAGCCGTCCACGAGCCCCGCCGAGACCCCGGCACCCGCCGAGGCCTGAGCCCAGGTCTGAACCAGGTACCACCAGCTCCCGACCGGTGCCCGCACCGGCCGGTACGACGAGACGCGCCCGCACCCGCGGGTCGACGACGACGAGGAGAACGGCAGCCATGCCGAAGAACAAGACGCACAGTGGTGCGAAGAAGCGCTTCCGGATCACCGGCAAGGGCAAGGTCATGCGCGAGCAGGCCGGTCACGTCCACAAGTTCCACGAGAAGACGCCGCAGAAGGCCCGCGCCCTCTCCAACGACGTCGTGGTCGCGAAGTCGGACGTCAAGAAGATCAAGAAGCTGCTCGGCCGCTGAGGCCACCCGTTCCCCTCGGCGCCCTCCTCGACGGAGCGGTCGCCGGCCATCACTGAAGGAGTACTCACGTGGCACGCGTGAAGCGGGCGGTCAACGCCCAGAAGAAGCGCCGGGTCGTCCTCGAGCGGGCGAGCGGCTACCGCGGTCAGCGCTCGCGCCTGTACCGCAAGGCCAAGGAGCAGGTCACCCACTCCCTCGGCTACGCCTACCGCGACCGCCGGGCCAAGAAGGGCGACTTCCGTCGCCTGTGGATCCAGCGCATCAACGCCGCGGCCCGCGCCAACGGCATGACGTACAACCGGTTCATCCAGGGCCTGAAGGCCGCCGGCGTCGAGGTCGACCGTCGCATGCTGGCCGAGCTGGCCGTGAACGACGCCGCGGCCTTCACCACGCTCGTCGAGCTGTCTCGCGCGAACGTCCCGGCCACCACCGACGCCGCCACCGACGCGGCCTGAGCCCAGGCTCAGCAGCACCCCACCGACGCGCCTGCGTCAGCCCGCACCGCCGATGACCCCCATCCCCGCCGATCCGACACGAGACGGCGTGGAGGTCTGGCTCGACAACCCTCGAGCCGACCGGGTCAAGCGCGTGCACCGGCTGGCCAGGCGCGTCGGTCGTGATCGGGGCGGCCGGTTCCTCGCCGAGGGACCCCAAGCCGTCCGTGAGGCCGTCGCCGCGCACGCCCAGACCGGTGACGTCGTCGACGAGCTGTACGCCACGTCCGCCGCGCTGGAGCGCTGGCCCGACGTCGTCGCCGCGGCCCGCGAGGCCGCGATCGTGCCTCTCGGCGCCAGTGAGCCGGTGATGGCGGCGCTCACCGACACCGTCTCGCCGCAGGGCCTGCTGGCCGTGTGCCGCACCGTCGACCATCCGCTCGACGTCGTGCTCGACGCCGTGCTCGACTTCGTGCCCGACGCGGTGCCCGACGCGGTGCCCGACGCGGTGCTCGAGGCGGCAGACGCGCCGGGCGCGCTGCCGCTCGTCGCCGTGCTGGTGCACGGGCGCGACCCCGGCAACGCCGGCACCGTGCTGCGCGCGGCGGATGCTGCCGGAGCCTGCGGCGTGGTGTTCACCGAGGCCAGCGTCGACGTCCACAACCCCAAGGTCGTGCGGTCGACGGCGGGGAGCCTGTTCCACCTGCCGGTGTGCCAGGGCCCGGCGCTGGCTGACGTCGTGGCCGGCCTGCGGGCCCGCGGTGTCGTCGTCCTCGCTGCGGACGGTGCCGGCGACCACGACCTCGACGACCTGCTCGACGACGCCGAGCACGACCCCGAGGCGCTGCTGCGCCGGCCGACCGCGTGGTTGTTCGGCAACGAGGCGTGGGGCCTGGACGAGCAGACCCGCGCCCTCGCCGACGCCGTCGTGCGCGTCCCGCTGCGTGGGCGCGCCGAGAGCCTCAACCTCGCGATGGCCGCGACGGTGTGCCTGTACGCCTCGTCCCGCGCCCTGTCGAGGTCCCGCCGTACGACCTCCCGCGCAGCGGACGGCGTGGGGGGCCGCAGGACCGGCGGCGAGACCGACTCGTGAGCGCGGATCTTCCCCTGTCCGCCGGATTGACTACAGTCGCTTCATGCTCGCGGACCAGCTCGCACCCGCAGGCGATGCGTGATGTCCCCGGAGCCTGACACCTCACCGGTGGGGATCGAGCACCTGCCCGACGGCGTGCTCGTGGCTGACGGCGCGGCCCGGGTCGTCCAGCTCAACTCCGCCGCCGTGCGGATCCTGCAGCGCCAGCGCGACGACCTGCTCGGCCGCGACGTGCGCGAGGTCCTGCCGCTGCAGGACACCCAGGGCCGGCGCTGGTGGACGTGCACCGACCCCTGGAACGGCCTGGCCACCCGCACCGGCCACCGCGAGCGGCTGCTGCTGCTGCCCGGCAAGGAGCAGCCGATCGAGCTGTTCGTCACCGCCACCTACCACCGGCCCGGGCACCTGGCGCCGGTCGACCGCGTGGTGCTGTCCGTGCGCGACGCCATCAGCCGGCGCCGCACCCACGAGGAGGACGGCGCCCTCATCTCGACCGTGGCGCACGAGCTGCGCTCGCCGCTGACGTCGGTCAAGGGGTTCACCGCGACGCTGCTGCGCCGCTGGGACCGGTTCACCGACGACCAGAAACGCTTCATGCTCGAGACGATCGAGCACGACGCCGACCGCGTCACCCGGCTCATCACCGAGCTGCTCGACATCTCGCGCATCGACGCCGGACGGCTGGAGGTGCGGCGCCAGCCCGTCGACGTCGAGTCGGCCGCCCGTCGCTACGTCGACCGCATGGTGGCCAGCGGCACCGACGCCCGGCAGTTCGTGGTCAACGCCGACACCGAGCTGCCCGAGGTGTGGGCCGACCCCGACCGGATCGAGCAGGTGCTCGCCAACCTGCTCGAAAACGCCGTGCGCCACGGCGACGGCACCGTCACGCTGGACCTCATGTCCGGCTCCGAGGTGCTGACTCCCGGCGCGGCGGCCGAGCCCGTGCTGGTCGTCAGCGTGAGCGACGAGGGTGAGGGCATCGACGAGGCCGACCTGCAGCGGGTGTTCACCCGGTTCTGGCACGGCCGCCGCCGCGGTGGGACGGGGCTGGGGCTCTACCTCGTGCGCGGTCTGGTCGAGGCGCACGGCGGGCGGATCACGGTCGGTCGCGCGGCGTCGGGTGGTGCGCAGTTCCGATTTACCCTGCCCGCGTCGGCCCCGGACCACGTGGCCTGAGCGCGGGCGCCCCCTCAGCGTCGCCTCACCGCGGCCTGGGACGATGGCCACCTGGTGCGCCGGCCCCGTCGCCGGCGGTGCCGTCACGCTCGTCACGGAAGTAGGTACTCATGTCCGCCCCCAACTCCAGCTACGACCCCGTGGAGGTCGAGGCGTTGTCGGTCGAGTCGGTGCACGCCGCGCTGGCCGACGCCCTCGCCGCCGCAGCCGCCGCCACGTCGCTGGACGAGCTGAAGAGCGCCCGACTGGCCCACGCGGGCGACCGCAGCCCGCTGGCACTGGCCAACCGCGAGATCGCCGCCCTGCCGCCGGCAGCCCGCGCCGACGCCGGACGCCGGGTGGGCCAGGCCCGCGGCGAGGTGAGCCGCGCCTTCGCTGAGCGGCAGAGCGTGCTGGAGGCCGAGCGCGACGCCCGCGTGCTGGTGGAGGAGGCCGTCGACGTCACGCTGCCGGTCGACCGCGCCCCGCGCGGAGCCCGCCACCCGCTCAACACGCTGCAGGACAAGATCGAGGACCTCTTCGTGGCCATGGGTTGGGAGGTCGCCGAAGGCCCAGAGCTGGAGTCGGAGTGGTTCAACTTCGACGCGCTCAACTTCGACGCCGACCACCCGGCGCGCCAGATGCAGGACACCTTCTTCGTCGAGCCACCCGACGCCGGGCTGGTGCTGCGCACGCACACCTCGCCGGTGCAGGTGCGCACGCTGCTCGAGCGCGGCGTGCCGACGTACGTCGTGTGCCCGGGCAAGGTGTTCCGCACCGACGAGCTCGACGCGACGCACACGCCGGTGTTCCACCAGGTCGAGGGCCTGGCCGTCGACGAGGGGCTGTCGATGGCGCACCTGAAGGGCACGCTGGAGTACTTCGCGCGCGCGATGCTCGGCGCGGACGTCGTGCTGCGTTGGCGGCCGTCGTACTTCCCGTTCACCGAGCCGAGCGCGGAGGTCGACCTGCAGTGCGCCATCTGCCGCGGCGCCGACCTGGAGTGCCGGACGTGCGGCGGCATCGGCTGGATCGAGTGGGGTGGCTGCGGCATGGTGCACCCGAACGTCCTGCGTTCGTGCGGGGTCGACCCCGACCGCTACAGCGGCTTCGCGTTCGGCATGGGCATCGAGCGCACCCTGATGATGCGCTACGGCGTGCGCGACATGCGCGACATGGTCGAGGGCGACGTCCGGTTCAGCCAGCACTACGGGATGGAGATCTGATGCGCGCGCCGCTGTCGTGGCTGCGGGAGCACACCGACCTGCCGGCCGGCACGACGCCCCAGCAAGTGCTGGACGTGCTGTGGCGCGTCGGGCTCGAGGAGGAGGCCGTGCACGGCGGCGACCTCACCGGACCGGTCGTGGTCGGGCGCGTGCTGTCGGTCGAGCCCGAGCCGCAGAAGAACGGCAAGACCATCCACTGGTGCCAGGTGCAGGTGGGCCCGGGACCCGACGACGTGCGCGGGATCGTCTGCGGCGCCTCGAACTTCGGCGCCGGTGACCCGGTCGTCGTCGCTCTGCCCGGCGCCGTCCTGCCCGGCGGCTTCGAGATCTCGGCGCGCAAGACCTACGGCCACGTCTCGGACGGCATGATCTGCTCCGAGCGCGAGCTCGGCCTCGGCGACGACCACGCCGGCATCATCGTGCTGGAGCGCCCGGGGCCCGGCGACGCCGAGCCGGGCACCGATGCCATCGCCCTGCTGGGTCTCGACGACGTCGCCATCGAGGTCAACGTCAACCCCGACCGCGGCTACTGCTTCAGCCTGCGCGGCATCGCCCGCGAGTACGCGCTGGCCACCGGCGGCCGCTTCACCGACCCGGCGGACGTCGAGGTGCCGCTCGCCGATGGCCAGGGCTTCCCCGTGCGCCTCGCCGACGACTCGCCCGTGCGCGGACGCCCCGGCTGCGACCGGTACGTCGCTCGCGTCGTGCGCGGTTTCGACCCGGGCGCCGCGACCCCCGACTGGATGCGCACGGTGCTCACGCTGTGCGGCATGCGGCCGATCTCGCTGGCGGTCGACGTCACGAACTACGTCATGCTCGCCACCGGCCAGCCGCTGCACGCCTTCGACCTCGACCGGCTCGGCGAGCGCATCGTCGTGCGCCGTGCGCGAGCGGGGGAGCGGCTCACCACGCTGGACGACATCGAGCGCACGCTCGACCCGCAGGACCTGCTCATCACCGACGAGGCGGCTGACGGCACCTCGCGCGTGCTGGCCCTCGCGGGCGTCATGGGCGGAGCCAGCAGCGAGGTGGCGCCCGACACCACGAACCTGCTCGTGGAGTCGGCGCACTTCGACCCCGTCACGGTGGCGCGCACCGCCCGCCGGCACAAGCTCGGCACCGAGGCCGCCCGGCGCTATGAGCGCGGCGTCGACACCGATCTCGCCGACCGCGCGGCCGAGCTGGCCGTCCGGTTGCTCGTCGAGCACGGCGGCGGCCGCGCCGAGGCCGTGACGGACGTCGACCAGCGCGCGCCGCGAGAGCCGATCACGCTGCAGCGCGACCTTCCGCGCCGGCTCGCCGGGCGCGACTACACCGACGCCGAGGTCCGCGAGGCGCTGGAGGCGGTCGGCTGCACCGTGAGCGACGACCCGCAGCGTGCTGACCGGCTGGTCGTGATGGCGCCGTCGTGGCGTCCGGACCTGCTCGAGGGGGCAGACCTCGTCGAGGAGGTCGCGCGCGTGCACGGCTACGACACCATCCCGGTGGTGCTGCCGGCGGCCCCAGCCGGCCGGGGGCTGACCCGCGAGCAGCGGCTGCGGCGCTCGGCGGCTCGCGCGCTCGCCGAGCAGGGCCTGGTGGAGGTGCTCACCTACCCGTTCATGCCCGCGGAGCGGCTCGACCAGCTGGCGCTGCCCGACGACGACCCGCGGCGCACGGCACTGCGGCTGGCCAACCCGCTCAGCGAGCAGGCGCCGCTGCTGCGCACCAGCGTGCTCGCGACGCTGCCGGACGCCGTGCACCGCAACCTCTCGCGCGGCACGCGGGACGTCGCCGTCTTCGAGATCGGGCGCGTGTTCCGCCCGCACGGCGCACCCGTGGCGGCTCCGCGCCCGGCTGGCGGCCGGCGTCCGGACGACGCGGTGCTCCACCAGCTCGAGACCGGCGTCCCGGCGCAGCCGCTGCGGGCCGGCGTGCTGCTGGCCGGGCACCGCGAGCTGCCGGGGTGGTGGGGTCCGGGGCGCGCAGCCGACTGGACGGACGCCGTCGCGGCCGTGCAGGGTCTGGCCGCGTCCCTGGGCCTGCCGGCGTTGGTGGTGACGGCCGACCAGCACGCGCCGTGGCACCCAGGCCGCTGCGCGCGCCTCGCGCTGGCCGACGGCACCCTGGTCGCTCACGCCGGTGAGCTCGCACCGGCCGTCGTGGCGGCGCTCGACCTGCCGGAGCGCACGTGCGCGGCCGAGGTGGACCTCGACGTGCTGCTCGCCGCTGTGCCTGAGATCGTGCCGGCGGTGCCAGTGCCGACGCACCCGGTCGCGCTGCGCGACGTCGCGCTCGTGGTCGACGCCGACGTGGCGGCGGCCGACGTCGAGCGTGCGCTGCGCGACGGCGGTGGGGCGCTGCTCGAGCAGGTGCGGCTGTTCGACGAGTACCGCGGCGAGCAGGTCGGGGAGGGCAAGCGCTCGCTCGCCTACCGCCTGGTGCTGCGCGCTCCCGACCGCACCCTCACCGGTGACGAGGCGAGCGCCGCCCGCGACGCCGCCGTGACGGCCGCCTTCGAGCGCACCGGAGCGACGCTGCGCGACTGACCCCGCCCGTGATCATGCACGTCAGCCCCGTCTGCCGGGGCTGGCGTGCATGATCACGGCACAGGGCCAGGTGCATGGATTCGCGTGTGGCTGTATAGTCATGCGAGTGATCAAGGTCGCGGTGGCGGGCGCCAGTGGGTACGCGGGCGGAGAGGTGCTGCGCCTCGCGCTGGCCCATCCCCAGCTCGAGATCGGGGCGCTGACCGCCGGCTCGAGCGTCGGCACCCGGCTCGGTGAGCACCACCCCCACCTGCGCCCGCTCGCCGAGCGCGAGCTCGTCGCGACGACCCCCGAGCAGCTGGCGGGGCACGACGCCGTCGTCCTGGCGCTCCCGCACGGCCAGTCGGCCGCCCTGGCTGGGCAGCTGCCCGACGACGTGGCGGTGATCGACTGCGGCGCCGACTTCCGGCTGTCCGACCCCGCGGCGTGGACGGCCTTCTACGGCACCGACCACGCCGGCACGTGGCCCTACGGCCTGCCCGAGCTGCCGCTCGCCGGCGGTGGCGCGCAGCGCGCGCGGCTCGCAGGTGCTCGGCGCATCGCGGTGCCGGGCTGCTACCCGACTGCCGTCTCGCTCGCTCTGGCGCCGGGCTTCGCGGCCGGCCTGCTCGCGGCCGACGAGGTCGTGGTCGTGGCGGCGTCCGGCACCTCGGGCGCCGGCCGGGCGCTGAAGGCGCACCTGCTCGGCTCGGAGGTCATGGGCTCGATGTCGCCGTACGGCGTGGGCGGTGTGCACCGGCACACGCCAGAGATCGAGCAGAACCTCGCGGCCGCGGCCGGCCGGCCGGTCACGGTCTCGTTCACGCCTACCCTCGCACCCATGGCCCGAGGCATCCTGGCCACCTGCACCGCGCGCCTCACGCCGGACGCCGACCCCGCCGTCGTGCGCATCGCCTGGGAGCGGGCGTACGCCGGCGAGGCGTTCGTCGAGCTGCTGCCCGAGGGCAGCTGGCCCCGCACCGCCGACACCTACGGCGCCAACACCGCGCACGTGCAGGTGACCGTCGACGAGCGCGTCGGTCGGGTCGTGGCGGTCGCGGCGATCGACAACCTCACCAAGGGCACGGCAGGGGCCGCGATCCAGAGCCTCAACCTCGCCCTGGGGCTACCCGAGACGCTGGGCCTGCCGACGATCGGGGTGGCACCGTGAGCGTCACCGCAGCCCGCGGCTTCCGGGCCGCCGGCGTGACCGCCGGACTCAAGCCATCCGGTCGCCCCGACCTCGCCCTCGTCGTCAACGACGGCCCCTCGGCGGCAGCCGCCGCCGTCTACACGAGCAACCGCTGCAAGGCCAACCCGGTGCTGTGGAGCGAGGTCGCCAGCGCCGACGGTGTGGTGCGGGCCGTCGTGCTCAACTCCGGGGGCGCCAACTGCTACACCGGCCCGCAGGGCTTCGCCGTCACGCACGCCAGTGCCGAGCAGGTGGGCGCGCTCGTCGGCGTGGACGCCGGCGACGTCGTCGTGTGCTCCACGGGTCTCATCGGTGAGCAGCTCGACGGTCCCCGCCTGGCCGCCGGCATCGACGCGGTCGCCGCGGCCCTGGACGCCGCCGGAGGAGCCGACGCCGCGACGGCGATCATGACCACCGACACCGTCAGCAAGCAGGCCGTGCACGAGTCCGACGGCTGGGTCGTCGGGGGCATGGCCAAGGGCGCGGGCATGCTGGCGCCCGCCCTGGCCACCATGCTCGTCGTCATCACCACTGACGCGGACGTCGACGCGGTGACCTGCGACCACGCGTTGCGCGCCGCCACGCGCGTCACGTTCGACCGCCTCGACTCCGACGGGTGCCAGTCGACCAACGACACGGTGCTGCTCATGGCGAGCGGTGCGAGCGGCGTCCGGCCCGACGCCGAGGCGTTCACCGCCGCGCTCACCGCCGTCTGCCACGACCTCGCCCAGCAGCTCATGCGCGACGCCGAGGGCGCCGAGCACGACATCGCCATCGAGGTGGTGCGCGCGGCGAGCGAGGACGACGCCGTCGAGGTGGCTCGTGCCGTCGCCCGCAGCAACCTGTTCAAGACCGCCGTGTTCGGTCGCGACCCCAACTGGGGACGCGTGCTCGCGGCGGTGGGCACGACGAGCGCGGCGTTCGACCCCTCGACCCTCGACGTCGCGATGAACGGCGTCTGGATCGCCCGCGACGGCGGCCCCGGCGACGACCGCGCCGGCGTCGACCTCACCGCCCGCGACGTCCACCTCGTCATCGACCTCAAGGCCGGGGAGGCCACCGCTACCGTGTGGACCAACGACCTCACGCACGCCTACGTGCACGAGAACTCGGCGTACTCGACATGAGCCGCTGGGGCACCTCGCGACCGATGCGCGCCGACGACCCGGCCTGGGACGCCACCCGCGCCGGCGTCCTCATCGACGCCCTGCCGTGGCTCAAGCAGTTCCACGGCCAGGTCGTGGTGATCAAGTACGGCGGGCACGCCATGACCGACGAGCACCTCAAGCGCGCCTTCGCCGAGGACATGGTCTTCCTGCGCCACGTCGGCATCCGCCCCGTCGTCGTGCACGGCGGTGGCCCGCAGGTCACGGCCATGCTGGCCCGCCTCGGCATCGAGTCGCAGTTCCGCGCCGGCCTGCGCGTCACCACCGAGGAGACGGTCGACGTGGTGCGCATGGTGCTCGTCGGCCAGGTCGGTCGCGAGCTCGTGGGTCTCATCAACGAGCACGGCCCGCACGCAGTCGGGCTCTCGGGCGAGGACGCCGGACTCCTCCGGGCCGAGCGCCACCGGCCCGTCGTCGACGGCGCACCGGTCGACATCGGACTCGTGGGCGACGTCGTCGAGGTCGACCCGGCGGCGGTGCTCGACCTCGTCGGCGCCGGACGCATCCCCGTCGTGTCGTCCATCGCGCCCGAACGCGGTGGCCAGGTGCTGAACGTCAACGCCGACACCGCCGCCGCGGCGCTCGCCGTCGCGCTGGGCGCGGTCAAGCTCGTGGTGCTCACCGACGTCGAGGGCCTCTACAGCGACTGGCCCGACCGGTCGTCGCTCGTGCAGCAGATCGCGGCCGACGAGCTCGAGGAGGTGCTGCCGCAGATCGACTCCGGCATGGCCCCCAAGATGGCCGCCTGCCTGCGCGCCGTTCGCGGCGGCGTCACCCGCGCCACGGTGGTCGACGGCCGCCTGCCGCACGCGCTGCTGCTCGAGATGGTGACCAGCGAAGGCACGGGAACGATGGTGACGCCGTGAGCGAGCAACCCACCTCCGCCGCCGCCAGCGCCGACGCGCTGGTGTCCGCCGACGCCTCGTCCGCGCAGTGGCTCGAGCGCTACGCGGCCGCGCTGCTGCCGACGTACGGCACGCCGCAGCGCGTGCTGGTGCGCGGTGAGGGCGCGTACGTCTGGGACGCCGACGGCCGGCGCTACCTCGACCTGCTGGGCGGCATCGCCACCAACGCTCTCGGCCACGCCCACCCGACGTTGGTCGGTGCCGTCACCGCGCAGCTGTCGACCCTCGGCCACGTCTCGAACTTCTTCGCCTCGGCGCCGCAGGTGGCGCTCGCCGAGCGGCTGCTCGGCCTGCTCGAGGCACCCCGCGGCTCGCGGGTCTTCTTCGCCAACTCCGGCGCCGAGGCCAACGAGGGCGCGTTCAAGATCGCCCGGCGCACGGGACGCCCCCGGATCCTGGCGCTCGAGGGCGCCTTCCACGGCCGCACCCTGGGTGCGCTGGCGCTCACCCACAAGGCTGCCTACCGCGAGCCCTTCGAGCCGCTGCCCGGCGGCGTCGAGCACCTTCCGTTCGGTGATCTCGCCGCCCTCGAGGCGGCCCTCGACGACCAGGTCGCCGCGCTCGTGCTCGAGCCGGTGCAGGGTGAGGCCGGGGTGCGTCCGCTGCCCGAGGGCTACCTCGTCGAAGCGCGCCGACTCACCGAGCGCGTCGGCGCGCTGCTCGTCGTCGACGAGGTGCAGACCGGCATGGGTCGCACCGGCGCGTGGTTCGCGCACACCCGGCACGGCGTCGTGCCGGACGTCGTCACGCTGGCCAAGGGCCTCGGCGGCGGCATCCCCGTGGGCGCGGTCGTCACCCTCGGCGAGCGGGCGTCCGGACTGCTCACCGCGGGCCAGCACGGCACCACGTTCGGTGGCAACCCGGTCGCCGCCGCGGCGGCGCTCGCCACGATCCACGTCATCGAGCGCGACGGCCTGCTGCCCCGGGTGCAGCAGGTCGGACGGCGCATCGCCGCCGGCGCGGTCGCCGCCGGGGCGCCGCTCGTGGCCGGGGTGCGCGGCGAGGGCCTGCTGCTCGGCGTCCACCTGCACGAGCCGCGCGCCGCGCAGGTCGCCTCCGCCGCGCTCGAGGCCGGGTTCATCGTCAACGCGGTCGCGCCCGACACCGTGCGCCTCGCGCCGCCGCTGATCCTGACGCCCGAGCAGGCAGACTCCTTCCTGGCCGCACTGCCTGCGATCGTGGCCGCCGCCTGCACCGACGACCCGCCCGCCGACGACCCTCAGGAGCCGTGATGCCCCGCCACTTCCTGCGCGACGACGACCTCAGCCCCACCGAGCTGGTCGAGGTGCTCGACCTGGCGGCGCGGGTGAAGGCCGACCGGTTCGCGCTACGCCCCCTCGAGGGGCCGCGGGCCGTCGCGGTGCTCTTCGACAAGCCGTCGACGCGCACGCGCGTGTCGTTCAGCATCGGCGTCGCCGAGCTGGGCGGGTACCCCCTCGTGATCGACGCCCAGTCGAGCCAGCTGGGCCGCGGGGAGCCGATCGAGGACACCGCCCGGGTGCTCGACCGCCAGGTCGCGGCGATCGTCTGGCGCACGTTCGGCCAGGACCGCATCGAGGCCATGGCCGCCGCCAGCCGCGTGCCGGTGGTCAACGCCCTCACCGACTCGTTCCACCCGTGCCAGATCCTCGCCGACCTGCAGACCATCCGCGAGCACAAGAAGACGCTCGCCGGCCTCACGCTCGCCTACCTCGGCGACGGCGCCAACAACATGGCCCACTCATACCTGCTCGGCGGCGCCACCGCGGGCCTGCACGTGCGCATCGGCACGCCCGCCTCGCACCTGCCCGACGCGGACGTGGTCGACCGGGCGCGCGAGATCGCCGCCGAGACCGGTGGCTCCGTGCTCGTCACCGACCGCCCGGAGGAGGCCGCCGAGGGCGCCGACGCCCTGGCCACCGACACCTGGGTGTCGATGGGTCAGGAGCTCGAGAAGGGCGAGCGCGCAGGCGCGGCCAGCCCGTTCACGCCGTTCGCCGTCGACGCCTCGGCCCTGTCGCGCGCGGCGGTCGACGCCGTCGTCCTGCACTGCCTGCCGGCTTACCGCGGGCTCGAGATCGCGGCCGAGGTGATCGACGGGCCGCAGTCGGTGGTGTGGGACGAGGCCGAGAACCGCCTGCACGCGCAGAAGGCCCTGCTCGCCTGGCTGCTGGAACGCTCGTCGTGACCGAGCGTCCGGCCACTGCGACGGCACACACCAAGACGGCGCGGCTCCAGCGCATCGCCGAGGTGCTGTCGCACACCGCCGTGCGCTCGCAGACCCAGCTCGCCGACCTGCTGGCGGCTGACGGCATCGAGGTCACCCAGGCGACGCTCTCGCGCGACCTCCTCGAGCTCGACGCCGTGAAGGTGCGCGTCCCCTCCGGGGCCCTGGTGTACGCCGTCCCGGCCGAGGGCGGCGACCGCACGCCCCACGCGGTGCAGGACTCCACGGCCGCCGAGGCCCGGCTCGCCCGGCTGCTCGGCGAGCTGCTCGTGTCGGCGGAGGGCTCGGCCAACCTGGCGCTGCTGCGCACCCCCCCGGGCGCAGCCCAGTTCCTGGCCTCGGCCATCGACCGCGTGCGCCCGAGTGACGTCCTCGGCACCGTGGCCGGCGACGACACCGTGCTCGTCATCAGCCGCGACGCGGCCGGCGGCGAAGCCGTTGCCGAGCGTCTGCTCGCGCTGGCCAACGACACCGATCCCGATGACCGAGTCCCCACCGGCACCACCACCCGAAGGAACCCACGTTGAGCAAGGTCCTCACCTCCCTGCCCGTCGGCGAGCGCGTCGGCATCGCCTTCTCCGGCGGCCTCGACACCTCGGTGGCCGTGGCCTGGATGCGCGAGAACGGTGCCGTCCCGTGCACCTACACCGCGAACATCGGCCAGTACGACGAGCCCGACATCGACGGTGTCCCGGCCCGTGCGCTGCAGTACGGCGCCGAGCTGTCGCGCGCGGTCGACTGCCGCCGTCCGCTGGTCGAGGAGGGGCTGGCCGCCCTGGCGTGCGGCGCGTTCCACATCCGCTCCGGTGGCCGCGCCTACTTCAACACCACGCCGCTCGGGCGGGCGGTCACGGGCACGATGCTCGTGCGCGCCATGCACGAGGACGGTGTCGACATCTGGGGCGACGGCTCGACGTTCAAGGGCAACGACATCGAGCGGTTCTACCGCTACGGCCTGCTCGCCAACCCCTCCCTGCGCATCTACAAGCCCTGGCTCGACGCCCGCTTCGTCGAGGAGCTGGGCGGTCGGGCCGAGATGAGCCAGTGGCTCACCGAGCACGACCTGCCCTACCGCGACAGCAAGGAGAAGGCGTACTCCACCGACGCGAACATCTGGGGCGCGACGCACGAGGCCAAGACGCTCGAGCACCTCGACGTCTCGCTGGAGTCCGTCGAGCCCATCATGGGCGTGCGCTTCTGGGACCCCGCCATCGCGATCGAGGCCGAGGACGTCACCGTGCGCTTCGAGCGCGGGCGCCCGGTGGCGATCAACGGCGTCACTTACGACGACGCGGTCGCCCTGGTGCACGAGGCCAACACCATCGGTGGTCGGCACGGACTCGGCATGTCCGACCAGATCGAGAACCGCATCATCGAGGCCAAGAGCCGCGGCATCTACGAGGCGCCGGGTATGGCGCTGCTCTGGATCGCCTACGAGCGCCTGGTCAACGCGATCCACAACGAGGACACCATCGCGAGCTACCACGCCCACGGCCGTCGGCTCGGCCGGCTGCTCTACGAGGGACGCTGGCTGGACCCGCAGTCGCTGATGCTGCGCGAGTCGGTGCAGCGCTGGATCGCCTCAGTGGTCACCGGCGAGGTCACGGTGCGCCTGCGCCGCGGCGAGGACTACACGATCGTGCGCACCGAGGGCCCGGCGTTCTCCTACCACCCCGACAAGCTGTCGATGGAGCGCACGGAGAACGCCGCCTTCGGCCCCACCGACCGCATCGGCCAGCTGACGATGCGCAACCTCGACATCGCCGACTCGCGCGCGCTGCTCGAGCTGTACGCCGGTCAGCCGCTCGACCAGGGGCAGGTGCTCGTCGAGCACGGCACGCTCTTCGGCGAGCTGCCCGCGGGGGGCTTCGACCAGATCACCCAGAACCCCGGCGTCGCGGGGGACGAGGAGGCGGCGCTCGACCAGGCCGCGATGGAGGCGGGTACCGACTGATGAGCGACGACACTGGCCGCCAGCAGGGCACGAACGCCGGGGCGCTGTGGGGCGGGCGCTTCTCGGGAGCACCGGCTGATGCTCTCGCCGAGCTCAGCCGCAGCACCCACTTCGACTGGCGGCTGGCCCGCTACGACCTCGCCGGTTCGCGGGCGCACGCCCGGGTGCTGCACACCGCGGGGCTGCTCGACGACGACGACCTCGCGGGGATGCTCACGGCGCTCGACCGCCTCGACGCCGACGTGGCCTGCGGCGCCTTCGGCCCGGCGCCGGACGACGAGGACGTGCACGCGGCGCTCGAGCGTGGGCTCATCGAGCGAGCCGGGCCCGAGCTGGGCGGCCGGCTGCGCGCCGGGCGCTCGCGCAACGACCAGATCGCCACGCTCGTGCGGATGTACCTGCGCGACCACGCGCGCGTCGTCGCAGCCCGGGTGCTCGACGTCGTCCAGGCGCTCGTCGAGCAGGCCGCCGCCCACTCGACGGCACCGATGCCGGGTCGCACCCACCTGCAGCACGCGCAGCCGGTCCTGCTGGCCCACCACCTGCTGGCCCACGCCTGGCCGCTGCTGCGCGACGTCGATCGGCTGCGCGACTGGGACGCGCGCGCGGCGGCCTCGCCGTACGGCTCGGGCGCTCTGGCGGGCTCCTCGCTCGGCCTCGACCCCGCCGCCGTGGCCGCTGAGCTCGGCTTCGACCGGCCCGTCGAGAACTCGATCGACGGCACCGCAGCCCGCGACGTCGTCGCAGAGTTCTCCTTCGTCACGGCCATGGTCGGCGTCGACGTCTCGCGGCTGGCCGAGGAGGTCATCGTCTGGGCCACGAAGGAGTTCTCCTTCGTCACGCTCGACGACGCCTACTCGACCGGGTCGAGCATCATGCCGCAGAAGAAGAACCCCGACGTCGCCGAGCTGGCGCGCGGCAAGGCCGGCCGGCTCATCGGTGACCACGCCGGCCTGCTCGCGACGCTCAAGGGCCTGCCGCTCGCCTACAACCGCGATCTGCAGGAGGACAAGGAGCCGGTGTTCGACGCCGTCGACACCCTCGAGGTGCTGCTGCCGGCCGTGAGCGGCATGGTCGCGACGCTGGTGTTCCACACCGACCGGCTCGCCGAGCTGGCGCCGCAGGGCTTCGCCCTGGCCACCGACATCGCCGAGTGGCTGGTGCGCCAGGGCGTGCCGTTCCGGGTGGCGCACGAGGTGGCGGGCGAGTGCGTCCGCCGCTGCGAGCAGCGCGGCATCGAGCTGTGGGACCTCGACGACGCCGACCTCGCCGAGATCTCACCGCACCTCGGCGCCGGGGTCCGCGAGGTGTTGTCGGTCGAGGGGTCGCTCGCGTCGCGCGACGCCGTGGGAGGCACCGCGCCGGCCCGGGTGGCCGAGCAGCTGGACGCGGCGCGCGGCGCGTTGAGCGACGCGCGCGCGTGGGCCTCGGCAGCGCCCTCGGCCCGCGGCCGCTAGCGACCCCGCCGGTTGCCGACGAACGCCGCCGCCGGCAGCAGGGGAGCGGCCAGCGCGAGCGCCGCGACCCGCAGCGGCGTCGGGGCCGGCACGAAGAAGCCGAACACCACGAGCACGATGCAGGGCACCCACAGCACGAAGTAGCGGCGGCGACGCTGGGCGATGTCGGCGTCGAGCCGCTCGCGCTCGGTCGGCGTCACGATGTCGTACCGCGGCGCACGCCGCTCTCGACGGGCCATGGCACCGAGTGTGCCCGCGCGCGGCGCCGGCCGCCCGAGCGGGCCGCAGCCCGGCGGCGCCCGTACGATCCGCAGGTGGCCGACCTCGACCTGCCGCCCGGCGCCGGCGCGCCGCCGCGCTCGCTCGCGCGGCTGCTGAGCGGCCCGGTGCTCGACGTCGCGCCGCGGTTGCTCGGCGCTGTCCTCGAGCACCGCACCGACGCCGGAGTGGTGGCCGTCCGGCTCACCGAGGTCGAGGCCTACGCCGGGCCGGGGGACCCGGGGTCGCACGCGCGCAACGGGCGCACGCCCCGCACGCAGGTCATGTTCGGGCCGCCCGGGCACCTCTACGTGTACTTCTCGTACGGCATGCACTGGTGCGTGAACGTGGTGTGCGCGCCGGAGGGCGCGGCGTCCGCCGTCCTGCTGCGCGCCGGCGAGGTGGTGGGCGGCCACGACCTGGCCCGCGCCCGCCGTCCGGCGGCGCGGACCGACCGCGACCTGGCCCGCGGCCCGGCCCGCCTCGCCTCCGCGTTGGGACTCGACGGCTCGCTCGACGGCGTGGCCCTGGGGGGTGCGCGGTCGGCGTCCCCGGTGCGGCTGGTGGTCCCCGCGACGCCGGGGAGCGCCGTCCGGACGGGCCCGCGGGTCGGCGTCAGCGGCGCCGGAGGGGACGGCGAGCGCTACCCCTGGCGGTTCTGGCTCGACGGCGAGCCCAGCGTGTCGGCGTACCGGCCGGGCGTGGTGCGCGGCGATGGGCGCCAGGAACCGGTTCGCCGCAGCGCGGGCTGATCAGGCAGGCTGGCGGCAGCAGACGGCGGGGCGCGGGCTCCGGCACGGACGAAGGGACGATCGTGGTCGACATCCTCGACGAGCTGAAGTGGCGTGGGTTGGTGGCGCAGACCACCGACGAAGCCGCGTTGCGCCAGGCCCTCGCGGACGGTCCGCTCACGGCCTACTGCGGCTTCGACCCGACCGCGCCTTCGCTGCACTTCGGCAACCTCGTGCAGCTGATCGTGCTGCGTCACCTGCAGCGGGCGGGGCACCGGGTCATCTGCCTCGTGGGCGGCTCCACCGGCCTCATCGGTGACCCGCGGCCCAGCGCCGAGCGGGTGCTCAAGACCAAGGAGCAGACGGCGCAGTGGGTGGCCCGCATCCAGGACCAGGTGCGCCCGTTCCTGCGTAGCGACGGCGAGAACCCCGCGGTGTTCGTCAACAACCTCGACTGGACCCAGGGGCTGTCGGCGCTGGACTTCCTGCGGGACGTGGGCAAGCACTTCCGGGTCAACCAGATGGTGAAGAAGGAGGCCATCGCCGCGCGGCTCAACTCCGACGAGGGCATCTCCTACACCGAGTTCAGCTACCAGCTGCTGCAGGGGCTCGACTACCTGCAGCTGTTCCGCGACTACGGGTGCACCCTGCAGACCGGCGGGAACGACCAGTGGGGCAACCTCACGGCCGGCTCCGACCTGATCCACCGGGTCGAGGGGGCGTCGGTGCACCTGCTGACCACACCGCTGCTCACCGACTCGTCGGGGGAGAAGTTCGGTAAGAGCGCGGGCAACGCGATCTGGCTGTCGGCGGACATGACCAGTCCGTACGCGTTCTACCAGTACTGGCTCAACGTCGAGGACGCGTCGGTGGTCACGCTGCTGAAGGTCTTCACCGACCGCAGCCGCGAGCAGATCGAGGCGCTCGACCGCGAGGTGACCGAGCGCCCGTTCGCACGGGAGGCCCAGCGCACCCTGGCGGCCGACGTGACGACGCTGGTCCACGGCGCGCAGGCCACCGCGGCCGTCGAGGCGGCCAGTCGCGCGCTCTTCGGGCGAGGTGCGCTCGACGAGCTCGACGAGCGGACCCTCGCGGACGCGACCGCGGAGCTGCCACAGGCCTCGGTGAAGGCGGGCAGCTCGGTGGTGGACGCGTTCGTGGACGCCGGCCTGTCGGCCAGCCGTTCGGCGGCGCGCCGCACGATCGACGAGGGCGGGGCGTACGTCAACAACGTCAAGGTGACGGACCCCGACGCCGTGCTGACGGCGGACGACCTGCTGCACGGTCGCTTCGCCGTCCTGCGGCGGGGCAAGAAGTCCCTGGCCGCAGCGGTCGTGGCCTCCTGAGGCATGGGGCAGCTGGGTTCCCCGCGGCCGGCGCGGCGGATTTGACTCGGCCGAGACGGCGCCCGTAATCTTCTCGACGTCAGCCCGGTTGGGAGGCACGGACACCGTGAGGTGGCCGGTCCCGCAGGCTGACTTCCTGCTGATGGCGCCGAGTGTCTTGCTCGGGGGTCGCCGGCGTCCTGAGGGCGCTGGTCAGACCGGCTCCTAGAGCCTGCTAGAGTAGGTGACCCCGGTCCCCACTGAAGGACCTCACCGCAGGCCTCGCGCCTCGGCCCGAGGACCTCGACGCGGACGGGCAGTAGAACGAGAACGGCA